>CANHJG010000123.1 GCA_947461205.1 Opitutia bacterium
CCCAAGATGGTCGCCCTCGTCGCCGTCATGCGCAAAATGCTCCACGTCCTCAATCGGCTCCTCGCCGATCCCAACTTTGTCCTTGTTCGTTAACACCGCTGCTCTGTGAAATGCATTTGGTCAGGTTGGGTGTGAAACATACGGGCTAGGGGGTGAGAGGTGGTCGCGCGGTCCCTGCTCTCACGAGCCGGGTGACGGGCAGAACCGCGTCAATGCTTCATGTGCACGGTCGCGCCTTTCGGCTGGCCGATGCCGGTGAGCAGTTCGCCGAACCACGGGGTCGCGGGGTCGAACGGTTTGCCGCCCTTGATGCGCGAGAACTCGATGGCGCGCAAGATGCCGCCGCGGTCTTCGTCGTGGCCGATCACGCCGCTCTCGCGCCGGAGGGCGCATTCGACGGCGAGGTCGGTGCAGCTCTTGATGAGGCGGAGATCGTCGGGGTTGGCGGCGGCGGCGCGGGCGAAGTAGCCGGATTTCTGGACGAGGGTTTTTTCGGCGCCGAGCATTTTGGCGAACTGGTCGCCGAACCATTTGCCGGGATTGATGGCGTCGAGCTTCACGTGGCCGAAGGCGTCGCGCGGGACCTCCTGGCCCTTGGCCTGCATTTCGGCGAGGATGGATTCCACCCCGGCGCCCTCGCTGATGAAGATGTTCACGTTGTCGACGCGGTCCATGAGGCCTTTGAGGCGCGCGGCCTCGGCGGCGAGATCGACGGCCATCTCGGGGATGAACACGGCGTGAACGTCGAGGTTGGCGCGGGAAAGACCGAGGCCCGGGACGAATTCCTCGCGGTCGAGGAGCTTGCGGTAGTCGGCGGCGGTGGCGGCGGTGAGCCAGCCGCAGTTGCGGCCCATGACCTCGTGGATGATGAGCATCCGCGGGTTGGCGTTGTGCTCGGCGACGACGTTGCGGAAGTAGCGCGCGCCCTGCTCGGCGGCGGTCCAAGCGCCGAGGGACTGGCGAATCGGATACACGTCGTTGTCGATGGTCTTGGGGAGGCCGATGACGGTGAGCGGGTAGTGGTGTTTCGCGAGGAAGGCGGCGAGGTCGGCGGCGGCGGTGTTGGTGTCGTCGCCCCCAATGGTGTGGAGGATGTCGACGCCGTCTTTGATGAGTTGGTCGGCGGCGGCTTTTTGCGGGTCCTGGCCGGCTGGGACGAGACCGCGCTTCACGCAGTCTTTGACGTTGGTGAGTTTGACGCGGCTGTTGCCGATCGGGCTGCCGCCGTGGCGGTGGAGGATCGGGGCGGCGGCGCGCTCGGCGGGCCCGATTTTGTAGCTGTCGCCCAGGAGCAGGCCTTGGTAGCCGCTGCGGTAGGCGATGAGTTCGATGTCGGGCGCGATCTCGGTGTAGCGCTCAATGAGTCCGCCGACGGCAGAGCTGAGGCAGGGCGCGAGGCCACCGGCGGTGAGGAGGGCGACTTTCTTGGGACGAGTGGAGGGGCTCATGGTGTGCAATGAAGCACGCGGACGAAGAGCAATAACGCGGCCGCGTCAACGTGTCTCGACGAGCTGGGAGCCGGGCAATCGCGGACGGGTGCGGCGCGCAGGCGGGCAGACGAAGCCGCGATCAGCCGCGCCAGCTGGGCACGAGCACGCCGTCGACGGTGGCGTTGGGGAGCACGGGTTCCGCGGAGGTGGCGCCGATCGGGTTTTGGCCGAGATAAAGGTGGGCGGGTGCGGGGCGGTAGAACGGGACGCGTTGTTGCCAGACCACTCGCCCGTCGACGAGGACGGTGAGGTCCGGCGGGGCGAAGGGGCCGGCGAGGGCGGGCAGTTTGAACTCGATGGAATGGGCCGTGACGAAACCGAGCGGGATTTCGGGCGAAAGGAGCGGGGGGGAGCCCCCGTGGTCGTAGCCGAAGACGGCGTTGCCCTGCGCGGTCAGACGGACGAAGAGCACGTCGCCGGCGCCGGCCTGGCCCGTGGTGGCGAGAGGAAAGGAGCGGCCGGCCATCGTTTCGGTGATGACGAGTTGGATCCGACCGCCGGCGATTTCATCGCGGCGGAGGGAACGCGAGGAGAAGGGGCGGCGCTCGGCCAGATGAAAGGTGCCGGTGAACTGGGAACCAGGCAGCGGGGCGAGGGGATTCACGCCGAGGAAAACCTCGCCGCGCGGGGCCTCGCGGGCTTCGAGGGGCAGTTCCCAGAAGGGGCGCTCGTCGAGGCGAACCAGCAGCCATGATTTCAACGGAGCGAGGTCGGCCGGGGAAAGTTGGCCGCCCGTTTCCAGGGCGGTGCGCGGGTAAAGGCTGCCGAGACTCAGCCGGAGGGAGTGCAAGGTGGAGAAGTTCGGGGCGATGAAGGGCGGGGAGAAGCGCGGCGTGGCGGTGGGGCCGGCGCGGTAAACGAGGCGGGCGGTTTCGTCGGGCAGGTATTCGACGGAGAGCACCTCGGCGGTTTGGCCCTGGAGGACGGCCAGCAGCGTCTCCTGGCGGGGCGCGCGGTTTTTCGGAAGCATGAACGCCAGCTCGACGGGGCCGCCGCGCGGGTGGGCCAGGGGCAGCGGGCGCTCCCGGGCGCGGGCGAGATCCTCGATGTGGAGGGCGACGGCGCGCGCGATCTTGGCTCCGCCGGAGGCCATGAAGTGTCCGCCGTCGAGGTAGTCGTCGGCGGTGAACTCTTCCGGGCGCAGCGCGACGACCTGATAGCCGGCCTGCTCGTACGTCTCCTGGCCGAGTTGGTAAATTTGGTCGGTGCGGCGGCGTTCATCGACGGTGAGGCTTTGCTGGAAAAACGGGTTGGCGCGGAGGAGGACGACGAGGCATTTCGGGCGCAATTCCTCGGGAAACATCGCGCGGCATTCTTCGGCGAAGCGGGTCCAGACTGCGGGCTGGGGGAGCCATCGGCCGGTTTTGTCGGGGCCGAGTCCGGTGCGCGCGAAGGCGCGGGCGTGTTGCTCGGAGTGGGCGAGGTAGGCGGGGTCGCGGCGGAGGGCCTGTTGGCTTTCGCGGAGGCCGGGGTCGTCGGCTTCGCGGGCGAGGTGGCGGGGGGCGAAGGGCGCGTCGCGGTGGGTGTCGGTCCAGCCCGTGAAAAGGTTCCGGTCGGCGAGCCAGGTCCAGAGGTCGCAGGCGTAGGCGTACTGATCGAGCCAGCGGCCGGCGTGGACTTTGAGGGCGGCGGGGTCGCGGAGGTGTTGGCGGCGGAGGGCGTGGACGGCGGGCGCGTCGGCGACGGACGGCGGGAGCAGGCCCTTGTAGTAGGCGTCCCAGAAGAGATAGCGGTAGTCGGCGCCGCCGTCGACGGGGGCGGCGGAGGCGACGTTGCCGTGGGCGACGTAGAGGATTTTGGGATACTCGCGGGAGAGGACGGCAAAGACGACGCCGGCGAAGGCGGGGAGGTCGGCCTGATCGGTGGCGAAGTTGACGACGGCGTAGCGTGGACCGAGTTGGCGCTGGAGTTCGAGGCTCCAGAGCTCGCCGGGATTTTGGCCGGTGCCGCGGAAAGAGGAGGCGCCGCCGACGAGGACGAGGGTCTTGCTGGCCGGCACGGTCTGGCGGACGTGGGCGACGAGCTGCGAAGCGGTCGGGGAGAAATAGCGCTGCGGCTGGATCGGCGTGAAGAAGCGGACGAAATGCTCGAACGGCGGGCGTTCGCTCACGAGGCGGCCGGCGAAGGAGCAGGCGGCGAAAGCGAGCACGAGGCCGAGAAAAAAGGGCCAGGCAGGCAGGACGCGAATCGCGCCGCGCCCCCACCGGGTCCCGCGGTCAAGCCATCGGCGGGAGTCCTTCGCCGCGGTAGCATGGGGCTCAGAAAGCGACATGGATGAAAGGTTTCGTCGGGAGCGAGAACCGGTAGATCAAGTAGTGGCAGAGCACGCCCCCGAGGAGGCCGAGGCCGAGGGACACGGCGAGGCGGGTGAGGCGCAGGAGGAGCGCGGGCGGGGGCGGCTCCGTCGGCGGGAGTCCGCGATCGCTGGGAGGAAGGGAATTCATGGCGGGAAAAGGAGTCTCAGCCTGCGCGCGGCATCGTGCAGCGATTTGGGCCGGGCGGGAGGCAGGACGGCGGGCAGGTCGAGCGTCCGCCAGTGCGGGTAGTTTTCGAACACGAAAGTGCGAATCAATCCGTCGGAAAAAATCATACGCGGACCACGGCGGCCGGGCGCCTAACGGGACGGGGCAAGCGCCTGTGGGCGCAGCGTCGGACCGTCGACCCAGTGGGCGGGAATGGTGGTCGTCGACGGCCCTTCCGGGATGCCGGCCTCGTTGCGCTGGAGTTGCGCGATGAGCAGTTCCGCGCCGCGGGCGCCGAGTTGGCGCGGCTGCAGATCCAGCCCGGCGCACGGACGGGTTTTCATGAGGACATTGAGGGAGACGAAACCATGGGTGGAGGGGACGCCGGCGCCGCAGCTTTCCATCCAATCGATCGCCTCGGTGTTATGGCTGAGCACGACGTCGGGCTGGTGTTTGCGAAACCACGCGATGAAGGCATCGCGGGAAAACGTATCCACGGTCAGCGGCGGTACGGGCTTGATGCCGGGATGGTGCTCTTGGAAGGTACGGAACGCGGCGCCCCAGCGGTATTGGAGGCGCTCGTCGTGGTGCTTTTGGAGAAAGAGTCCGGGCCGCGTGTAGCCGAGGGTCGCGATGCGCTGGAGGGCGGCGAGCAGGGAGCGGTAGTGGTCGGAGCAGACGGAGTGAAGGGCGGGACGCTCGATGATGTAGTCAGTGTAGATGCCGGCGTAGCGCGACCAGTCGAGGGCGGAGAGGTCGGGCTCATCCCAGGCGGGGAGGAGGAAGATGCCGTTGATGCCGCGCGACTGGAGAATCGTGTCGAGGCGGTGTACCGAGAGGCCGTTGTGGCCGACGATGAATTTCTCGACCTTGAAGCCGAGGTCAGTGGCGCGGGCATCGGCGCCGAGTACGAGTTCGCGGTGGAAGCGGGCGGCCGAGTCGGGGCGGTCGGGCTCGTGAAAATCCACGGCGGCGAGGACGCCGCGAAAGGCGGTACCGCGCGAGCGGCGCAGTTCCGACATGAGTGCGCCGGCGAGGGGATTGCGGCGGTAGCCGGCATCTTTAGCGACCTTTTTGACCCGGGCGGCGGTGTTGGGATCGACGCGCGGGGAGCCGCGCAGGGCGTCGGACACGGTGGTGCGCGAGAGGCCGAGGACCTTGGCGAGCGAGCGGAGGGTGGGGGCGGGCGCGGGCATAGACCGGACTGTCAGACTTTCGGGCGGCGACGGCCGAAAGCAACCGATTTTGTGCCCGGTTTCCGTGGGGCGCGGGCGATGGGGACCGGCCGGGGGCGGGACGCACCGGTGCGATGTAGGCTCGCCGCGGGGGCCGGGGCGGCGCAGGTTTTGGCGAACCTCTTTCACCCCGGACTTTGTCATGAGAATATTTGGCAGCCTGCACCTCGTCGATTTGTTCGTCATCCTCGCCTACTTGGCGGCGGTGGTTTATATCGGGAAACGCGCGACGAAGGGCGCGGGCAACGAGGAGGGGTTTTTTCTCGCGGGCCGGTCGCTCGGGAAACTCTACCAGTTTTTTCTGAACTTCGGCAACGCCACCGAGCCGCAGGGCGCCGTGAGCACGGCGAGTCTGGTGTTTCAGCGCGGCGTGACGGGCGTCTGGTTTACGTTTCAGACGGTGTTCATGAACCCGTATTTTTGGTTTATGAACACGTGGTTTCGCCGGGTGCGGCTCGTGACGGCAGCGGACTTGTTCGAAGACCGGTTTGACAGCCGCGGACTGAGCCGGCTCTACGCGCTGTTTCAGGTCGTGGTGGCGTGTGTGTTTCTCGGTTTCGGCAATTACGTCGCCTACAAGATCGCGTCGTCCTTGGTGGTGAAGCCCGAGATCGAGTGGACGGCGGCGGAGCGTTCGTCGGTCGACGACTATCGCGAGCTCAAGGGGCTGGAGCGACAGGTGGTGGCCGGGACCGTCGCGCTGCCCGATGCGGCGAAGGCGCGGTTGGCGACGTTGCGCGACCGGCAGGCGCGCGGGGAACTGCACAGCTACATCACGCTGCTGCGTTCGCTGCCGTTCTACCTCGGGTTCACCCTTGTGGTGGGCGCCTACATCGTGCTGGGCGGCATGGCGGCGGCGGCGGTCAACGAGGCGCTGCAGAGCGTGCTCATCATTGTGTTTTCGGTGCTGCTGATTCCGACGGGGCTCGCGGCCATCGGCGGCTGGGGGGAGATTGCCCAGAAGGTGCCCGGGCAGATGCTGGATCTGTTCGCCGGGCCGGGCGGGTCGCCGGTCTTTATCGCGGCCGTGCTCTTTATCAGCATCGTGCAGAACGGTGGTCTGAGCCACAACATGGGGATCGCGGGTTCGGCGAAGAACGAATTTGCGGCGCGCATGGGCGTGACGGGCAATTATCTGAAACGCTTCATGATCATCCTGTGGGCGTTTGCCGGCCTGATCGCAATCGCGCTCTTCGGCGTCGGCGGACTCGCGGACCCGGACATCGTGTGGGGGGCGATGTCGAACAAACTCCTCGGTCCCGGCCTGATCGGGCTCATGCTCGCCGGGGTGCTCGCCGGCACGATGTCGACGCTCGCGGCCAAGGCCCTCGCGATCTCGTCGCTGTTTGTGCGCAACGTCTACCGGCACCTGCGGCCGGACGCGACGCAGGCGCAGGGCGTGACGGCCGCGCGCTGGACGATCGTGACGGTGCTCGGCCTCGGCGTGATCTCGGCCGAGCTCATGGGCGACGTCGAATCGATCGTGAAACTTGTGCTGACGGTCAATGTTCCGTTCGGCGCCGCGATCCTGACAATTTTCTTCTGGCGCCGGCTCACGGCGAAGGCGGTGTGGTGGTCGGTGTCGTTGACCGTGCTGACGATTTTGGTGGGGCCGAATATCGCGACGGAAGTCCGGTCCGTGCGGCAGTCGACGGCGCTCGCGGTCCTGAGCACGACGGCCGAGGCGAAGCCCGTGCCGGTCTATTGGAAGCAACTGGTGCGGATCCATCCCGAGGATCCCGCGAGCGCGCTGGAGGGGCGCGGACGGTTCAATCTCGAATGCTACATTCTCGGCAAGCTCGGTCTGGACGTGGCCAAGCTCGCGCCGCAGGGTCGCGAAGCGGTGACCTTCTACTTCGATGGGCTGTTTCCTTTCGTCGTGCTCCTGCTGGTGAGCTACGCCACGCGGCCGACGGACCGGGCGAGGGTCGACCAGTTCTACGGCAAGATGAAAACCCCGGTGGGCGACACGCCGGAGTTGGAGGCGGCGGGAATGGCGGAAACCCGGCGCAATCCCGGGCGCTTTGACCAGACGAAGCTGTTTCCGAATTCGTCGTGGGAATTTTGCCGATGGGATCGGGTCGACACGGTCGGGTTCCTGATTTGTTGCGCGGTGTCGGGGGCGATCATCGGGCTGTTTGTGCTGCTGCTCAAGTGGGCGGCGTGAGTGGGGGGCGCGCCGGCGCTGCGCCGGGGCCGTTTTCTCTAGCCCTCGGGGACGGAGGAGGATTGGGTGGGGTTGTCCGTCTGAACGACCCGAAACTTCTGCCTGCTCCCGTCCGTCTCTCCCCCTATGCCTTGCGCGCCTTTGTTCCTGCCTCCCTGCCGCCGCCTTGGGGCGTTGTTGTGCGCGCTGCTCGCCGTGCAGGCGCCGTGCCTGACGGCCCAGGATACCGCGGCGGCAGCCGCCGCGGCCCCGGTGGTGGAGTTGCCGAAATTCGTCGTGACCGACACGCGGGAGTTGCCCCCGCCCGAGGCCTGGCGCTACGCGGAGATCACGGGCTTCGAGATTCTCTCGAATGCTTCTGATAAGGCCACGCGGCGGCTGATCAAGGATTTTGACCAGTTCAAGGAGGCACTGGCGCTCGTCTGGCCGATTCCGAACCGCACGGGCGTGCCGACCTCGCTCATTCTCTGCGGCAAGGGCGCGAAGTTCGACGCCTTCGTCCCCGCTGGGAAATCCGGCCCCGACCGCGCGACGGCCAGCCTGTTTCTCAAGAATCGCGAGCAAACCGCGATCATCATCGACCTGCAGTCAACGACGCTGAACATCCTTGCGACGGACACGACGAACGACGCTGCGACGGGCACGGATTCGAGCCTGATTTCGGTCGACCACGACAAGCAGCTTTACCGTGAATATGTCCATTTTCTGCTGAGCCGGAGCGAGCCGCGGCTGCCGGCGTGGCTGGAGGAGGGCATGGCGCAAATCATCATGGCGATGAAGGTGGATCCGAACCACATCGTGTTTGGCAAGCTGGAGGATCCGAACACGGTCTCCGCGCAGGCGGGGGCGGTGGCGGCGATGAATGCGCTGACGGCTGCGGACGATCCGGACGGCCTCCAAATCGCGGGCGCGCCGGCGGAGGACCGGGATTTCAACGCGGCGCTGCAACGGCGCGCGCTCGTCCCGTTTCCGAAGTTCTTCGCGGTGACCGCGGATTCGCCCGAAGCGATCAATCCCCTCGGAAACAACGTCTGGGCCAAGCAGTGCTACGCGTTTGTCCACCTGTGCCTTTATGGTCGGGGCAAGCGTTACCAAAAGCCGTTTGGGACCTTCCTGATGCGGCTGGGCAAAGAGCCGCTCACGGAGGAACTGTTCAAGGAGTGCTTCAAGATGGACTACAAGAAAATGAGCCTCGAGCTGCGGGGCTACATCGATTTCACCGACTACCAGCATCAGGAGTATGTGCTCAAGGGCGCGGGGCTGACGTCGGGTGCGCCGCTGGGGATCCGGGACGCGACGGAATCCGAGGTCGGCCGGATCAAGGGCGAGGCGCTCGCTCTCGCGGGCCATCAAGCCAAGGCGAAGGCTGAGCTGACCGCGCCTTACATCCGGGGCGAGCGGGAGCCGAAGTTGCTCGCGGCGCTGGGGCTCTACGACCGGGTCAATGGCGAAGAAACGCGGGCGCGGAAATTTATCGAGGCGGCCACGGCGGCCAAAGTCGTCCGCCCGCGCGCCTACCTGGAACTTGCGCGGTTCCGTTATGCCGACGCGCTGGCGCAGCCCGGCGCCGGGGAGCGGTTTTCCCCGGAGCAGGTCGCGGCGATCACGGGTCCGCTGCTCGCGGCGCGCCTGCAGCCGCCGTCGTTGCCGGAGGTTTATGAGCTGATGACGGAAACGTGGGTGCGCAGCGCCACGCCGCCGAAGAAGGAGGACGTGGTCTATCTCGTCGAAGGCGTGCGCCTGTTTCCCGGGCGCCTCAAGATGCTCTACGCGGCCGCGGGGCTCAGCGCGCAGGCGGGCATGCTCGACGTCGCGCATGCGTTTACCGACTACGGCATGAAGGTCGCGCCCGACGCCAAGTCCAAGGGGTTGTTCGAGGCGCTGAAATCCACCCTGCCGCCGGCGCCGCCGCTGCTGCCGGAGCCGGCGGCCCCGACCAAGACCGGGGCGCCCGCCCCCAAGCGCTGACGCGCGCCCGTGGTGTGCGCCGCAAGCAAAACTCCCCTGCCTTTGCCATGATCACGACCGCCTCGCCTTTCCGCCTTGTCCGGGCCTGCCTTCGCGCCGGCGGTCTCCTCGCCGCGGGCGTCGGCCCGTGGGGGGCGGCGCAAACCGCCGCGCCGGCCCTGCCCGCCGCGCCCTTTACGGTGGGCGACGCGCCGGTCGAGCTGCCGGTTTTCGAGGTGACCGATCGCCGGGTGCTCCCGCCGCCGGAGGCCTGGCGCTACGCGTCCATCCCCGGTTTCGAAGTGCTCTCGAGTGTATCGGCGCGCGAGACCACGCGCTTCGTGAAGGATTTTTTTCTGCTGCAGGCGGCGATCAACGAGATCATGCCGGGCTTCAGCACGGCAGACGTGGCGGTGCCGACGAGCCTCATTCTCACCGGCCGGGGCAACGGGTTCGACCGCTTCTTGCCGGCCGAGCGCGACGAAGACCGCTACCGCACGAACAGTCTCTTTTTTGACGACCCCGAACGCGGCGTGATCGTGGTCGATTTCGCGCTGTCCGAGTTTCTGCTGGAGGACAACACCACCGAGGAGGCCGATCCCTACCGCGGTTTCTACAAGGAGTATTTCCGTTATCTGATCCGCCGGCAGATGTCCGGCCGCGCCCCGCCCTGGTTCGAAGAGGGCCTGGTGCAGTTGTTTGCCTCGATTGATGTGACGAAGAAATGGATCAATTTCGCCCAGATCGGCGACGGCTTCGGCGGCCCGCGCACCGGCGATTTCAACCGCATCCTGAATGAACGCCGCCTGATGTCGTTCCCCGAGCTGTTTGCCGATCCGCCCAAACAGCGCAGCACGTTCTGGTCGGCGCAGTCCTATGCTTTTGTGCACATGTGTCTTTATGGGCGCGGGCAGCGGTATCAAAAAGGGTTCATTAAGTTTCTCTCGCGCGTCGGCAACGAGGCGCCCAGCGAGGAAATTTTCAAGGAGTGCTTCGGGCTGGACTACAAGAAAATGAGCCTGGAAGTCCGCGGCTACATCGGGTTCACCGACTACAAGTCGATGCAATACACCGCGAAAAAAGGGCAGGCGCTGCCCGATGCGCCGCCGTTCACGCTCCGCGATGCGACGGAGTCCGAGGTCGGGCGCATCGTCGGCGAAGCGCTGCGGCTGGGGAAGCACGGCGACCAGGCGCACCTGGCACTGATCGCGCCGTATATTCGCGGCGAACGCGAGGCGCCGCTGCTGGCTGCCCTCGGGCTCGACGAGCGGGGCGCCGGCCACACAGACCGCGCGCGGAAGTTTCTCGAGGCCGCTGCAACGGCGAAAGTCGAGCGTCCCCGGGCCTATCTGGAACTCGCCCGGCTCCGCTTTGACGAAGTGCGGGAGAAACCGGCCGGGGGCGGGGACAAGCTGAGCGAAAAGCAGGTCGTGCAGGTGCTGGAGCCGCTCCTCGTCGCCCGCAAGCAGCGGCCACCGATGGTCGCCGTCTCCGGTCTGATCGCGGAGGTCTGGTCGCGGTCCGCGCGCCCGCCGACCCGGGAGGAATTCGCGGTCGTGCTGGAGGGAGTGCAGACGTTTTCGCGCAACACGCCATTGGTGCTGCAGGCGGCGACGCTCGCAGCGCAGCAAAATTTCGCGAAAGAGGCGCTGATTTTGGCCAAGCATGGACTGAAGATTTCGCGGGACCCGGCCGATCGTGCCCGCTTTGAGATGTTGGCGACGGCGTTGGCGCGCGACACCGAGCCGGCGGCGGCTAAACCCGCGGCGCCGGCGGCGCCGAAGCCGGGGGAATCCTATCTCCCGAAACTTCCATGATCCGAAAATCCTTTGTGATGAGCGTGCACCCCGGGCACGAGGCGGACTACGCCCGGCGCCACCAGCCGATCTGGCCGGAACTGGCCGCGGTGTTGAAGGCGCACGGGGCGCACAACTACTCGATTTTTCTCCACGAAGGGACGCGCCAGCTGTTCGCGTATGTGGAGGTCGAGGACGAGGCCCGCTGGGCGGCGATCGCGCAAACGGACGTGTGCCAGCGCTGGTGGAAACACATGGGCGACGTGATGCCGTCGAACGCGGACCACAGCCCGGTGGCGAGCGGCCTGAAGGAAGTGTTTCATCTGGAGTGAGGCGGGCGCGGTTGCCGGTGAGGGAGGGACGGATTCGTTGAGGCGACACGCGGCGCAGCGGTGGAATTCCTGAAAGCGCGTTGGGGTCAACGCGCTCCACCTCGGGCGGACGGAGGGGGCAGCGGGAATGCCGATACTACTTCAACCAAGCGGCGAGCGGTAGTTTTTGCTCGCGGATTTGAGCGACGGCGAGGGACGCGACCTTGGTGGCACCGGCGGCGACGAAGTGGGTGTCGTCTTTTTTCCCCTCGGGGATTTTCGCGAATTGGCCGGGTTCGATCCACATGAAGTATTTTTTCGTGGATTCGTTGCCCTCGGCTTGGAGCCAGGTGGCCGTGGCGGTTTCGAGTTCGAGCAGCGGGACGTTTTCTTCGGCGGCGACGCGGCGGGTGGCGGCGGGATAGGCGCCGTGGGTGGGGACGAGTTGGCCGGCCGCATCGAATTTTCGCCGGCAGACCGGGGTGGCGAGGATCGGGGAGGCGCCTTTGGCGCGCGCTTCCCGGACGTAGCGGCGTAGATTGTCGGGAAAGCTGCTTTGCGGATGGGTGCCGCGTTTCGGGTCTTCGATCTTCTCGTCGTTGTGGCCGAACTGTACGATCACGAAGTCGCCGGCCTTGAGCTCGGCGAGGATTTTTTCCCAGCGGCCCTCGGCGATGAAGCTTTTCGAGCTGCGGCCGTTCATCGCGTGATTGCGGATCATCGGTGGATCGGTGAAGAATGGCCCGAGCGCCATGCCCCAACCGCGCTCGGGGAGATCGAGCGGTTTGTCGGCCATGGTGGAATCGCCGACCAGATAAACCCGCGGCGGTCCATCGGCGGCCGAGACGACCGCGGGAGCAAGCAGGGCGAGAGCGAGGAGGAGGACGCGCATGGGAGGTGGAGGGGCGGTTATTTTGTGTGCCACGGCAGCGAGTCGAGGTCGACATTGCCGCCGGTGAGGATGATGCCGGCACGCCGGCCGGCGACAGGAATTTTTCCCTCGAGGATGGCGGCGTAGGGCACGGCACAACTCGGCTCGATGATGATTTTGAGCACTTCCCAAATGCGCCGCATGGCGGTCACGATGCTCTCCTCGGAAACGGTCACGACGGCATCGACGTGTTGGCGAATGAGCGGAAAATTACGTTCACCGAGCGAGGTGCGCAGGCCGTCGGCGATCGTGGTCGTCGGCGCGACGGGGGCGAGGGTGCCGGAGGCGAAGGAACGGGCGGCATCGTCGGCGGCGGCCGGCTCGGCGGCGATGACGCGGATGCCGGGGCGCAGGCCTTTCGCGGCGACGGCCGTGCCGCACAGGAGCCCGCCGCCGCCGACCGGGGCGATGACGAGGTCAAGGTCCGGGGCTTGGGCGAGCAGTTCGACCGTGGCAGTGCCCTGGCCGGCCATCACGGCGTAATCGTTGTAGGGATGGACGAGGCGCGCGCCGGTCTCGGCCATCACCCGGGCACACGTGGTTTCGCGGGCGACGACGTTGGGTTCGCAGAAGGTGATGCGGCCGCCGTGGCGGCGGACGGAGTCAATTTTGGTCTGGGGGGCGTTCGACGGCATGACGATGTAGGCGGCGATGCCGCGGAGGCGGGCGGCGCGGGCGAGGGCGGCCGCGTGGTTGCCGGACGAATGCGTGGCGACGCCGCACGCGGCCTCGGCAGCGGAGAGGGAGAAGACGGCGTTGGCGGCGCCGCGGGCCTTGAAGGCGCCGATTTTCTGGAAGTTCTCGCATTTGAAGAACAGCTGTCCGCCGCAGAGTGCGTCGAGCGTGGCGCTCGTGAGCACGGGGGTGCGATGGATATGGGGCGCGATGCGGAGGTGGGCGGCCTGAATGTCGGAGAGGGTGAGGGACATCGTGCGCGCAGCTTGCGCGACGCGGTTCCGGCGTGCAACGTCCGCGCATGGTCAAAAAACTTCTCCACACCCGGATGCGCGTGAACGATCTCGCGCGCACGGTGAAATTTTACGAGCAGGCCCTCGAGCTGAAAGTGGCCCGGCGCAGCACGTCGCCGCGCGGGGCGCAGATTGTGTTTCTCGCGACGCCGAACAGCGACGAGGAGATCGAGATTTGTCAGATGCCGCCCGGGGCGCCGGCGGTCGTGGTGCAGCCGGACCTGATGCACCTCGCGTTTGAGGTAGAGGACCTCGCGGAGTTCACCCGCAAGGTGGAAGCGAAGGGCTTTAAGCTCAGCGACGGGCCGACGCTGACGGGCAGCGGCTCGGTGATCGCGTTCCTCGATGCGCCCGAGGGCTACGAGGTGGAGCTCATCCAGCGCGCCAAATGAGGTGAGCCCGGCGGTGCCGGTCGCGCTGCGGCGTTGGGCGACCGCTAGGCCGGCTGCCGTGGCGTTCGCGGGTGGCTGCGCGGTCGCGTGGCGGGGCGAGTGGTGGACGGCGGACGTGGGCTGGAGTCTGTAGCGGTCGGGCCTGGTGGTGGGCTAGCCCGCATCAATCACACTTTCCTGAATAAATTCTTTTTCACAGAGCGCACCGAGTTTCGAACCGAGGTCACGGAGCCAAACACGAATGGCGCTTAGATAAGCCCCGAGTGAAAAGGAAAGGGGCGATCATCGCAGGCGCCTGGAAACGGATACGCGGATCCGTCGGCGGGGCTGGGTGAGGAAGTGGTAGTTTTTCGGTCGTCGTTTGCGGGCGCGCGGCTCGTTGCGGC
>CANHJG010000124.1 GCA_947461205.1 Opitutia bacterium
CCGTTCGCCACTGCCTTTATATCTGCTTGCGCTTCAATAAAAACCGTTCGACTTGCATGTCTTAACCACGCCGCCAGCGTTCATTCTGAGCCAGGATCAAACTCTCCGAAAAGAGTTCAGAACCTAGTGATTCATGAACTACTATACTCGGCACCCACCGAAGTGGATGCCAGATGCCTAACCGAAGTTAGAACACCATTTTTTGAATTTTGATTGGGGGTCCCAATCAATCGCACAAATTAAATTTCAAAGATCTTTCCCCGAAGGGAAGGAAGACCAAAAATGTTTTCCGTCCTTCCGTCAAGACCTTTTCCCAGTTGTGAGCACGACATTTTTCCGAGCGCTTAAGTCCAACCTGACGATAGCTTTTAATTCCTGCAGTACATAGGTTTGCGAAAGTTAGCGCACGGCGGTGGGGAGGTGCCCTGGGTGGCGAAAGATGAAAACGGGCGCACATTTTTCGGGATTTCGGCGGCGGCAGCAGAGAGGAAAGAGGCCGGGCGACAGCGTTAGGTTGGCCTCGGGAAGACCGGTGCGGGCGCGGGTTTTGCCCTCGAGCCACGTGGCGTCGCGGGACTGGTGGTTTCTATTTTCGCTGGGCCAACGGCCGCGGACCCGATCAAGGCGTCACCCGGGGTGAGGGGCTCGCTGAGGATGAACCCACGTCGGCCGCGGCCGCTTTTCGCGGAGGCTTGATCGGTGCGGTCGCGCGTGATGTCGAAGAGCGGCGCGCCATCGCCGAAGCCAAGTTCTTCCGGGGTGATGTCAAGGGTGCGGTCGGGGTCGCTGGTCGATGCGGCGGTGGCCTGGTTTGAGGGGCGTGGAGAAAAAAGGGGGTCTGCTAGGTCAGCAAAGTCTCGGCCCGCCGGGACGCGTGGAGTTGATTTTCTTTGAGGTGAACGACGGTGAGTGCGCCGGGGTGTTGGACGAGTTTACGCACGAGCGCGGCGTCGGCCTAAAGTGGACCGCCGTCGATCGATTTGCCGCCGAGGGCGCCCGCGGGCAGAGCGTACACTGGCGGATGCGCGCGAGTTTTTTTGTGGCCGGGTCCATCGCGGGCGATTCGCGCGAGGGGTTCGCCCTTGGGGGCATCGCATCCGGTGATGAGGGTGGCCACGCAGCGGTGCGGGGTCTTGCTGTCGATCGCCAACAACGCCGGCCGGGCCCGCGGACTGAGTTGTGCATCGAGCACCGCCCGGGGCGGAAACGCCGGTGCGACCGCCGCGAGGACCTTGCGCCAGCAGCCCTCGCCCGGAGGCGCAACGATGCGCGGATTCTTGGCGGCACCCGAAACCCGCGTAGCCGTCGTTGGGTGGAGGCAATTCTTAGCCAAAGTGAACCAGGTCGCAGATAGTGCGCACCGTGCAGGCCAGACCGAGTACCGCGTTGGTGAGCATCGCCGGCAGCGGGCGTTGCCGGCCCGCGGCACCACGCGGGTCGGGCACCGCGCGCACCGTCTTGGCCAGACTTTCGGCACAGCGCAACGGCCCGGGCAACGCTCCGAAGGCCCGCGCCTGTTCTCCGGGCAACGGCGGCAAAGGATTGGCCGAACGTGCGCGCGCGTGCGCGCTCCAGGCGCGCAGCCAGAGTCGCTTCGCCGCGCCATGCGTCACGTGAGAGTCATCGCAGCACCGCGCGAAACCGGCCGGGCCGCAGACCTCAACCCCGCCCGCGGGCTGATACCCGGTGCCGGCGTAACGGGCCGAATCCACGACAGTGTCCGCAGGAGTGGCTCCACCCCGGTGCGCTCCCGCCCGTGCGCGGGGAGGGCCGACACGGCCAGGCCCAACCCCCGATTGGCCAGATTGCTCGGCCGCACTTTCGCGAGAATCAAGACGCGGCTGTTCGGCCCGAGCAGCGCCAGGCGGCGCGTGCGCATGCGGCCGGCCATCCTATCCACGCTTCGCGCGCCGCCAGTTTCCGAGCCGCCCGTGTCCCCACCCCGATGTTCATCCCCCTCGCTTGGCCCTGCGCGCGAAAATTCGTCGGAAAAAATCGGCAAACCGTGGTCGCTCCCCTGCGCTCGTCGCTTAGCGGTGCGGAGCCCTGCGGCGGGCGGGCTGAAAATCATTTCGGCGCTTGCGCGCCGTTTTTTTTCCTGCAACGTCGACACCTCTTGAGTCAAAGGCGCGGTAGCCAAGTGGTAAGGCCGAGCTCTGCAAAAGCTCTATGCGCCGGTTCAATTCCGGCCCGCGCCTCCAAGATACTGAAAATTTGATCAGGAGTGCGTTGAGGAGACGTGGTGGGTGGGGCCGTCGCCCGTGGCAACCGATGCAGAGATGTTTCGGGAGGTCGTTGGGCCGGGTGCAAGAGAGTCGCGGAGTGAACTTGAGCCGACTGACGGGGGGCGAGGAGATTGCAAAACCCCGGCCGGGCAAGCATTGGGTTCGATTCGGTCGAGGAGAGTTTTTTACCAAAAAGGGCGCGGCGCTCAGTTGGCTGTTCAGCCGCCGGGTGATCGGGATAAAACAAGTCCGAGAACGACGCAGTGAGAACAGCCCTGGACGAGTTGCCAGACCGCCGCCGCCCCGGGGGGCTGGTCTTTACTTCGAGGTATCGCTGGGGTAACCCGTTCTCGAAACGTTATCGGTTGCGGTAAGCCAGCGAACGACCTTAACGGCTACGCTCCAGTCCAACACTGCTGACTGCATTTATGTTCCAACCAAGCCCACCATTCCTAGCCTGCGACCCAAGCGTCCGATCGGCCCCGTGCCGGTTCACGGAACCGAGCGTATTCAACACTCTGCTCAGCGGCTCGAACCAAGCGTCTGTCCCCCTCCCTGAAAACTAAGCACCAAACGACCTTCGAAGCGGCATTTCACTCGGAACCGAGCGCGATTCACTGCGCACCCGGGCCGACCATGGTTTGGACCCCGACTTTTCTCCTATGACCTTCGATTTTGACACCCCCGTGCAGCGGGCGGAGACCGACTCCCAAAAATGGCAGAAATACGCTGGCCGCGACATTCTGCCGATGTGGGTCGCCGACATGGATTTCAAGTGCGCGCCCGCCATCCTCGCCGCGCTCCACGCGCGCGTGGACCACGGCATCTTCGGTTACGCGCGCCCCGAGAAGTCCACCGTCGACGCCGTCGTCGACGCCATGGAGCGCAACTACGGCTGGAAAATCGACGCATCCTGGATCGTCTGGCTCCCCGGTCTCGTCGTCGCCCTCAATGTCACCGCCCAGGCCTTCGCCGCCCCCGGCGAAGAAGTGCTTACGCTTTCGCCGGTTTACCCGCCCTTCATGAGCGCGCCGAAAAACGCCGCGCGCGCATCGGTGCAGGTCCCCTTCGAACTCACCGCCGGCGCCTGGACGATCAACTGGGACGCGCTTGAGCGCGCCGTCACGCCGCGCACGAAGCTGTTCTACCTCTGCAATCCCCACAACCCCGTCGCCCGCGTCTGGCGCCGCGAGGAACTCGTGCGCCTCGCCGACTTTTGCGAGCGCCACGACCTCGTCCTTTGCTCCGACGAGATCCACTGCGATCTCATTCTCGATCCGGCGCTGAAACATATTCCCACCGCCCTCCTCTCGCCCGAAATCGCCGCGCGCACCATCACGCTGATGGCGCCGAGCAAGACCTACAATGTGCCCGGCCTCGGCACCTCGTTTGCCATCATCTCTGACGCTGGGCGGCGCACGCGCTTCGTCCGCGCCACGGCCGGCATCGTGGCCGAAGTGAACAACCTCGGCTACGTCGCCTGCGAAGCCGCCTACCGCGACGGCGAGCCGTGGCGCCAGGCCCTGCTCGCCTACCTCCGCGGCAACCGGGATTTCCTCCTCGCCACCGTCGCCCGCGAACTTCCCGGCATCGTCATCGAAGCGCCCATCGAGGCGACCTACCTCGCCTGGCTCAACGTCGCCGCCCTCGGCCTCGCGGATCCCATCGCGCACTTCGAACAACACGGTGTCGGCCTCAGCGAAGGCACCTATTTCGGCGCCGCGAAAGGCCACTACGTCCGCATGAATCTCGGCTGCACCCGCGCCACACTCGCCGAAGCCCTGCGCCGCATGAAGCTCGCCCTCGCCGCCCGCTGAGCCCTGCGGGTCATGGCGAGGCGCGCAGCGACGCGGCCAGCCATCTCGCCTTGCCCCAACCGCCAGCGGCCGCCACTTACCACCACCGTTTCTCTCCTCCCGTGCTCCATTTCGCCCGTATCCTGTTTTTAGCCGCGTCAATCGCCGCGCTCGCTCTCGCCGCTCGCCAAAACGGCTCCTTGCCCGGCCGCGTCGCCACGCACTTCGGCGCCGACGGACGACCGAACGGATGGATGGCACGCGACAGCCACACCCTGGGCCAAATCGGGATTTCGCTCTTCATCGGCGGCCTGTTTTTCGCCCTCACCCGCTATCTCCCCCGCATGCCCGAACGCTTCGTCAACCTGCCCCACCGCGACTACTGGCTCGCGCCCAAACGCCGGGCCGAAACCTTCGCTTGGCTCGGCGCCATGCTCTTCTGGCTCGGCACGCTGCTGCAGGGTTTTCTCGCTTATGTGTTTCACGAGGTCTGGCGGGCCAACCTCCTCACGCCCCCCGCGCTCCGCCTCAATTCGCTCTGGCTGCAGCTGAGTCTCTTCATTTTCACCGCCGGCCTCGTCATCACCCTGCTCTTCCGCTTCCGCCGCCCGGAAGGAGCCCGCTGACCATGCGCCTCGGACCGTACGAGCTTGCCTCGAATCTCTTTCTGTCGCCGCTCGCCGGTTACACCAACCTGCCCATGCGCGTCACCGTGCGCGAGCTCGGCGGTCTCGGTTGGGCCACCACCGACCTCGTCAACGCCCGCTCGCTCCTCGAACGCAATCCCACCGCCCTCAAACTCGTCGCGTCGTCGCCCGCCGACCGGCCGATGGCCATCCAGCTGTTCGGCAGTGTGCCCGAGGAAATGCGCGACGCCGCCGTCATGTGCCAGGAACTCGGCGCGCAGTCCGTCGACATCAACATGGGCTGCCCCGTAAAAAAGGTGACGAAGATCGGCGGCGGCTCCGCGATGATGACCGAGCTCGACAAGACCGCGGCCCTCGTGCGCGGGATGATCGATGCCGTGCAAATTCCCATCACCGCCAAGATGCGGCTCGGCTGGGACAACGACAACCTCACCGCCCCCGATCTGGCGCGCGTCCTCGAAGACACCGGCGTCGCCGCGATCTTTGTCCACGGCCGCACCCGCGCGCAGGGTTTTTCCGGCACCGTCAACCTCGCCGGCATCCGCTCCGTGGTCGCCGCCGTCCGCCGCATTCCCGTCATCGGCAACGGCGACGTCACCACGCCCGAATCTGCCCGTCACATGATCGCGGAGACGGGCTGCGCCGGCGTCAGCATCGGCCGGGGCGCGTTCTACGACCCCTGGATTTTCCGCCGTACCGCCCACCTGCTGCGCACGGGCGAACTGCTCCCGGAGCCCGACTTTGCCGAGCGGATCCGCGTGTTGGGCCGGCACTTCGACCGCTATTGCGAATTTTACGGTGAGGAGCACGGCTGCCGGCTCTTCCGCAAAGTCGCGCCGTGGTATGCCAAACGTTTCGGCCCCGCCAAGCCCTTTAAACGGAGCATTCTTGCGATCAACTCGCGGGCGGATTTTGCGGCCGCCGTCGCGGAGTATTTGGCGTGGCGCGCGCAGTTCTGCGACGAGCTCGGCGCGCTGAAGGACAAATTCCAACCCGAGCCGCTGGTTGCGTCCTTCATGCGCGACCCCAACGACGCGGAGGTCTTTGCGCGCGACTCCATCCCCGTGCCCAAGGGCCCGGTGGACACGTGGTGAGGTGCAGGGGGGTCTGTGCCCCGCCGGTTGGGGCGAACGGAACGAGCGAAGGCCGTCCGGAGACCCGCGCTACTTTGCCGTCGGCATCCGCGGAGTATAAGTCGGATACGCGGGCACCGGTGGCTTCACCGGCGGATTTTTCCGGAGCGCGTCGAGCACCACTTCGACCGCTTTTTCGAGCTGCGGATCGCGGCCCTCGCGGACCAACTTCGGATCGAGCTCGACCTCGATATCCGGCGCGATCCCGACGTTTTCCACTTCCCATTTTCCGTCGAGACCGAAGATCGCCCAGTGCGGGGCTGTCACCGTGCCGCCGTCGATCAACGCCGGATAACCGCCGATGCCGACGAGCCCGCCCCAAGTGCGCGTGCCGACGAGCGGGCCGACGGCCGCCTTGCGGAAATACCACGGCATCGCGTCGCCGCCCGAGCCGGCAGATTCATTGATGATCATCGCCTTTGGCCCGAAGATCGCCGCGGTCGGCGACGGCACGATCTCGCCCTCGCGGGTGATGCTGGTGCTCAGCATCGGGCGCTTGAGGTAGTCGATGATGTAATCGGCGAGCCAGCCGCCGCCGTTGAACCGCTCGTCCACCACCGCGCCCTGCTTGCCCACCTGGGCGAAAAAATAGCGGTTGAAACTCGTGTAGCCCGGCACCGCCGTGTCGGGCACGTAGATATAGGCGAGCCGCCCGCCGCTGAGGGTGTCGACCTTGCGCCGGTTGCCCTCGATCCACGCGAGATTACGCAGTGCGGCCTCGCTGGCGACCGGCACCACCGTCACCTCGCGCGCACCGGTGCCGTCGGCGTTGGGGCCGACTTTCAACACGACCTGCTTCGCCGCCAAACCGAGAAAAAAGCCGAAGATTTCCTCGTTCGCCGTGAGCGGGCGCCCGTTCACCGCGAGGAGAAACTCGCCCGCCTTGACGTTGACGCCCGGCTGGGTGAGCGGCGCCTTGGCCGACGGATTCCAGTTTTCGCCGTCGAAGACGCGGGCGAACTGGTAGCGGCCGTTCACGACCCGGTAGTCGGCGCCGAGGAGGCCCACGGTGACCGTCTTCGTGTCGGGCTTCGCGCCTCCGGCGACATACATGTGCTGGATGCTCAGTTGCCCGAGCATTTCCGCGAACAGGTAGTTCAGGTCGGCGCGGCTGGCGATGCCCGCGAGGAAGGGGGTGTAGACCTTTTCCAGCTGGGCGAGGTCCTGGCCGTGGTAGTTTGGGTCGTAGAAGAAATCGCGCTGGATCCGCCACACCTCGCGGAACATCTGGCGCCACTCGGCGCGCGGATCGACCGCGAGCTCGACGGCCTCGAGCTTGAGCGCGCCATCGGCGGCCTTCGGCGCTTTGTCGGCGCCGCCGATGAACCATTTGGCCTCCGCCTTCCAGAGCATCTTCTCGCCTTTCGCCGCGAGGTGAAACTCCTCCACCCCGTCGAGAATCTTCTCGGTCTTGCGCGTCTTCAGATCGAAGCGCTGCAACGCATACTTGGTCGGGCCCTCGCCGCCGCCCGCGACCTGCGGGCCTTCCATCACATAGACGATGCCTTCTTTGCCCGCCGTCAGCCCGCCATAGTTTCGTTCCGGCAACGGCAGCGCGAGGATGCGCTGACCCAGTCCGTCAAAATCGATGACGACCTTCGCCGCGGGCTTTTCTTTCTTCTTGGCGGCCTCGGCCGCGGGCTTCGCGTCGGCAGTTGCGGCCGGCTCCGCGGCCGGCTTCTCCGGGCCGGCACCTTTCCCTTCCCGGTCGGCTTTCTTCCCGGCGTCCTGATCCTTCGCCGCCTCGTCCTTCTCTTCGTCGCTCTCGGGCGCGAGCGGCGACGCGAGGTCCTTGGGTAGCACCGCGAGATAAACCGCGCGCGTCATCGGATGACCGATACTGCTCATGTTGGACCGGCCCGAGGTGAGGCCGACATCAGTGCTCGCGGTGAAGTAAAGATATTGGCCGCTGCGGTCGAAATCCGGCGAACGCGCGTCGCTCATGCCGTCGGTGACCTGCACGGCCTTGGCGGTCTCCAGGGAGTAGACAAACACGGCGCTCAGGTTGTTCGGCAGGTTCTTCGTGTAGGTGAGCCAGCGGCTGTCGGCCGACCAGGCCTGGCGGGCCACCCGCTGGGAGGCGTCCCGGTCGACGAGCGTCGATTGGCCGGACGCGAGATCGAGATACCAGCGCTGGCCGCGCTTGTCGCTGTAGGCGATTTTTTTGGAATCGGGCGACCACGCGAGGCTATAAAAAAACGACGGCGGCGAGCCGAGGTTGAATTGCTTGACCTCGCCGAGACCGGATTGGTCGCGGACCTGGAGGGCATATTCGCCGGACTCGTCGGAGAGGCTGGCGATCGACTGGCCGTCCGGCGACCAGGCCGGGTCGCGATCGGCGACGGCGGGCGAACGCGTCAGGTTGCGGACATCCCCCTTCTCGGCGGGGACGGTGAGGATTTCGCCGTGCGCTTCAAACACCGCGCGCGCGCCGTTCGGCGAGATCGCGGCGTTGGTTAGTTGCCGCGCCGCAATCTTCTCGAAGCGCGGACGCACGTGCGGGAGATCGGCCGCGAGGCGCACCGCGACGGCGCGCGACGTTGAGGTGGCGAGATCGAACAGGTGCAGCGAGCCGAACTGTTCGTAGACGATCGCGCCCGGACCGGCCGCGGCCGACTTCAGGTCGAAGCCGTCGTTTTTCACGAGCTGGACCACGGCGCGCGACGTAACGTCGTAGCTGAACAGCGTGGTCGCGCCGGAGCGGTCGGAGAGGAAATAGACTTTGTCGCCGACCCAGAGCGGGTTGAAATCGTTGGAGTTTTCACGGGGCACGGACGTCACGGCCGAGTCGGCCAGCTGGGCGATCCAGATGGGCGAGGTTTTTCCGCCCCGGTAGTTCTTGATCGCGATGTAGGCGTCGCCGGCCCCGGCGCGGCGGTTCCAGCGGGGCACGTAGGCGAGCCGGGCGGCGTCGGCGGAGTAGGCGCCCTGCACGCCCATCGGCACCGGCACCTCCGTCGGAAACCCGCCCTCGAGCGGCACGGTGAACAGTTTTTCGAAGCGCGAGTAAGCCTCGCGCGAGGAGCGGAAGAGGATGCGCGTGCCGTCGGGTGACCACGCGACGGCGACGTCGGTGCCCGGGTGCGCGGTGAGGCGCTTGAGTTCACCGCCGGCCGCCGGCACGACGTAAACATCCTGGTTGCCGTCGAACTCGGCGGTGAAGGCCACCCGCGATCCGTCCGGCGAAAACAGCGGTCCGCTGGCCGTGCCCGGATCGGCGGCGACGAGCCGCCGCGCCTCGCCGCCGTCGCGGGCCACCACCCACAGGCTGCCGCCGTAGGCGAAGGCGATCTGGGTCTGGCTGAGCGTGGGCGACTGCAAGAGCAGCGGCGTTGCGCTCTGGGCGGAGACGAGGCTCGCGCCGAGGGCAGCGAGCAGCGAACACAGGGCCGGTCGTTTCATAGGGGTGAGAGGGTCGCCGTCGGGGGGGGGGGGAGGCGGAAAGCAAGCCGCACTCAACCGGTTCATCCGCCCCGATCAAAGCCCAAAAGGGCCCGCCTTGCACCGCGGCGCGGAGTCGGCGAAACTCCGCGCATGTCCAACGTCTCTCACTTCTGGGAGCTCATTCTAGGCACCGTGATCGCGTTGCTGCCGCTCATCAACCCGCTCGCCACCGCGCCGACCTTCCTCGCGATCACCGAGGGCGACACGCGAGAGCGGCGGCTCCAGCAGCTGCGCATGGCGTGCGTCTACATGGTGGTAATCCTCGTGAGCTTCCTCGTGGGCGGGCGCCTGATCATGAGTTTTTTCGGCATCTCGATTCCGGGTCTGCGCATCGCCGGCGGGTTGCTCGTGGCGGGTATCGGCTCGGGCATGCTCCTGGCGCCGCCGCGCGATCCCGAAAAAGACGACGCCGTGAACGCCGCGGCGCGGGCCAAACGCGACGTCGCGTTCTCCCCGCTCGCTATGCCGATGATGAGCGGCCCCGGCTCCATCGCCGTGACGATCGGGTTCACCTCGCTCTCCACCGGTTGGCTCGACTACGTGGCGATCATCCTTGGGATCTTGATCGTGGCCGTGATCACCTACGGCACCCTGCGCCTGTCGGAACGCGTCGTCGGCGTCATCGGCCTCAACGGCATGAACGCCCTCTCAAAAGTCATGGGGTTTCTCATCCTCTGCATCGGTATCCAATTTGTGGTGAACGGCGTGCTCGGCATCGCGACCGATCCGGCCGTAGTGAAACTGATCCGCGACGCGGCGCTGGCGAAGTGAGGCCTGGGCGGCGGCCGCAGGCCGGGGCCGTCCCGGGCGCCCGCGCCACGGCCCCGCCTCAATATTTCCGCGTGACGCTGGCGCCGGATTTTTCTTTGAACACGAGGAGTTTTCGCTCCGCATCGATGCGGTCGAAGGTGATGCCGAGGGCGGGATCCACCACGTCGCCGGAGCGCGCCAGCCGCCCGTTGAGGATGATTTTTGCGGGGCTGCCGCCGATGACGCCGGTGATTTTTGCATTGGCCACAAACGCCCGGAACGCCGGGGACGCCTCGGCTACGGCGTCCACATCCGAGCTGGTCGCCGAAACGCCGGGTGCGAGGGTCGCGGCGGCGGCAGGTTTCATCGCCGCCGGCCCGGCGCTTTTCCCGGCTTTGGCGGCGTCGGCGAGCGGCGGCGCGTCGGCCGCGGGTTTGGCCGGAGCGTCCTGACCGGAAGCCATGGCGTCCAGGCGCGACTGTTCGCTGGCCCGGCGCGCATTGACCGCCTCCTGCGCTTTGTTGATGGCGTTGACCGGGGCGTGAGCCAGGGCATTGGCGGTGTCCGAAGGCGTGAGCGGTGCGGCGGGCTTTGTCGCCCGGCTCGAGGTGACCGGCATCGCGGCGGCCGGCGCGGGCGCGGCGGGCTTGGCAGCCAGCGGGGCCAGCGGGGGCGAAATCAATTTCGTCCAGAAGAAATATCCGCCCGCTCCGAGCCCGAGGAGTGCAGCGAGGCCCGCGGCCGCGACGCCGAGCTTGAAGGCGCGGCGTTGCTCGGGTTTGGCCGGCCCCGGCTCCTCTTGGGCGGGTTCTTCCGCCGTCACGCTGATGTGCGGAATCGGCGGCGTGGTCTTGCCGGTGGAGGGCGGAGCCACGACGGGAAACGGCGGCGGCGGCGGGGGCGCCGCAGCCGGCGGCGGCGGAAACTTCACCGGGGCGGTGGGCGCACTCGCCGGAACCGCCGGCGGCGCTTCGCCCTGCGGCGGAGGCGGTGCGGCGAGCTTGGCGTTCAGCTTGAGTGTTACGGCCTCACCAGCCGGCGCCGGTGTCGACGCCGCAGCCGGCGGCGGCGGTGGCGGCAACGAGGCCGTTGGGACAGTCGCGGGTGGTGGCGGCGCGATCGGCGCGGCGGACAGCGCGGGAGGAAGCAGGGCGGCCGGCGCAATCACCTCAGGCGGGGGCGGCGGGGCCACACCCGCGGGCTCGGCCGGCGCCGCCGAGACGGTGGCCGGTTCCGCGTCGCCGGGAGTCGCCAGGAGGCGCGGCTTGAGTCGGAGCTTGGGCGGTTCGGCGTCGGCGGGAGGCGGCGGCGGAGTGCCGGCCACCGGCGTGGCTTGAGCGGCGGGAGGCGATTCCGGCTCGGCAAGCGTCAACCGCGGTTTTAGACGCAGCGCGGGAGGCGGTGTCGCGGGCTCGTCACTCATGGCCCCCACCAAAGAGAATTTTTCCTCCAGCGCGAAACCAAAAAGTTTCCCTCGCGGTCTTCCGGCGTCCCCGCCACGTTCGCGGCCCCGAAAATTCCCATGACCCCTCCTCTGTTTCTGACCGCCCTCAGCCTCATCGCCCTGTTCTCCTCGGGGTGCCTGTTTTCGAAAAAACCGGCGGTGGCCAAGGAAAACTCCAGCATCGCCGGATCCGTCGAAGAAAGCTTCAAACTACGCTGGGTCGACAAACGTGCCGGCGAACTCGTCGCGCAAGGCAAGGCCGCCGAGGCCGCGCGCACGCAGGCCACGACCGAGTTTGCGGAACGCTTCGTATTCAGCGCCGGCGCGACGAAGAAGTAGCCTGCGCCCGCCGGCGCGCCCGCCGGCGAACGTCACCGCGTGTCCCTCCCGGCTTCGCCCACCCGTTCCGCCCCGCCCTCCGCCGCGGCCAAGTCCGGCGCACTCGCGGCGGCCATCTGCTATTTTGCCTGGGGGCTCGTGCCACTCTATTGGAAACAGCTCGCCGGCATCAATCCGGTGGAGTTGATCGCGCACCGCCACGTCTGGTCGCTCGGGTTGGTGCTGCTGCTCGTGCTGGCGCAGGGGACCTTCGGTCAGGTGCGCGCCGCCCTCGGCCGGCCGCGTTCGCTCGGGCTTAATTTCCTCAGCGCCACCCTGCTCACCGCGAACTGGCTGATCTACGTCTGGGGCGTCAATACCGGTCACGTGATCGAGTGTAGCCTCGGTTATTTTCTCGTGCCGCTCGTCAACGTCGCCGTCGGGCGTTTGGTGCTGCACGAGCATCTGCGGCGGCTGCAATGGGTCGCCATCGGCTGCGCCGCCGCCGGCGTGGCCGTGATGGTCGCGCAACTCGGCCATCCACCGTGGATCGCGCTCGCGCTCGCCGGCACGTGGGGCGGCTACGGCCTGCTCCGGAAGCAATCTCCGCTCGGCTCCCTCATCGGCCTGACCGTCGAAACGCTGCTCCTCGCCCCGTTCGCCGTCGGCTTTCTCCTCTGGCAGCACCATACCGGCGCCGGTGCCCTCGGTCGGGTCGATGCCGCGACCCAACTCCTCCTCGCCAGCTCGGGCGTAATCACCGCGGTGCCACTGCTGCTCTTCGCCTATGGCGCCCGGCGTATTCGGCTCTCGACGATGGGCCTCCTCCAATACCTCGCACCCACCGTGCAGCTCGCGCTCGGCGTCTGGGTGTATCACGAGTCGTTTTCCCGGGACCGCCTGACGGGGTTCGCGTTGATCTGGGCCGGTCTCGCGCTCTACACCGCGGACAACCTCTGCGCCCAGCGGAAAACCTGAGCCGCGTCCATTCAGACCGACGCCGGGTCCGCGTCCGTTCAGACACCCAAGGGTGACTTCGGAGGGCGCCCGCTTGCGGGCGCGTTTTCGGAGCGCGCGCCAGCCCGCTGACCCACGGCAGGCGGAATCATTCCGGCTGAGGGCCTCCTGCGCCGGCGCGTCACCCTAGGCTCGACGCCGCGTCTTGCCTGCCTTCACCCTCCACCTCTCCCATGAAAAACATCCGCCCCGCCCTGTCCGCTCTCTTGCTCGCCGCGCTTTTGCCGCTGGCTTTGGCCCAAACGCCCGCTGCCGCTCCCGCCCAGAAAGTCGATGCGTCCGCCGCGATCGCCAAAGCGGGTCCCGACGGCGCCCCCAACGCCGGTTTCCTGAAATCCCACGAATCCTTCCTCGCGCGCGGCAAAGCCGGCCCGGTCGGCCTGCTCTTCGTCGGCGATTCGATCACCGCCGGCTGGGCCAACGCCGCGCGCACGCACATCTGGGAATCCTACTACGGCAAGTATCAGCCGGCCAACTTCGGCATCGGCGGCGACCAGACCCAGCACGTTATCTGGCGCATTCAAAACGGCGAACTCGACGGGATCACCCCGAAGGTCACCGTCCTGATGCTCGGCACCAACAACACCGGTCCGGCCCCCGCCGGCCACACCAGCGCGGAAATCGCCGCGGCCGACAAAAAGATCGTCGAGCTGATCCGCGCGAAGATTCCCGGCACCAAGGTCCTGCTCCTCGCCATTTTCCCCCGCGGCGCCCGCAAGGACAAGGACGGCAAGATCACCGACTCCGCCCTCACGGACGCCGCGCGCCGGACCGAGATCATCAACGCCGTGAACGTCGAACTCGCCAAACTGGACGATGGGGTGAACGTCCGCTACCTCGACATCAACGCCGCGTTCGTGGGCCAGGACAGCAAGATTCCCTTCGCGATCATGCCCGACCAGCTCCACCCCAACACCGCCGGCTACCAGCTCTGGGCCGACGCGATGAAGCCGCTGCTCACCGAGATGCTGAAGTAAGCGGCGCGAGCCGGAATTTCGCTGGTCTCACATGATCGGCTGCCGAGATGGAGCGGCTTGCCCCAAACCGCCGGGTCGACGCGCCCCAAAGCGCGTTGGGGTCAACGCGCTCCACCTCGGACTATTTTGGTGCGTGCCCCAAAGCGCGTTGGGGTCAACGCGCTCCACCTCGGACTATTTTGGTGCGCGCCCCAATGCGCGTTGGGGTCAACGCGCTCCACCTCGGACTATTTTGGTGCGTGCCCCAAAGCGCGTTGGGGTCAACGCGCTCCACCTCGGACTATTTTGGTGCGCGCCCCAATGCGCGTTGGGGTCAAC
>CANHJG010000125.1 GCA_947461205.1 Opitutia bacterium
GCGGCGTCGCCCTCCTGCATGCCGCGCTGGTCCTCATTACCGCCCCCGAAGAGCATCGCGCCGAGGCCACCGTAATCGGAGAGCAGGCGGAACACATCTCCGCCGCCGAGCTCGTCCATCATCGTGCGGGTGAGCACCCGGGCATCGATCGGCGCCTTGTTCAAGGGCGTGCTGATGCCCGTGAGGGAATTGGTGTTGGTGGCCTCGTAGGAGTCGTTGGGGTTGCCGGACACTTCGAAAGGGGACAGCACCAGGGCGTCGGTCGGGGCGGGCGCGGCGGCGGGTTTGGTGGGCAGCGACTGGGCGGAAAGGGCCAGCGGCGCGAGGAGAGCGGCGGAAAACCGGAGCAACAGGGGAGTTTTCATTCTGACGGCGGCAAACGGTGGGTTGTGGGGGCAAGACGGGCAATTTGAACTAAGCCGGGCAAGGGGCTGAGTTCGTTACACCACGAACTAGGGAGTTGCTTGGCAACCGCCGCGGCAGTGAACTCGTTCACCGTGCCCACCACGCCCCAGCCAGTCGTCACCCTCAGGACGGTTGCCCGCCATGCGAAGTTGTCGCTGGCCACCGTGTCGTATGCACTGCGGGAGCACCCGAAGATTCCGCCGGCCACGCGGAAACTCGTCGCAACCGCGGCGCGCGAATTGGGCTACCGGCCCAACTCGCGCGTGGCGGGGCTCATGGCGCACCTCCGCAGTGCCCGGGTGCGGCCGCTGGCCGAACGCTTCGCGTTTGTTTGGGTGCACACGAGCCGGCGCGTCACGGCGGAAAATGGTTACCTGCGCGCGGTCTTCAACGGCGCCGCGGCCCGCGCGGAGCGCCGCGGCTTCGTGCTGGAGGAGTTTTGGACCGACGACCCCGGGATGTCGGAGCGGCGGCTCCAAGAGATCATTGTCGCGCGCGGCATCACGGGAGTGCTCCTTTCCCCCGTGCTGACACCAGAGACCTCGCTGGCGCTCGACTGGGACTGGAATCGCCTAGCCGCCGTGGTGATCGGTAACGTGACCTGGACGCCCGAGTTGCACCACGTCGGCCACCACCATTTTTTTGCGATGCGGACGGTCTTATTGGAACTGGCCAAGCTCGGCTGCACGCAGCCGGCCGCGGTCGTTGACGCCGTGATCGACGAGCGGGCGAAGCACGCCTGGACGGGGGCTTTTTTCGCGAATCACCCGGCTCCGGCCCGGGCGCGGCAACTGCTTCATTTGCACGACGCGAAGCAGCCGCGCGGTCTGGCGGCCTGGCTGCGCCGGAGCGGCGCTGACGCGCTGATTGTGAGTACGGTCGCGCAGCTCGCGGCGCCGGGGGTACGGGCGTTTTGTCGGAAAGAGCGTCTGCCGATTGCCGCGCTCCGCTGGCCCGGGAAAGTTCAGGCGGTGATCGGTGGGATCGATCAGTGTGACGATTTGCTTGGGGCGCAGGCCGTGGAACTGTTGATCGCGCAGCTCAACCACAATGAGCGCGGGCCGCCGCGGCAGCCCGGCATGATGCTGTTTCCCGGGCAGTGGGTGGCGACGACGAGCGATGCGCCCGACCGCATTCGAGACCAACCCAGCGAATCGGCCCGAGGATCAGCTACGTCTGGCGGGGTCCGCAATCGCCAGCGGATCACCCGCCAAAATCAGTAGGCGGACACGCGGAAGAGCGCGGCGGGGGCGCCGCTGCCGGGGCGCGTGAGCTCGACGGTGAGGCGGCGCGTGCGCACGGGCGCCGCGAGCGTAAGCGCGGCCTGGCTGAGGTGTTGGTTGCGGAAGTCGGCGATGACCCGGCCCGTATCGTCAAGGACGCGGAGCGCGGGCACGCAGAAGGGGGCGACGGTCTCGGGATTCAACATGAGCACGGTTTCGAGTGGGTGGTCGAAGTCGGCGTCGAGGTCGAATTCGAGGCGGGAAATCTCGACGGGCTCGGACCACGCGAGTGTGAGCGTCGGCGCGGCGTCGGTGAGCGCGGCGAGCCAGACGTTGGGTTGGTTCGTGGGCCGGCTGTAACCGTTGCGGAGATTTTCCGGCGCGAAGAGCGCGAGCGGTGGCTCGACGCGAAGCGCGAGGTTCTTTCCGCCGGGGCGGCGCTGGGGAATCCAGAACTCGAAGCTCTCGATGCCGGTGCCGGGCGGCGGCTCTTGGCGGGGAGATTTCGCGACGGCGCGGTTGAATTTTTGGGTGACGGCGAGGACGCCGGTGAGGCGTTGGTCGCTGAGATGCGCGGTGAGCGCGGGGTTGGCGGCGAGGCACACGAACGCGTAGCGCGGGGCGTCGACGGAGGAAGGGAAATTGAGCGTGACGGCCTGAGCCGGGCCGGCGACGAGAGGAACGCGGAGTGTGGCAAGGATGATGTCGGGCGTGTGGTTGTTCAGCTTGGAGCTGACGCGGAGTTCGGCGAGCAGTTCGGTGGCGGTGGCGACGTCGAGCGTGAACGTGACGGCGGGCATCGGGCCGGGGGCGACGGGAAGCAGCATGGCCCAGGCGTCGGCCAGCGGGAGACGATCGGCGCCAGCGGGGAGTTCGCTCAGCCGATAGGTCGAAGAGGCGGTGAGCGTGGCGCGGGCGGTGAGATCGGCGGTGTCGTGGAGGGCGACGCCGGGGATGAACTGGCCGGCGCGGAGGAGGCGGCGTTGCAGTTCGGCCATGCGCGCGGGCGCGACGAGATCGCGCGGGGCGAGGCCGTCGCGAGTGCAGAGGGCGGCGGCGAGGCCGACGGCTTGGCCGCTGTGGGCGCAGGTGGCCATCACGCGGGTGGAGCCGAAGGCAATGTGCGTCGCGCTGGTGATGCGGCCGGCGAGGAAGAGATTGGCGATGTTCCGCGAGTAGAGGCTGCGATACGGAATCGGGAAAACGCCTTTGGCGTGCCACTGTTGGCAACCGGGTTTCTCGCTGTAGACACCGGCGGGCGGGTGGAGGTCGATGGACCAGCCGCCGAAGGAAACGGCGTCAGGCTGCGGGCGCTGTTCGATGAGGTCGCGCTGCGAAACCATGGCGTCGCCCTCGAAGCGGCGGCTCTCGCGTTTGCCCGGAATCGTGCCGACCCACTCAAGGGTGAGGTTGGCGGCCTCGGGAAATTTGCCGGAGTTCTTGATGTAGTTCCACACCCCGTAGGCGACGCGCCAGAGCTCCCACTTGATTTCCTCGGTGTCGTGCACGGTGTCGCGAAGGCCGCCGTATTCAATCCACCAGAGGCGGCAGCCGAAATCGGCGGCGTTGAAATCGCGGTAGCGCGGGACCTGCGTGATGTCTTGGAGCGCGTAACTCGGTGCGGTGAATTTCACCGGGCGGCCGGTGTCTTTGGAGTAAAAGTAGATCGAGTGACCGAGGAGTTCGTTGTTGGCGATGGCGGGGGCGAAGGCCTCGTCGAATTCGGCGGCGGCCTCGGCGCCAATCCGAAACGCGGCGCCGGCAAGGAAGCCGACGATGCCGTCGCCGGACGCGTCGACGAAGAGCGGCGCGGTGAGTTCGTAGGCAGTGGAGTTTTGGGAATTGAAGGCGCGGACAGCGCGGATCGTGTCGGGGCCGGATTTCTCGAGGTCGTGGACGGCGGTGTTGAGGAGCAGCGTCAGGTTTTTCTCGGCGATGGTTTTCTCGAGGAGCAGGGTATCCCAGATGAGCGGGTTGCCCTCGGGGTTGCGGTATTGGTTTTCGAGGAGGAACTCGTCGATGACACCGCCCTCGCGGGCCCAGCGGTTGTTGTTGCCCAGATGGGAAGTCGCACCGAGCACCCAGAGGCGGACCTCGCTGGAGGCGTTGCCGCCGAGGACGGGACGGTCCTGCACGAGGATGACCTTGAGGCCGGCGCGGGCGGCGGTGATGGCGCAGCAGGTGCCGGCGAGACCGCCGCCGACGACTACGAGGTCGGCGGAGAGATTTTTTTGCGTGAGCGCGCGGGAGGCGACGGGAGGGTGGAGGAGCATGGGAGCAGGGCGGAGAGGGGGAGACGGAGAGAGGGGAAGAGGGGGAAAGTTCGATCAGTGGATGCTTGCGGTGCGCATCTGATGCGTCAGCATCACAAGGATGAGAACCACTTTGGATTTAGACGAAGATGTCATGCTGGCGGCAAAAGAGCTCGCGGCGCGCTCGAAGCGTTCAGCGGGCAAGGTGATTTCGGAGGTGTTCCGGCGGGGGCTGCACGCGAGTGAAGCGCCGGTCGCCGCAGGGCGCCCGCGGGCGAACGTCGCAGCGGGATTTGAGGTGTTGCCGGCGGGCGGCCGGGTGGTGACCGCCGGGCTCGTGAGCAAGCTGCGGGAAGAGACCGAGACGCGATGAGCGCGTTGCTTGATATTAATTTTCTGATCGCGCTGTTCGATGCGGCGCACGTGCACCATCGACGCGCACACACTTGGTTGATCAAGCACCGATCCGAAGGCTGGGCGACGTGTCCTCTGACGGAGAACGGCTGTATTCGCATTCTGGCACAGCCGAGTTATCCGGGTGGCCTGCCACTGCCGGAAGCCGCCCGACGTTTGCGGCAGGCGCGCGCAGCGAAGGACCATACATTCTGGCCCGATGATGCGTCCCTTTGTGATGCGAGGCACTTCGATCTCAGCCGGGTTCCTAGTGCAAAGCTGCTGACCGATGTCTATCTGCTGGCGCTCGCTGTGAAACGAGGCGGGCAATTGATGACCTTTGACCGCGGCATTCCGATCGGCGCAGTGCCGGGCGCGACGCAGCGGCATCTCGTCGTGCTCTGAAGGAGTGCAGCGGGCGGGGTGCATGCTCAGGTCGAACTCGCAGGAGTGGCGCTGGCGCGGGGGCGGAGTTGCCAGGCGAGGAGCCAGGCGAGCGGGTGCAGGAGGAGCATGAAGCCGAAGGCGGGGTCGTAGGACGTGTTGGTCACGAGGGAGCCGACGGCTTTGTTCATCATGAGGCCGCCGAGAGAGCTGCCGGCGGCGATGACGCCAAACGCGAAGGCGAGCGAGCCGCGGGGGACGAGATCGACGACGAGGGCACTGAGGTTGATGAGCCACGCGAGATGGGCGAGGACGGCGACCATGCCGAAAGCGAGGACGAGCCAGAGCGCGTCCACGTGCGGGATCACTGCGCCGAGCGGTACGAGCACCGCGCAGGCGAGCATGATCCACAGGCGGCTGCGCACGGGGGCGGTGCCGCGCTTGATCAGCAGGCCGGAAAGCCAGCCGCCCGAGAGGACGCCGATGTCGGCGGCGAGGTAGACGACCCACGTGACGCTGAGAGATTTTTGGTCGAGACCGCGTGCATCGTAGAGATACTTGGCGAACCAGAACTGGAAAAAATACCAGACCGGGTCGGTCAACATGCGGGCGAAGATGAGGAGCAGGACTTCGCGGCGCAGGAGGACGCGGTGCCATTTCCCCCAATCGGGCGCGGCGGCCGCCGCGGCGGCTTGGTCGGCGGCCTGCCCGGATTCGATGAGCGTGCGTTCTGCGGCGGAGAGGCGGGGATGTTCGCTGGGGCGGCGGTAGAGCCAGAGCCAGGGGATCAGCCACACAAGGCCGGCGGAGCCGGTGACGATGAAGGCGGCCTGCCAACTGTGCCACGACGCAAGGCCGACGATGAGGACGGGCGCGAGGGTCGCGCCGACGGTGGCGCCGAGCGTATAGATGCCGATGGCGAGAGCGCGCTCGCGGGCGGGAAACCACTCGGAGACGGCTTTGGGCGCGGCCGTCCAGTTGCCCGCTTCACCGAGACCGAGGAGAAACCGGCACGCGCCGAGGGAGGCGGCCGAGCGGGCAAAGCCGGTAAGAATATTCGAGATGGACCACCAGCCGACGAAGAGGGCCAGGCTGAAGCGGACGCCAAAGCGGTCGACGATCTTCCCGGAGGCGATGAGCGCGACCGTGTAAGCGATGAGGAACCAGTTGAGGACGGACGCGTAGTCTTCGTTGGAAAGCGCGAGATCTTTTTGGATCGTCGGGGCAAGAATCGAGAGCGCCTGGCGGTCGATGTAGTTGAGGACGGAGGCGAAGAAGATCAGGGCGACGATCCACCAGCGGAGATGCGGGATGCGGGGCATGAGGCTCAAGTGAAACTGAACATAAAACGAGGGGTGTGGGGGAGATCATCGCCGCCGACAAGGAGCGGGACAATCAGCGTTGGGGTGAAGTCGTTCACTGAATTTCGAGCCGGAGGCCTCAACGCTGGAGCGCCGCCGGGCCGGAGGATTGTTTTTCGCCGGACAACGTCACGGCGTGCACTTCGAACGCGAAGGCGGGGGCGCCGGCGGGCACGGGAACGGTGAATTCGAAGGGGAAGCTCGCGTCGGTGAGGGTCGCGCTCCGGCCGGCGACGGTGTAGCTCAGCGTGACTTCCTTGAACGTCGAGTCGTCGGCCTGGAGATAGACAAAGGCGGTCGTGGCGGCGGGCCCGAAGTTCAGAATCATCGCGTGGGTCCCGCCGAAGGGCAGTTCGACGTGGTCGCGTTGCCACGCATCGGCGGCGCGGGCGCCGACGAGGCGGTCTTGGAATTTCGGCGTGACGACGAGGCCCTCGACTTCGACCGCGGTGAGCCCCATCGGCGGCACGGTGACGGTGAGCCGGCCGTCGCGCAGCGCCGTGGCGGAGCCGTCGCGGAAGACGCGGGTGCGATAGGTCTGGCCGGCGAGTTGCGGCAGCACCGTGGGGTTGAGGGTGATTTCGGTGGTGACGGTCTCGGGCGATTGGTTGGTGAACGCGAGGTAGAGTCGGTCGCGCCCGCGGGCGACGAGGGTATTGAGCTCGACGGAACCGCTCTTGATCAGTCGGCGGGGCAGCCAGAGCACGGCATCGTCGCGGTCGAAGAATTTGCCGGGGCGGTCGCCGTAGAATTTGCTCTGCAGGTAGGCGTAGCCTTCGATGAAGTGGGCGGGGAAATCGATCTGGCCGGCGGACCGCGCGAACGTGTCGGTGACGAGGAAGTCGAGCAGGATGCTCATGTGGGGCCAGATGTGGTTATAGTGAAATGAATTTACGCTGAGCGCCTTGTGCTCACGGAGCGGATAGTCAGCGCGTTCGTAGATCGTGGTACGTGCGGTGTTGATGTGGTAGCCGGGGAAGTTGCGGTAGCGCCCGACGACGGCGGAGCGCGCGACATCGTGGAGCAGGCGGTCGCCGGTGAGGGCCGCGATGCGGAGCATCCACGGCGCGTAGTTGGCCATAAAGATGGCGCGGTGCCCCGACATCGTGCCCGAAGATTCAGGCGTGAGCCCGATTTCGGAGAGGCGCCACGCGGGCACGCTTTCCTCGGGGGCGGTCATCGGCGTGTGCCCTTTGCTCTTCAGATACCAATAGACCGGGGCCTTGCCGTCGGGATTCACCGTGACGTCGGCCGCGGGAATGCGCGGCGCCATCCAAGTGAACATCGTATACTGGCGGGCACCTTGACGCGCGGCGTCGAGGTAACGGCGGTCGTTGGTCGATTCGTAGAGCTGGAGCAAATCGATCCATTTCGACGAAAAGCCGGTCCAAAAGAAGAGTCCCGGCGCGGTGAAGTCGGTGGCGGGCGAGTCAATCCGTTCCTGAAGGTAAGCGTCGGCGCCGCGGCGGGCGGCGGCGAGGAATCGCTCCTCGCCCGTCTCGCGGTAAAGCGCGAGCTGGTTGGGCCAGGTGCCGCCCTCGACGACGTCGTCGAGGTTGAGCGTGCGATTTTTTCCGAGCATGCGCACGGCGAGCTGACGGAGAATCGGCGAGGCGCCGTGCGTGATGCCGTACAGCGTGGCGAGTTCGCTAACCGGCGCGCAGGGACCGAGCAAGGCGCGCGAGGGGCTCTGGATTTTCTGTTTCGGATCGAGCGAGAAGAGGAATTTTTCGCGCGAGAGCATGAACTCGACGATCGGATAGGCGCGTTGGCGGAAAATCTCCTCGTCGTCAGTGACGAGCGCGAGGTTGAGCGGGTTGAGCGAGGAGACGTTTTTCACCGCGCCGGGGACGTCGGTCGAATAGGAGCAGCCCTTCAGTTCTTCGATGAACCAGCTGTAGTGGCTCATCCCGTAGTCGATCATGTTGTCGAGCGTTTCGTTGAGCGTGGCGATGGCGTTGCGGCGGTGGTCGCGAAAACCGTAGAGGCGACGCGCGAGCGTTTCGTAGGCCATGGTGACGTCGCCCGCCCCGGCGAAGAGGCGGAGCTTAAACGTGAAGGCCTGGCCCGATGCGCGTTTCGATTCGGCCCCGCCGAGCGTCGGCGCGAAGACCATCGGCTGCGCCTCGCCCGCGGCAGTGCGCAGGGCGACGCCAAAGCGGCTGTTGTCGAGCAGCGGCAGAGGCGAGAAGGGAAGTTCGTCGGCATCGGCCACCACGCCGAGGGTGACGTTGCCCTTGCGCACCAACGTCGCGGGCAGCGAGCACTGGAAAGCCAGCGTGAGATAGGAGCGGTCGGGAAACCGCTTTCCCTGCCAGATAAACGGCTGCCAAATTTCGGCGAGGTCGGCGGTGGCGAAGGCCGGAGCCCCAGTGTAGCCGACGGAAAACCAGGCAGCGCGTTTGGGCGTGAGCGTGAACGCGAGCACGGGCTCGGCGTCGCCGGGCGGCAAGGTGAGCGTGGCGGCGAGGGTGAAGTCGCCGTGGTTCGCGAAGGCGAAGCGGAGCCCGTCGCCTTCGCGTGTGACGCCGGTGGCGCGGACGCGCGTAAGCGGAGCGGCGGCAAACACGTCGGCGGTGCGCTGCTGGGTGTCGCCATCGAGAATCTGGTCGTCAAAGCCGTCGCCGCTCTGCGCGTTCGAACGTTTCACGGCCTTGAGCGTGGCCTTGGCTGGCTTCGCTGCGGTCTGCCACGTGATCAGGTTGTAGGAGACGCGCGGGATGTTGCCCGGCCGCATCGCGGGCTTCGGATCGGCGGTCGCCATGAGCACCACGAAGTCGCCGCGGAAGGTCCACGCGCCCGCCTCCTTGGCGGTGAGTTGCACGGCTCCGTCGGCGGCGGGCGCGAGGGTGTAGCGGTCGTTGGTGAGGGGCTGCGCGGAGAGCGAGGCCAGGAGCAGAGGCGCGAGCAGCCACCGGAGTTTGAAAAGCAGATGCATGTTCATTTAGTGGGGAAAACCGACAGGTCCCATTGGTCGCGCCAGCGGATGACCGGGCGATCGCCCTCAAATTCGATGGGGAGCCAGATGTAACCGGACGTGATGGGATTCTGCGGCACATTGATGTCGAACATGGCAATCCACGCGTCGCGGCGGCCGGCGACGGGATACACGAAGGTGCTTTGCCCGCCGAAGGTTTTTTCGGGACCGAGATTGTTGTGGGGATTTACGCCGCGGACGGGATTGCCGAGGTCCTGATACGGACCGGTGACCGTGTCGGCGACAAACATGCGGGCGGCATTGGGCGCCCAACCGCTGCTGTCGGAACCGAGGAAGTAGATTTTGTTACCCCGACGGAACAGCGCGGGCGCTTCGGTTTTGAGGGTGATTCCGGCGAGCTCCACATAGTCACCCGCGGGCCGCAAGCCGTCGTCGGACATCCGACCGCCGACGTGAACTTTGTCGGGCTTGCGCACGCCGAGGTGGTAGATCGAGCCATCGTGGTCGGCAAAGATCGTGAAGTCACCGGTGCCGAACGGGCTGTTGCCGCCGAGAAAACGGCCTTGGTAGAGAAACGGCCCCGTCGGCGCCCTCGCCGTCGCTACACCGACATAGGCGAAGTCGGTGCCGGATTTACCGCCCTGCGACTTGGGCGGGTAGAGTTTGAAATAGAGGATGAATTTTTTCGTCGGGGCATGATAGATCACCTTGGGCCGGTCGAGAATGGGCGCGTCGGCCAGCTCAGGATGCGCACCCGGGGCGAAGACATCCAGCACGAGCCCGGCATTTTGCCAGTTGAGCAGATCGTCGCTGACGTAGCAGCGGACGCCGGCCTCGTTTTTCTCGGACTCGGTTTTACCCGCGATTTTATGGGACCCGTACCAATAATGGCGGCCACCGAAATCGAGGATGCAGAAACCGTGGGCGTTGAGGTGCGTGCCCTGGGTGTCGGGCCACGGCTGGCCGGGCCGGAAGTGAGGGTTACGCTGGGGCGTGTTTTCGGCGCACAAGCCAAAGCCGCCGAGCGTGAGGGCCGTGGCGACGGCTCCCCACCCTCTCAGAGACCGGATGAAACGGAGGCCGACACGACGGAGACCAGCATTGGAAAAGAGAGCAGCGGGACGTGACATACTTTTTAGCCCAGCACGATCGACGACGGGGTGAAATCAAAAGCGCAGTCCCGCGGTGAGACGCACCGTGCGGCCCTCGGGGTAGTAGGCGGCGGTGGTCATCTGTTTTTCGTCAAGGAGGTTGTTCACGTTCAGCGACAGATCGAGACGTGTGCCGTTCTGCCATTTCTTGAAGGCGTAACCGATCACCGCGCTCCACTCGCTGACCTTGGGGTTGAAGAACGGCACCGTGATTGCAGTGGCCGTAGCGCTCGGCCCAATGCGCAGGTATTCCGCGGCAAACTGATAGGTCAACCCCAGGCGCACGCCGGCCAAGAGTCCTGTGCGGAAATTGTAGCGCGCCGCCAGGGAGTAGCTACGGGCGGGCGCATTCTGTCCGCCGAGCGGACGCGTGCCAATGAGGCTGGGCGTGGTGGCGTGCTTCACAATGCGCACGTCGGTCCAGGCAATGTTGGCGAGCAGCGTGAGGTTTTCGGTCACCTTGCCGCCGACGTCAAAACTCATGCCGCGCGAGCGGGTGGCCGCGCCGGGGATGGAGCGTGGGAGAGCAAGATCGAGGCCGCCCGGGTTGTCCGGATTGTCGGTGACCTGGTTGTCCTGCTCCACGTCGAAGAGCGCGAGGGTGTAGGAAAAGCGGTCGTTGAGCAGCACCCCTTTGAGCCCCAATTCGACGCCCGACGATCCTTGGTTGCCCAGCAGTGCGCCCGTGTTCGCATCAAACTGTGGCGCGGGATTGAAGCCGGTGGCGATGTTGCCGTAGGCGACCAACTGACGGGCGAGCAAACGGTAGTTCAGCCCCGTGCTGTAGGTGAACTTCGCCTTGTTTCCATCGGCGGTGCCGACCGTGAATTTCCCCCAATCCTGGCGCGCGGATCCGGTCCAGAAGAGGCGGCCGTCCATTAGCTCCATTGTGTGGTTGAGCAGACTGCCGTAGTAGAAGCGCTCGTTGAAGACCCTCGCCACCGTCCAAGTCTTGGGATCGAACGCGGGATTCGGGTAGTAGCCGGACACCCCGGGATTAAACGGATCGGGGTTTTTCCACGCATTCAACTGCGCGGTGGTGGTGAGTCCCAGTGCGTTGAGCGCGGCATTCAGGGGGACGCCGTTGAGCGCCCATGTTCCCTGATCGTTGTTATTAAAGAAGGTATCAAAGGTCAGGAGCGTGCGCTGGGGGATCCGAGTGTTCCACTTTTTCGTCACGTCGATCTGGAAACCTTTTTCCACGTAATCGATCGTCTGGTACGCGCCCGCCCGGTCACCGGTCCAAATGCCGCGCCGGGTATCGACCCAGATGCCGGCGAGCGTGTTCAACACGGTCAGCCGCGCCGCGGTGGGATTGGTCGCCCAAGTGGCCGGCGTCGAGGTGCCGTCCTTCAAGAAGGCCCGGGTGGAGTAAGCAAAGTTGGCGCGCAAATTCAGATCCGGCTTAATCCGGTGCTCCAAGGTAAAGTAGCTGGAGTCGGAGGAGCGTTTGACGACGTTATGGGCTCCGTTGACATTGAACTGGGCGAGCCGTGTTCCGAGCACCTGATCGGGCATCGAGAACACCGAGCCTTCCGTGATCGTCTGGGTGCCGATCACCCGGGTCCAGCGAGTGAAGGACTGCCCGCCTTGCATGATACGGTTGGTGTATTCGTGCTCGAGGGTGAACAGCGTATTCGGCGAAAGTTTGTAGGTGAGTGATCCGGAAAGATTGGTCGTGCGATTATACCAGAAGTCCGTCGGTCGGTTGAAATCGTAGTAGGTGCCATCGAGACGATAGTAGAGTTTGTCCGCGATGATCGGGCCGGTGATGTCGCCGGCAATGCGCTGGTGGTCGTAGGACCCGGTCACGTAGCTCAGGCCCGAGGCCAACCGCGTGCCCGGTTTCTTGGCGATAAAATTGATGACCCCACCCGGGGAGACGCGACCGTAGATCGCCGACTGGGGGCCCTTGATCACTTCCGTGCGCGCGATGCTGTTCGAGTCGGGCGCCTGCGTGCGGGCAAAGCCATTGCGGAAATAGGGCACGCTGAAGCCGCGCAGCCGCGTGCCACCGCCGCCGCCGGCCGCGGGATCGCCGGCTGCCATGCCAGAAATAAAGGGCGCCTGTTGGTCGAGATCGAACAGCTGGAACTCCTTCACAAAATCCTCGGTGAGGACCGAGATGGAGAACGGCAGATTGATGAGTTCGGTGGCGACGCGGGTGCCGGAGGTGCTTTCCGTCGCGATGAAGCCGTCGTCCTTGGAGGTGTTGACGCGAAACTCGGTCAACACTTGGACCTCTTCGGAGGCAGGTTTGGGCGCAGTCTGGGCGAGCGCGACGGCAGCGGGCAGGAGGGTCGCCAGCAAGAGGAACTTTCGAGCAGGGATTTCGGCTTTCATGGGGTGTAGTTGGGTGAAGGGGCACTAGGGCGAGGGTCAAACGTACCAAGGGATTCGCGAACGAATGTGGCTCGTGGGGGCGCGGACACGATTGTCGTGTCCTTGAAACCCTTCAATCTGGAGACCTGCCGGCATCGCGGCGGCGTGACTTGGGTCGACTCAACGAGTCGCGGCCGCGCGCGACGGCTCTCTGGTGGGGGCATCTGTTGCGTCGGGGCATTGACCGTTAGCGTGGCCGCGTTTCTCCAGTTTCGCCCCAAAGCGGAGCGTTGGGGCAGGAGTTTCTGCATTCAGCGACGAGTCGCCACCGTCCGACGGGCGGGACGAGAAAGACGCCGGCGCAAACGGGAGGGAGGAAGGCGGGCCGGCTCATCTCAAGGAAGGTGACACGCTGCGGTAGCTCGGGCCGAACTTCAGCTCGCGGACTGCCAGCGGTGCGGTGCCACGGTTCGCGAACGTCACCCACTGTACCGTGTCGGCGGCGGAGAATTCCTTGGCGTTGAGGTGCCAGGCGTTGTTCACGCTGGTGTTGCCCTGCGCATCGATGTTCGCGTGGAAGAACGCTTCCCCTCCCCTCACCTCGCCGGGTTCGAACACACACAAGCTCACCGAGGCGCGACCGCCGGCGGTCAGCGGCGGCGTGTAGCGCCCGATCCAGATCAATTCTCGCCCAGCCACGAGCCAGGGTTCCTGCCGCCGGTTGGCCGGGAAAGCCGTGACCGTGCTGACTTCCCGCGCGAAGCCCGCGCGCAACCCTGCCTCCCCGCTGCCGCCGACGCCGAAGACCTTCTTGTCCCCCGCCCCGAACGTAGCGGCCAGCTCCGAACCCGCGGCGAGCGTCGCGTGAAAGCTGAAATAGCTGGGAAATTCACCCCTCGTCGCAAGCGACGCGGCCTCGGACAAAGCCACCCGCGTTTCGCTGCCCGGGCCGATCTTCACCGGCTCGCCTGTGAGCAGCGCGTGCGTCGGCGCCGCCGTCAACAGGCGCGCAGGCCGGTAGGCGCGCACGTAGTCCACCGCCATGTAGGTGCCGTGCGCGGCGTCCGTCAGCGGGGTCCACGTTTCCGGCCACGGCAGGTTGCTAAAAACGATGTTCATGCGGTCGCCGGTGTAGCCGCCGAAATACGACCAGTCGTCCTGGCCAAACTTGCCGTAGGCCTCCCGCTCCGAGTTTGGCAACCACTGCGCGAACTTGCCGACGCCAGTGCGGTATTGGTGGTGGTAACGCGCGTGGGTCTGGCCGCGCCAGACCTCGCGGCCGTCGAGGAAATAGATCATCTCGTGTTCCCCATACCAGAGCGCCCACGTTTGATACCGGTCGAAGGGATGCTCCACCAGGATGCCCTGAGCGATGTGATCGCTTTTGCCTTCCGCGTTCTTCGTGTAGTCCTGAGTCTTCCAATCGTGCCACGCGATGTGCCCGCGCCCGACCGCGCCGGAGGCGCGCGCATCCTGCCGCGTCTCGACGATGTCGATCTCGTAGCGGTCCCGAACGCCGTCGCGCTTGCCGGCGATGCACGACATCCAGAACGCGTTGTTCACGCCCGTGGCCTGGCCGGGCTTAAAGCGGACCTCGATGAGCGTGTTGTTCTCGATCGTGGCGCGCGTGGAGAC
>CANHJG010000126.1 GCA_947461205.1 Opitutia bacterium
GCCTTCGGCTGGGTGCGCGCCCGCCGGCTCAGCGGCACCGCGGCCACCGCCAGCGAAGCCACCGCCGTCGCCGCCGCCCAAGTCGACTACGCCAACAACCGCCGCACCACCGAGGGCGACTACACGAAACCCTTTCCGAGCATTCACCTCTCCCACGACCTCACCGCCAATCTCAAAACCCGCCTCAGTTGGTCCACCAGCTTCGGCCGCCCCGGCTTCGGCAACCTCACGCCCGGCGAAACGCCCAACGAGGCCAACGCGTCCCTCGGCGGCCGCCCGTCGCTCACGATCAACAACCCCTCCCTCCTCCCCCAAACCTCGCGCAACTGGGACGCCACCCTCGAGTATTACTTCGAGCCCGTCGGCAATCTCTCGGTCGGCTGGTTCCACAAAAACATCCGCGACTACATCGTGAGCGGCATCGAGTCCGGCACCATCGGCACCGGCAACGACAACGGCTTCAACGGCGAATATCCCGGCTGGACCATTCTCACCACGACCAACGCCGGCACCGCCATCGTCCAGGGCTGGGAGTTCAGCTACCAGCAGCAGTTCACATTTCTCCCCGGTCTGCTCAAGGGCCTGAGCGGCATGCTCAACTACACCATGCTCGACACCCACGGTAAATTCACCGGCAACACCAGCCTCACCACCGGCCAGATCGCCGGCTTTGTCCCGCGCACCGCCAACGCCAGCCTCTCCTGGCGCTACCGCGCCTTCAGCGCGCGCATCCTCTCGAACTACGCCACCACGTTTCTTACGAGCTACGGCGGCGCCTCCCCCTGGCGCAACCTCTACCGCGTCAAACGCAACCTCATCAACCTCGGATTCTCCTACCAGCTCCGCCCGTCGCTCAACGTCACCCTCGACATCGACAACCTAAACAACGTCCCGCAAAAGCGCTACCGCGGCACGCCGGACAACGTCGAATACTACAACTACCCCGGCACAACCTTCACCGTCGGCCTCAACGGCCGCTTCTAAAAAAGGAGCGGCGGTTTCCCACCGCCGACCACGCCCACCCTCCCTGCCACCCCGCGTCCTTCCTCCTCTCATGCGCCCCCGTCTCCCCCTCCTTCTCGCCCTCTCCGCCGCGGCCGCCCACGCCGCCACCCTCACCGGCAACGTCTCCAACGTCGCCACCGGCAATCTCCTCGAGGGCGCCCGCATCGAGGTCCCCGCCCTCGGCCTCACCGCTTTCACCGACAACACCGGCCGCTACGTCCTCCCCACCCTCCCCGCCGGCACCCACGCGCTCGTCGTCACCTACGTCGGCCTCGATCCGGTCCGCACCTCGGTCACCGTCACCGACGCCGCCAGCACCACCCGCCACTTCGATCTCACCAGCGTCGTCTACAAACTGGAGGCCTTCAAGGTCACCGGCGAACGCGAGGGCGCCGCCGCCGCCATCACCGCTCAACGCAACGCCGACAACGTCAAAAACATCGTCGCCATGGATTCCTTCGGCAACCTGCCGAACATGAACGCCGCCGAGGTCGCCATCCGCCTCCCCGGCGTCGCCGGCAACCCCTCCGACGAAAATCTCATCGACGGCTTCACCATCCGCGGTATCGGCCCCGGCCTCAACACCGTCACCCTCGACGGCTCCCCCCTCACCAGCCAGGGCGCCCTCACCCGCAGCACGAACATGAACAACCTCACCGGTTCCATGTTCGACCAGATGGAGCTCACCAAGGGCCACACGCCCGACAAGGAGGCCGGCTCCATCGGCGGCACCATCAACCTCAAAAGCCGCTCGCCCCTCAGCATGAAAGAGCGCCGCCGCCTCACCTACAGCGCCGGCGTCCGCTACGCTCCGTCGTTCACCGAACAGACGCCCACCCGCGAAAAACACCGCGCCCACCCCCTCTTCAACGTCGGCTGGCAGGAGCTCTTCGACGTCTTCGGCGGCGAACGTAACCTCGGCCTTTCGCTCAACGTGTTCTATTCCGAAAACGCCGTCGGCGGCTTCCGCACCACGCGCGATTTCGAAAACACCACCACCCAACCCGCCTACCTCTGGGACTACCGCACCTGGGACAATTACAACAACCGCAAGCAGGCCAGCGTCAGCCTCAAGGCCGACTACCGCCTCTCCCCTTCCACCAAACTCTCGATCAACACCGTCGCGAGCGACGCTGTCGAAACCTTCCGCCGCCAATACGAGACCCGCGCCTTCACTACGCAGGCCATCTTCAATCCCGCGCTCCCCGTCACCGGCACCAACGCCACCGCCGGCATTCTGCCCGGCTACACCGAGCGCATCACCCAGGTCCGCGCCGCCCCCGGCTCCACCATCGAACAGACCACCACCGGCCCCGGCAATTTCGCCAACCGCATGCGCCGCCTCGACCTCGGCGCCGAACACGTCTTCGGCGCCCTCCAGCTCGATTACAACGCCCTCTACACCCAAACCAACATCAACGGCGGCGGCGGCGGCCGCGGCGGCATTCTCGTCAACCGCCTCACCGCCGTCGGCTGGCGCCTCGACCGCTCCGACTCCGACCTCTACCCGCGTTTCACCCAGACTGAGGGTCCCGATTTCACCAACCCCGCCAACTACCGCCCCACCACCTACAACAACTCCATCCTCCAAAACGACGACCAGATCCGCGAAGCCCGCGCCAACGCCCGCTACACGCTCCCGCTTTCCCTCCCCCTCGTCCTCAAATCCGGCGCGGTCTGGCGCCAGCACTACGCCAGCGCCGAAAGCGTCGCCCGCCGCTGGAACTACGCCGGCACCGCCGCCCTCCCCGCCGACCCCTCCATCGTCACCTTCGACTCCGTGAAAACCGGCCGCCGCATTCCCCAGTGGGAGGCCCTCCAGTTCTTCGCCGAACGCCAGCCGATCAACCCCGCCCTCTGGACCGAGGACCGTTACTTCTACGAGCAAAACAAATACACCGCCAACCGCGCCGTCACCGAAACCGTCACCGCCGGCTACGCCCTCGCCCAGGGCCGCGTCGGCCGCACCGGCCTCATCGCCGGCGTCCGCACCGAGCGCACCGAAACCTCGAGCTGGGGCTGGGTCCGTACCCGCACCGGCACCACGACCGCCCAGCAAGTCGCCGATCCCGTCGGCTCCGCCTCCCGCGACTACGCCGGCACCGAGCGCAAACTCAGCGGCGCCTACACCAAGTCCTTCCCCAGCGCCCATCTCACCCACGATCTCACCTCCAACCTTAAGGCCCGCCTCAGCTGGTCCACCAGCTTCGGCCGCCCGCCGCTCAACAGCGCCCTCCCCAACGAAACCATCTCCGAGGCCAATCAGACCCTCACCGTCAACAACCCCGGCCTCCTCCCCCAAACCGCCGCCACCTGGGACGCCACCCTCGAATATTACTTCGAACCCGTCGGCACCTTCTCCTTCGGCTGGTTCAACAAGACCATCGAAGACTACATCGTCACCGGCACCAACGCCGGCACCATCGCCACCGGCACCGACAACGGCTACAACGGCGAATACCCCGGCTGGACCCGCCTCACCTCGGCCAACGCCGGCACGGCCAAAGTCACCGGTTGGGAATTCAACTACCAGCAGCAGTTCACGTTTCTACCCGGTCTCCTCAAGGGCTTCGGCGCCTCCGCCAACTACACCCTCATCCGCACGAGCGGCAACTTCGGCGGACTCACCTCGCGCAGCACCAACGAGGTCCCCGGCTTCATCCCGCGCACCGGCAACGCCACCCTCTCCTGGCGCTATAAAAAATTCAGCACGCGCATCCTCTACAACTTCACCGGCAGCTACATCACCGCGTTCACCGCCGCCACCCCCGGCCGCAACCTCTACCGCTTCCACTACGCCACCGTAAACGCCGGCGTCTCCTATCAGGTCCGCCCCAACCTCCAGCTCACCCTCGACGCCGCCAATCTCACCAACGAGCCCCAGGCCTTCTACCGCGGCGTCCAGTCCCAGATGCAGAACACCATCCTCAACGGCACCACCCTCACCTTCGGCGTCAACGGCCGCTTTTGACCCACGGAGCGGCGGTTTCTAACCGCCGCCTCGTCCCCCCCCCTTTTACCCCATGAAAGCCCCCCCTCTACCCCGTTCCCTTTCACGTTCCCTTTCCCTCCTCCTCTCCTTCGCCCCCTCGCTCCTCCCCGCCCAAACCGCCCCCACTCCCGCCGTCAGCGCCACCCCAGCCCCCAGCTCCGCCGAGGCCGCCAACGCCGTCAAACTCGACCAGTTCGTCGTCACCGGCGTCTTCAACGCCACCGAGGCCCGCAAGGCCACCACCGCCATCACCGCCCTCACCGCCGACCTGCTCTCCGAGCAGGTCGCCATCAGCGCCGACGACATGCTCCTCAACGTCGCCGGTATTTTCGTGAACTCGTCCCTCGGCGAAATCCGCGGCATGGTCTACTCCCGCGGCATCTCCGCCGACAGCTCCGACGGCGCCACCGGCACCTACTACGTCTCCATGCAGGAAGATGGCCTGCCTATCACCAATGTCAGCTTCGGCAACTACGGCGCCGGCTACTTCAACCGCCCCGACGCCACCCTCCAACGCGTCGAAGCCGTCCGCGGCGGCAGCGCCTCCATCACTTCCTCCAATTCCCCCGGCGGCGCCTTCAATTACATTTCCCGCCACGGCCCCGATCGTTTCGGCGGCGAGATCCGCACCCGCCTCGGCCTCGAGGGCCAGGGCTCCCCTCAATATCGCAGCGACCTCACGATGGGCGGCCCCTTGCCCGGCGCCCTCGGCGCCCAGGGCTGGGTCTACAATATCGGCGGTTTCTACCGCTACGCCGAGGGCCACCGCCCGCCCGCCGGCTGGCCGATGAACGACGGCTTCAACCTGCGCGGGAATCTTTTCAAAGACTACGGCCACGGCTCCCTCAAACTCTACGGCAAATTCCTCGACGACCGAAACCACTGGTACGAATACCTCCTCGCCCGCAACCCCCAGGACCCCAAACAATACCCCGGCCTCAGCCGCTACAGCACCAATCTCCTCCCCAAGGCGTCGTTCCAGTATCCGCGCGAAACCGACACGCAGTTCTCCACCTTCGACACCACCGACGCCGTCCGCTCCCGCCAGCGCTACCTCGGCGCCGAATGGAAACACGAGTTCGGCGACGGCTGGTCCGTCAGTCACAACGTCAAGTTCTCCCGCAACTGGGCCGACTGGAACTCCAGCTCCGGCGTCACCCCCCGCTCCATCGACTGGCCCAATTTCTACAGCACGATGGCGATCCAGTTCAGCGGCGGCGGCCAAAACGGCCGCATCCCCGCCGGCACCTATCGTTTCTCCGACCGCTCCACCGGCGCCATCCTCGCCGAGGTCACCTCCAACGGCGCCTTCACCGTCGCCGCCAACGCCCTCTCCAATCCCGGCCTCGTCCTGCGCTCCTCCAACCTCCCGAACAACCCGATCCTCCCCAACGCCCTTTGGACCAACGTCGGTCGCGTCGCCAACGAGCACGTGAACGAAATCATGGAGAATCTCTCCATCACCAAAAAGTGGCGCAACCACTCCTTCACAGCCGGCAGCTACTTTGGCTACGCCGGCATCTCCGACCGCCAGACCAGCGGCGGCCGCACCGCCTCGCCGCTCGTCGAGCAACCCCAGCCCCTCGCCCTCACCTGGATTCCCGCCACCGCCGCGAACGCCCCCGCCGGCACGCCCGCCGCCGCCCTCACCGCCGTCGCCGGCTTCGAGGGCAAGCCCGTCCTCCTCACCAACCCCGAGGGCTACACCGCCCTCGGCGTCGGCTACACCCGCGACAAAGCCCTCGCCCGCCAGGTCGCGATTTTCTTCGGTCATAAATGGGAGCTCAGCCAGCGCCTCAGCTTCGACTGGGGCTTCCGCGGCGAACGCTACGCCGTCAAAGGCTTCAACCAAACCGGCACCCAAAACGCCCGCGGCAACTGGGACCCGACCTACGGCGGCCCCGACGGGAATGTTTTCACCATGGCCGACAACCGCTTCACCAGCCCCAATCCCACCGGCAAATGGGACTTCGACAAAGACGTCCACAGCTTCTCGTGGTCCTCGGCCGGCAACTACGTCATCAACAACGAAAACTCGTTCTACGTCCGCTTCGCCGACGGCGAAAAAGCCCCCGACTACGGTTTCTTCCGCAACTACACGACGCCGTTTCGCCTCCTTAACCTCAAGCCCCGCCCGCAATCCATCCTGCAGGCCGAGCTCGGTTACCGCTGGAAACGGAAAAATATCACCCTCACCGCCACCCCTTTTTGGACCCAGCTGAACAACGTAAACAGCAACCCCCAGGCCGTCGAAGCCGACGGTGTCACCGCCTACTACCCCGACCCGATCTACAACGCCGTCACCTCCTACGGCCTCGAACTCGAGGCCCAACTGAAAATCTCGGACCGCTGGAGCCTCCGCTCCGTCTTCACCAAACAATACTCCACCAACACCGTGTGGAAAATCTTCGTCGCCGGCGTCAACGGCCGCGACGACGATAGCTACCTCGATTTCACCGGCAGAAAATCCGACAACAATCCCGACTTCATCCTCAACCAAACGCTCACCTACCGGACGCCGAAATTCTTCGCCAATCTCTCCTGGAAACACATGGGCGAACGCGCCGGCAACGTCGCCAACGTGATCATTCTGCCCCGCTTCAACCAATTCGATTTCGGCACCGGCTACACCTTCTCCCGCCGCTGGTCCGTGAATTTAAATATCAACAACCTCACCGACAGCGAGGGCGTCATGACGTGGCGCGGCTGGGGCGTGAATCCCGGCGACCGCCAGAGCTACACCTCTCTCCCCGCCACCGGCCAGGACACCATGCTCCAATACGTCCCTGTCCAACCCCGCGCCTACTTCCTCTCCTCGACCTACAAATTCTGAGGTTCCCTTCGTCCGTAGGCCGCGAGCTTGCTCGCGCTCCGTCCACTTGTCAGGGCGCGAAGCGCCGCGACGAACCCCTCCATCGCCCCTCTCCCGCGCACCCGCGTCCCTCCCGCTTCCGCTCCCTTTCACTCTCCCTTTCCCTCTCCATGACGCCCTCCCGCCCGCTCTCCCCCCGGCTCGCCCGCCTCGGCACGCTGCTCCTCCTCGGCCTCGCCGCCACCTCGCTCCCGGCGCAGACGCCCAGAGAAAAAGCCCAACCAAAAACCACCGCGCCCGCCGCCGAGCCGCCCGGCCAGTCCGCGCGCGCCGCCATGGCCGCCATCACCCGCGCCACCGAGCCCTCCGCCCTCACCGTCGCCCCCGGCTTCAAAGTCGAACTCCTCTACACCGTCCCCAAGGAGGACCAGGGCTCCTGGGTCGCCCTCGCCATTGATCCCAAAGGCCGCCTCACCGCCGCCGACCAATACGGCGGCCTCTACCGTCTCACCCTCCCGCCCCTCGGCACCTCTGCCGGCCTGAAGGTCGAGAAACTCGCCCTCACGCTCCCCGCCGTCCCACCCCCGCCCGGCACCGAGTCCCGCCCCACGCCCAAACGCGCCGCCGCCACCGATGGCTCCGCCTCACCCGCCGTCGGCGCCCACGGCCTCCTCTACGCCTTCGACAGCCTCTACGTCATGGTCGACGAGGTCCCCGCCAAGCAGGGCGTCTGGCGCCTCCGCGACACCAACGGCGACGACCAGTTCGACGAGATCAAGTATCTCCGAGAGATGCGCGGCAGCGGCGAACACGGCCCCCACTCCCTCGCCCTCTCCCCCGACGGCAAATCCATCTACTTCGCCAACGGCAACCATACCGATCTCCCCACCCACCTGAACAAATCCCGCGCCGTCTCCTGGGACGAAGACCATCTCCTCCCCCGCATGTGGGACGCCCGCGGCCACGCGAAAAATAAATTCGCCCCGGGCGGCTACATCGGCCGCATGGACCCCGAAGGCAAAACCGTCGAGCTCTTCGCCCTCGGCTTCCGCAACCAATACGACCTCGCCTTCGACCAAAACGGCGAACTCTTCACCTACGACTCCGACATGGAGTGGGACCAGGGCTCCCCGTGGTATATGCCCACGCGCATCAATCACGTCGTCGATGGCGCCGACTACGGCTGGCGCTCCGGCGCCGGTCGCTGGCCCGACTACTATGCCGACAGCCTCCCCGCCACCCTCGCCATCGGCCCCGGCTCGCCTACCGGCACCGTCTTCGGCACCGGCGCGAAATTCCCCGCCAAATACCAACTCGCCCTCTTCGCCGCCGACTGGACCTACGGCACGCTCTACGCGGTCCACCACACCCCCGACGGCGCCACCTACCGCGGCGAAAAGGAAGAATTCATCTCCGGTAAACCGCTCCCGCTCACCGATCTCGTGATCAACCCCAACGACGGCGCGATGTATTTCGCCGTCGGTGGTCGCCGCACCCAGGCCGCCCTCTACCGCGTCACCTACACCGGCACCGAGAGCACCGCCCCCGCCCAACCCGCTCCCCTCACCGCCGAGGTCAAACTCCGCCGCTCCCTCGAAGCACTCCACGCCGAAGGCACCGGCCCCGAGGCCATCGCCATCGCCTGGCCGCACCTCGCCCACGCCGATCGCTTCGTCCGCACCGCCGCCCGCATCGCGATCGAGCGGCAGTTCCCCGACAACTGGGCCAGCCGCGCCCTCGCCGAGCGCAACCCCCAGGCCGCCATCGAAGCCCTCATCGCCCTCGCCCGCGTCGGCCCAAAGTATCTCCAGCCCCGCCTCCTCGAGTCCCTCGAACGCCTCGACTTCGCCAAGCAACCCGCCGCGCTCCAGCTCCCCCTCCTCCGCGCCTGGCAGCTCGCCTTCGCCCGTATGGGCAAACCGGATGCCACCACGTGCGCCCGCCTCGCCGCCAAACTCGACCCGCTCTTCCCCCATCCCGAGGCCCTCGTGAACCGCGAACTCCACGCCCTCCTCGTCTACCTCGATTCCGCCACCGTCGTCGCCAAAACCGTCCCCCTCCTCAGCGTCTCCGAGCCCGTCGGCACCGCCCCCGAGGAACAGGCCAGCAAGTCGCTCCTGGCCCGCAACGATAACTACGGCAAAGTCGTCAATAGCGTCTCGGACAGCCGCTCCGACCGCCAGCAGATGATGATGGCCTACAACCTCCGCCACGCCACCGTCGGCTGGACCCCCAAACTCCGCGTCGAGTTCTTCTCCTGGTTCGCCCGCACCGCCCCCTGGAAAGGCGGCAACAGCTTTAGCGGCTTCATCCAAAACATCCGCACCGAAACCCTCGCCCGCGTCCCCGACCCGGCCGAGCGCGCCGCCCTCAACGCCCTCTCCAAACCCGCCGCCACCCACTTCGCCGCCGGCGCCCTCACCCCCAAAGGCCCCGGCCGCAACTACACCGTGGCCGAAGCCACCGCCCTCGCCACCGGCCTCACCGGCCGCAACTTCGCCGAAGGCAAAGGCCTCTTCGCCGCCACCGCCTGCATCGTCTGCCACCGCTTCAACCACGACGGCGGCGGCATCGGCCCCGATCTCTCCGGCGCCGGCAGCCGCTACAGCGTGAAGGACCTCATGGAAAACCTCGTCGAGCCCTCGAAAGTCATCTCCGACCAATACGACAGCCAGCAATTCGACCTCGCCGACGGCTCCACCCTCGTCGGCCGCATCGTCGGCGAAGAAAACGGCGAACTCCTCATCATGAGCAATCCCTTCGCCCCCGACGAAAAAACGAAGGTCAAGTCCGCCGACATCAAGTCTCGCAAAACCTATCCCATCTCGATGATGCCCCCCGGCCTGATCAACGCCCTCAACCCCGAGGAACTCAAAAACCTCACCGCGTACGTCCTCAGCGGCGGCAACCCAAACGACAAAATGTTCAAGTAGGGCGGACTTCAGTCCGCCTCCGACCGGAGCGGCGGTTTCCAGCCGCCGTTTCTCCAGCGTAAAAAAGCACGGGCCTTCCGGCCCGTGCTTTTTCGCCCCCGGAGCCGCGAGCGTGAGCGAGTGGATGCGCCCCGCATCCGAACGCGTCAGCGTTTCGCCCGCCCCTCCCATTTGCCTCCCGCTCGCCCTTCCAGCGCTCCACCGCCAAACAAGACTTGTCCGCCAATCCATTCCAGTCACCTTCACGGCATGAACTCGGAACTGCTCAAGCGCATCACGGTCGAGCCCGGCAAATGTGGCGGTCGTCCCTGCATCCGTGGTATGAGAATGCGCGTCACCGATATTTTGCAGCTCCTCAGCGCCGACGCCACCTACGAGGAAATCTTGGCCGACTACCCCGATCTTGAGCGCGACGACATCCTCGCCGCCATCGCCTACGCCGCGCACCAGACCGATCACATCGTGCTTCAGTCGGCGTGAAATTCCTCGTCGACCAACATTTGCCTCCTGCGCTAGCGCGGTTTCTCGAAAGCGCCGGCCACACAGCTCAGCACGTTCGGGAGATCGGAATGAAGGAAGCGGATGACCAAGTGATCTGGAATCACGTCGTCGCTCACGGGATGGTGATAGTCAGCAAAGACGAGGATTTCTATTTTCTGGCGCTTTCACCGGGTAGCACCGGCCGATTGGTGTGGGTGAAAATCGGCAACTGCCGAAAACAAACCCTGATCGAAAAATTTCGAGTTCAACTCGTACCCATCGTCTCCGCCCTCGAATCCGGCAGTCGCATCGTGGAGCTCCGATAGTCCAAGCCTGCCGCCCAGTCCCAACGGAGCGGCGGTTTCCCAACCGCCGTATTTCAAAAAGCCCGGGCCCACCCGTCCGGGCTTTTTCTCGCCCCGAAGCCGCGAGCGTGCGCGAGCGGAGGCTCCCCGTAGCGGAACGCGTGAGCGCTTCGCCCCCATCCGCCGCGCCCGCCCCGTCGCCGCGAGCGTGTGCGAGCGGACTTGCCTGCATCGGGTGCAACTCAAAGTGCGCCCAAAACACCCGAGGGCTGGCCTCAAATCCGGAGCTCAAACGCGGCGCCGCCACCGGCCGCCTCGCGCCCCCCACCCCGCCTCCCTCCAAACGGAGCGGCGGTTTCCCACCGCCGTCACCCCGCCACCCTCCCCGCCGTCCGCCCCAACCCCGGCCGCTTCGTGCCCCCCAATCTCGCCTCCCTCCGAACGGCGCGGCTGTGTCCCTCCGTCGCGCCCCCCCTCACTTCACCAGCGCCTGATACATCATCACCTTGAACTTCTGGTTCAGGTCGCTGCCGCCCGTCGGCCGCAGCTGCGTCATCATCAGCGCCACAATCTTCTCCTTCGGGTCGACGAGATACTGCGGAAAATACGCGCTGCCCCAGCCATACGCCCCCACACTGCCGAGTTCGCCGTAGAAACCCACGTCCTGCATCACCCAGAATCCGAGGCCAAACGCCCCCGTGTCTCCGGAGTATTTCGTCCCCGTGTGATTCGCCCGCATGAGCTGCACCGTCTTCGGCGACAGCAGCCGCACACCCTCAAGTTCGCCGTCGTTGAGCAACATCTGCAGCAGCCGCCCGTAGTCCCCCGCCGTCGCCAGCAACCCCGCGCCGCCCGAAAAACACTTGCGCGGCCCCGTCACGTAGTCGCCCTGATCGCCGCGCCCCAGCACGCCTTTCTCCACCCCATACACGGGCGCCAGCCGCGCCGCCTTTTCCGGCGCGAGATAAAAACACGCATCCCCCATCTTCAGCGGCGCGAAAATCCGCTTCGCAAAAAATTGGTCCAGCGGCATCCCGGACACGACTTCCACAAGATAGCCGAGCACATCCGTCGAATAACCATACTGATAAACTTCGCCCGGCTGCCCGTTCAACGGCAGCGCCGCCAGCTTCCTGATCTCTTCGCCGATCGTCGCGTCTTTGTTCGCAAAATACCACGTGTCGAGTTTCGCCGCCTTGTAGAGCTCCGCCGCCGGCCCCGTGCCATACGTGAGCCCCGCCGTGTGCGTCAGCAGATCGCGAATCTGAATCGGCCGCTTCGCCTTCACCGTCGTGAACTTCGTCCCCGGCGGCGAGCCCTCCGGTGCCGCGACCGCCACCATGGAATTTTTGAACTCCGGGATATATTTCGCCACCGGATCGTGCAGCAGGAACTTCCCTTCCTCGTAGAGCATCATCACCGCCGTCGACGTCACCGCCTTGCTCATCGACGCAATCCGAAAAATCGCATCCGTCGTCATCGCCTTGCCCGACTCGAGATCGCTCATCCCATAGCCGCGATGCCGCACTTCCTGCCCGTCGCGCGCGACGTAGAGCACCACGCCCGCAATTTTCTTCTGGTCCACCTGCGCCTGGATCACGGCGTCGAGTCGCCCGAGCCGTCCCCCATCGAAGCCCACGCTCGCCGGATCGGCGATTTCGGCCCCACGCGCCAATGACGCGACCAGGGCAATTCCGACGATTGAAGCGACACGCAGCGACCGGGGCAGTTTCATGGCCCCGCATCCGAGTCGCCTCCCGCCCCCGCGTCACGCGCGAAATGCCGACCTCCCTCCGGAGCGCAGCTCACTTGCTTGCAGGCTCCGCCCACGGTGGGCCCAGACCGCGGTAAGCCCAGACCGAGGTGGGCCGTGCGCTCCGCGGGCGGCGGATTGCAGAGAGAGAGAGAGGCGTGGCCTGCGGAGCCGCGCGCGGAGCGCACGGCCCACCCGGGGACACCCGAACCTGCACGAAACTGAGATGCGCGCGGCCATCGCCCACCCCCTGCAACCATTCGCCCAACACCGCGTCAGACCCATTTGCCACGCCGCGCCGCTTGACCGAGACTCCGACCCACCGCTCCGGTCCCACGCCTCCATGCCCAAATTTACCTCCTCTTTCGCCGCCCTCGGAGTGGGACTCGTCTGCGCCGCCCTCCTGCTCTGGCTCTGGCGCGAAAACCGCGCGGGCCTCCGCGAGCTCCGCGCCGCCCGCGCACTCACCGCGTTCCCCGCGCCGCCCGCGCCCGCCCCCGCCACGGCCGCCGGGGCCACCGCACCTTCGTCCGACCCATTCAGCGCCGCCCTCCTCGCTTCCCTCCAACGCCTCCTCGCCCACGGCACCGACGCCCGCGCCCGCGAGGCCCTGCTCTCCTTCAAGGACGCCGACGCCTACCGCCGCTTCCTCGCCCGCGCCCAAGCCGCCGGCCTCGCCGTCCTCGGCGAACTACCCAACCTCCGCAGCGCCCGCGTGCGCTACGCTTCGCTCGACGCCCTGCGCACCGACCTCGCTCAAAACGCCGCCGATTTCACCGCCGTCGAACCCAACGCCCTCATCCGCATTCCCTCGGGCCCGTCCACCCCGGCCAAGGAAGATCGCGCCGACGTCACCCAGGTCCCCTTCGGCAACACCGCGCTCCCCTTCCTCGGCGTCCCCGCCGACCACCACACCTGGGGCACGGGCGTCACCATCGCCATTCTCGACACCGGCGTGCTCCCCGATGCCACGTTCGGCTCCGGCCGCATCCGCACCCTCGACATCGGCTTCGGCACCGTCGCCGGCCGCGGCGACGACGACGGCCACGGCACCGCCGTCGCCGCCCTCGCCGCCGGTGCCGCCCCCGACGCCCCCGGCGTCGCCCCCGCCGCCAACCTTCTTAGTATCCGAGTCACCGATACTAACAGCACGAGCGACACGTTCACCCTCGCCCGGGCCCTGGTCGCCGCCGTCGATGCCGGCGCAAAAATCATCAACGTCAGCCTCGGCGGCCACTCCACCGCTTCCGCCCTCGACGCCGCCCTCGCCTACGCCACCGAACGCGGCGCGGTCATCGTCGCCGCCGCCGGCAACGACCAGGCCGCCCAACTCGCCTGGCCCGCCGCCGACCCCCGCGTCCTCTCCGTCGGTGCCGTCGACCGCACCGGCCAGCAGGTCACCTTCTCCAACTCCGGCCCGTCGCTCTCCCTCACCGCCCCCGGTTACGGCGTGCAGACCGCTTGGCAGGACGGCCTGCGCGTGACCGTCGACGGCACCTCCGCCAGCGCCCCGCTCGTGTCCGGCGCCATCGCCGCCATCCTCTCCCAAAACCCCGCGCTCACCCCGCCGGCCGCCGCACAACGGCTCGTCGCCACCGCCAGCGACGCCGGCGCCCC
>CANHJG010000127.1 GCA_947461205.1 Opitutia bacterium
CCGCCTCCGCCACCGGCCTCACGCCCCCTGCTTCCTCCCTCAACCTCCCGCCCTGGCACTACGGTCTAAAATTCCACCGCACCTAATATTACTCGTTCATTTTTCGGGCCAAAAAAACACGGTTTTCAGCAGGAAGTGTCACGTAATACGTGACACTTTATTTCGAACATTTGCGGGTGTGTCAGGGGGCGGTTTCAGAGCAGTCATCGCTCGCTTTTTCCGCCTTCCGAAAATTTACCTACGTCAAAATTCTCCCTGCCCAAAAATTCGTTGCTCGGCGTTCACCCCACCCACGCCCACGCCATTCCCAGCACTCCGCTCGCCAGCACCACCGGAATCACGCCCACCTTCCCCCGCTGCATCGCGACCAACGCCCCGAGCCCCACCGCCACGACAAACCAGTCCGTCCCCCCGATCACGCCCCCCGCAGCCGCCGCCTCGCCCGTCGGCCGCACCACGTGCCAGCCGAACCACACCGCGAGATTGAGCACCACGCCCACCACCGCCGCCGTCACCGCCGACAACGCGCAGGTCAGCCGCACATTTTTCCGTAACTGCTCGATGTGCGGCGCCCCCAGAAAAATCCACAAAAAACACGGCACAAACGTCACCCACGTCGTGATCGCCGCGCCCAGCGTCGCCGCCCCCAGCGGAGTCAGTCCGCCCGGCTGATTCCACGCCCCCAGAAACCCCACGAACTGCAGTACCATGATCAACGGCCCCGGCGTCGTCTCGGCCAGCCCCAGCCCGTCGAGCATCTGCGGCGCCGTCAACCACCCGTAGTTCTCCACCGCCTGCTGCGCCACGTAAGGGAGCACCGCATACGCCCCGCCAAACGTCACCATCGCCGCCTTGCTGAAGAAAATCGCCTCGCGCACGAACCCGCTGTCCCACCCCAGCCACAGCCCGACCGCCCCAACCGGCGCAACCCACAACGCCCCGCAAACGCCGAGCACTTTCCCCGCCCGCCCCCACGACGGCGCCACGTGCCCCTCGCCCGCATCGTCATCATCGATCACCGCCCGCACCCGCACCGCCCCCGTTTTCCCGCCGCCACCCCCACCATGCCCTTTCACCACATTGAAAGCGCTTTCCCACTTCCGTCCGCCCACCCAGCCCACGAGCGCCGCACCCGCCACAATCACCGGAAACGGCACGCGCCCGAAAAAGATCGCCCCAAACGCCGCCGCCGCGATCCCCCACATCACCCGGTTCTTCAGCGCCTTCGTCCCGATGCGTAGCACCGCGGAAACCACCACCGCCAGCACCGCCGCCTTGAGTCCGTGAAACACCGCCGCGATCCACCCGATGCTCCCATACGCGACATAGCCATAACTCAACCCCCACAAAATCACCGCCGACGGCAGCACAAACAAGGCTCCCGCCACGATCCCGCCCCAGGTCCGGTGCAGCAACCACCCGCAGTAAATCGCCAGCTGCTGCGCCTCCGGTCCCGGCAGCAGCATACAAAAATTCAACGCGTGCAAGAACCGCCCTTCCCCGATCCAGCGCCGCTTCTCCACCAACTCCGTGTGCATGATCGCAATCTGCCCGGTCGGCCCGCCGAAGCTGATGAAACCCAGCTTCACCCAAAATCGCAGCGCCGCCCCAAAACTCGGCCGCGCCGGCACCCCGTGGCACGGGCTTTCCAGCCCGTGTCCGTCGACCTTTCCCACCAGTTCCCCGCCGCGCCCATCATCCATCCCACCACTCCACCCCCGTCTTTCCCTCCTTACAACTTGGAATCCAAATCTTCCGGCGCACACTGCTCCCTGCCTCCATGAATGCCGTCTTCCTCGAGCTCGCCATCATCTTCGCCCTGCTGCTCGCCAACGGCCTCTTCTCCATGGCCGAGATCGCCATCGTCTCCTCGCGCAAGGCCAAGCTCCGCCAACTCGCCGACGCCGGCGACACCCGCGCCCGCCTCGCCCTCACCCTCGCCGAATCGCCCAACACCTTCCTCGCGACCGTTCAAGTCGGCATCACCCTCGTCGGCGTCCTCGCCGCCGCGTTCTCCGGCGCCTCCATCTCCGAACAGCTCGCCGCCTACCTCCGCCAATTCCCTTCGCTCGCCCCCTCCGCCGATAAAATCGCCTTCGGCCTCGTCGTCCTGACCCTCACCTACTTCACCCTCGTCATCGGCGAACTCCTCCCGAAACGCATCGGCCTCGGGAATCCCGAGGGCGTCGCCCGTGCCCTTGCCGGCCCCATGCACCGCCTCTCCCGCCTCGGCGCCCCGCTCGTCGCGCTCCTCGGCCGCTCCACCGATCTCCTCCTCGCCCTCTGCCGCATCCAACCCGTCCCCGAAGCGCGCGTCACCGAAGAAGAGGTCCGGCTCCTCGTCCGCGAGGGCACGCGCGCTGGGATTTTTCACCCCCAGGAACCCGCCATGATCGAAAGCGTCATGGCCTTCGACCGGGTGCCCGTCCGCGACCTCATGACCCCTCGCGCCAAAATCATCTGGATCAACGTCACCGATTCCCACGACACCGTCTGGCACCGCATCGTCGTCAGCGCCCACTCCACCTTCCCCGTCTACGAGGGCACCCGCGACCGGATCCTCGGCCTCGTCACGGTCAAATCCATCTACGCCAACCTCGCCGCCGGCGCCCCCGTCAACGTCCGCGATCTCACCACCCCCGCCCTCGTCGTCCCCGAATCCCTCCCCGCCAGCGCCCTCCTCGAACGCTTCAAGCAAACCGGTAAACACGTCGCGCTCGTCGCCGACGAATTCGGCGCCACCTGCGGCCTCATTTCCCTCCACGACATCATGGAGGCCATCGTCGGCGAACTCCCCTCCCTCGGCGACCGCCTCAAACCCAAAGCGGTCCGCCGCGACGACGGCCGCTGGCTCGTCGACGGCCTGCTCGACGCCGCCGAGTTCGAACGCGTCGTAACCGACTTCCCGTTACACGCCGGCCCCGCCCGCGACTACCAGACCTTCGCCGGCTTCATCGTCAAACACCTCGGTCGCGTCCCCGCCGAAGGCGAGTGCTTTCCCTATCACGGCTACCTCGTCGAAGTCATCGACCTCGACGGCCAGCGCGTCGACAAGGTCCTCCTCCTCCCGCTCAAAAACCTCCCCGCCCCCCCCCGCCCGGTGTAGGTCCTGCTGCCCGCCGGGCTCGGCCTTTTCCGCCCCCGATCTTTCTCTTTCCTCGCAATCTTTCTCTTTCGTCAGGCCCTCGCCGCTTCCCCTCGCCATAATCCAAAGCTGGCCAGTCCCGCCCGCGCCCCTACGCTCCCGGCGATCCATGAACACCTTCCTCGGCATCGCGCTGGAGACCCTCGTCGTCCTCGCCCTCGTCGCCGCCAACGGCTTTTTCGTCGCCGCCGAGTTTGCCCTCGTCAAGGTCCGCGCCAGCCAGCTCCGCCCCTTGGCCAAATCCGGCGACTGGCGCGTGAAGTTCGCCCTCATGGCCGTCGACCGCCTCGACGCCGCACTCTCCGCCACCCAACTCGGCATCACCCTCGCCAGTCTCGGCCTCGGCTGGGTCGGCGAGCCGTTCGTCGCCCACCGCATCACCCCGCTCCTCGCCCATTGGGGCATCACCAACCCGACCACGGTCCACTCCATCGCCTTTGTCGTCGCCTTCGTCTCGATCACCTTTCTCCACATCGTGTTCGGCGAACAGGGGCCCAAAATGCTCGCGATCCAACGCGCCAAGCCCGTCACCCTCTGGACCGCCGCACCCCTGATGGTCTTCTACTTCGCCTTCTACCCGCTCATCTGGCTCCTCAACGAGTCCGCCAACCGCCTCCTCCGCTGGCTCGGTCTCGGCCCCACCTCCGAGGGCGAACACTCCTTCAGCGCTGAGGAACTCGAATACGTCTTCAGTAACGCCCATCACGCCCATCCCGGCGACGCCCTCATCAACAAACTCATGGTCCAGTCCCTGCGCGTCCGCGAAACCACCGCGCAGCAAATCATGCTCCCTCGCGACCAGGTCGTCGCCCTCTGGCTCGACAAACCCATCGCCGACAACCTCCGCACCGCCCAGACCAGCGGCCATAGCCGCTTCCCCGTCTGCTCCGGCAGCATCGACGAAGTCCGCGGCCTCCTCCTCGTCCGCGAATGGCTCTGGCAACTCTCCCTCCTCGGCCCCGACGCCTCCTTCGAACCCCTCATCCGCCCCGTCACCGCCTTCGAACTCACGACCAAACTCCCGGTCATGATCGAAAAATTCCGCACCGGCCGCAGCCATCTCGCCGTCGTCCTCGACGCCGACAAACGCCTCGCCGGCATCGTCACCTTCGAGGACGTCCTCGAGGAAATCGTCGGCGACATCCGCGACGAATTCGACCTGGGCTCCGGTCCGATCTACGATCGCACCACCTTCTCCATCGTCGTCAGCGGCACCTTCACCATGCGCGAACTCCAGGCCGAAACCGGTTGGTCCTTCGAATGGCAGCCCCGCGAAACCATCGCCGCCTGGATGACGCGCCACCTCGGCCACCCGCCCCGCCGCGACGAATCCCTCACCGCCGGCGACTTCCGCCTCACCGCCGTCGAAGTCAGCACCGAACGCATCCGCCGCGTCCGCGTCGAACGCATCGCCGATATTCCCACCCTCTGATCCACGCACGGGCGGTTCCCCCACCGCCCCTCTTTCTCTTTTCTCGTTCCTCGTAATCGTTCTCGATCGTCAGCCCCACCCACAACGCCATGCCCTCCCTCCCCGTCCGTCTCCCCGTCTCTCCGTTCCTCCTGCTCTCCCTCTTCCTCTCCGTCGCCGCCGCGCTCGCCCCCACCTCCGCACCAGCCGCCCCGCGCCTCGTCGAAACCGTCGCCCCCTCCCCCACCGCGGCCGCGCAGATCGTCATCCCCTACGCCAAATACGTCCTCCCCAACGGCCTCACCCTCGTCGTCCACGAGGACCACAGCGATCCCCTTGTGCATGTCGACGTCACCTACCACGTCGGCTCCGCCCGCGAGGAAATCGGCAAGTCCGGCTTCGCCCACTTCTTCGAGCACATGATGTTTCAGGGCAGCGACCACGTCGGCGACGACCAGCACTTCAAGATCGTCACCGCCGCCGGCGGCACCCTCAACGGCTCCACCAATCGCGACCGCACCAACTATTACCAGACCGCCCCCAGCAACCAGCTGGAAAAGATGCTCTGGCTCGAGGCCGACCGCATGGGCTTCCTCCTCGACGCAGTCACGCAAAAGAAATTCGAAGTGCAGCGCGGCACGGTGAAAAATGAGCGCGGCCAAAATTACGACAACCGCCCCTACGGCCTCGCCCGCGAAGTCACCGCCCAAGCCCTCTACCCTTACGGGCACCCCTATTCTTGGCTCACGATCGGCTACGTCGAAGACCTCAATCGCGTCACCGTCGACGACCTCAAAAACTTCTTCCTCCGCTGGTATGGCCCCAACAACGCCACCCTCACCATCGGCGGCGATGTCGACACCGCCGCCGTCGTCGGCCTCGTCGAGAAATATTTCGGCCCCATCCCCCGCGGCCCCGCCGTCACCCCCACATCACTCCCCGCGCCCGTCCTCGACCGCGACCGTCACATCACCCTCGTCGATAACTACGCGCGCCAACCCCAGCTCTCCCTCACCTTCCCGTCCGTCCCCTCCTACCATCCCGACGAAGCGGCGCTCCGCTGCCTCGCCCAGGTCCTCGGCCAGGGGAAAAACTCGGTGCTCTACCAACAGCTCACCAAGACCCAAAAAGCCCTCAGCGCCTCCGCCTTCAACAGCACCGCGGAGCTTTCCGGCGAATTCATCTTCAGCGTCACCCCCGCCCCCGGCACCTCGCTCGCCGCCACGAAAAAATTCTTCGACGACGCCCTCGCCACGTTCGCCACGCGCGGCGTCACCGACGACGACATCGCCCAATTCACCGGCGCCGTCGAAGCCCAGCTCATCAACGCCCTCGAAAGCGTCGCCGGCAAAGTCAGCGCCCTCGCCGCCTGGCAGACCTTCACCGGCTCGCCCAACCAGATCGGCGACCAGCTCAAACGCTTCACCGCCGTCACCAAAGCCGACGTCCAGCGCGTCTACGAAAAATATCTCAAGGGCAAACCCGCCGTCATCCTCAGCATCGTCGTCAAATCCGACCCCGCCAACGTCGTCGCTCCCGCCGACTACACGCCCGACGCCTCCTCGTATCGCGCCCCCGACTACGGCTACGCCGGCCTGAAATATGCCCGGGCCACCGACACCTTTGACCGGAGCAAACTTCCCGGCAACGGCCCCAACCCCGTCATCAAAGTCCCCCCGTTCTGGCGCGCCGAACTCCCCTCCGGCACCCAGGTCATCGGCGCCGCCTCGCGCGAGCTCCCCACCGTCGCCCTCACCCTTTCCATCCCCGGCGGTCAGCTCGGTCTCGCCGACACCCCCGCGAAAGCCGGGCTCGCCCAGCTCTACGCCGCGATGATGAACGAGGACACCCAAGACCACACCGCCGAGCAGATGCAGCAGCTCCTCCAAACCCTCGGCAGCTCCGTCTCCGTCGGCAGCGATTTCGACGACATCAACTTCAGCGTCCAAACTCTGAAAAAGAATTTGGACAAGACGCTTCCGCTCCTCGAAGAGCGCCTGCTCCGCCCAAAATTCACCGCCACCGCCTTCGACCGCCTCAAGCGCCAGACCCTCGAAGGTTTCAAGTCCCGCAAAGCCCAACCCGCCCTCGTCGCCACCGAGGTCTTCGCCAAAATCAACCACGGCCCCGCTAATATTCTCGGCGTCAGCCCCGCCGGCACCGAAGAGACCGTGAAAAACCTCACCCTCGCCGACGTCGAGGACTACCACGCCCGCTTCCTCACCGCCCGCGGCGCCAAGCTCGTCGTCGTCGGAGACATCACGCAGGCCGACCTCACCGGCCGCCTCGGTTTCCTCGCCAAACTCCCCGGCCGCGACGTGAAGCTCCCCCCCGTCCCCGCCGCGCCCGCCATCAGCAAAACCCGCCTCTACATCGTCGACGTTCCCAAAGCTGCCCAGACCGAGTTCCGCGTCGGCTACGTCACCGGCCTCACCTACGACGCCACCGGCGAATTCTACCGCGCCGGCCTGATGAACTACATTCTGGGTGGAGCCTTCAACAGCCGCCTCAACCTGAATCTCCGCGAAGACAAAGCCTGGACCTACGGCGCCCGCTCCGGTTTTACGGGCAGCAAATATTCCGGCACCTTCACGTTCAGCTCCGGCATCCGCGCCGACGCCACCGGCGGCGCCCTCACCGAGATCCTCAAGGAACTGAACGCCTACGCCCAGCAAGGCATCACCGCCGAAGAACTCGCCTTCACTCAGAGCGCCCTCGGCCAGCGCGACGCGCTCCTCTACGAAACCCCGCTGCAAAAAGCCGGCTTCATCCGCCGCATCATGGACTACAATCTCCCCGCCGACTACACGGACACGCAGAACAAAATTCTCGCCACCATGCAGAAATCCGAGATCGATCGCGTCGCCGCTAAGCGGATCAAGACCGACGCCGTCAACCTTCTCCTCGTCGGCGACAAATCCAAAATCCTCCCCGCCGTGCAGCATTTCGGCTTCGAGATCATCGAACTCACCCCCGAAGGCACACCCGTCGTTCCCCAGTAAACGGGTCATCGCGAGGGGCGCAGAGGCGTCGGGATCCAACGCTCCACTGCACGCGTGCCAGCCGCCCCTGCCCCCCTGGTCATCGCGAGAGCAGGAGCGCAACGACATGGCGATCCATCACGCCACTAAACGCGCGCCAGCGCCAACGCCCCGCCCCGACTCCTTTCCTCACACGCCGCCAAACGTCTGATACCCCGCGCACCAGCCGCCGCCCTTACTTCTTCCGCCCAAACCGCGCATACAGCGCCGGCAGTAAAAATAAATTTAGCAGCGTCGAGGTCACCAACCCGCCGAGAATCACCAGCGCCATCGGCCGCTCGATCTCGTTACCCGGCACATTGCCCTTCAACACCAACGGCAGCAGCGCAAACGCCGCCGTCGCCGCTGTCATCAAGATCGGCACCAACCGCTCCTCCGATCCGCGCAACACCAACCCCAGCCCGAAGGCCTGCCCTTCCTCCTTTTCCAAATGGCGATAGTGACTCACGAGCAGGATTCCGTTGCGCGCCGCGATCCCGAGCACCGTCACAAACCCGACAAGTGAGCCCAGTGACAGCACACCGCCACCGAGCCACGCCGCGAGCACGCCGCCGATCAGCGCAAACGGCAGGGTCAGCGCGATGAGCAGCACGAGTCGCGGCGATTGAAAGTCCGCCAGCAGCAGCACCAAAATTCCCCCGAGCGACGCAAGCCCCAGCCAGAGCAAGCGCGACTGCGCCGCTTGCCGCTCTGCCCACTCGCCGAGCACCTCGGGATGATAGCCCCGCGCAAAGTTCACTTTCGCCACTCGCGCTTCGACTTCCCGCGCCACCTCACCCAACGCACGGCCCGACACATTGCAGGTCACGTCGATGCGCCGCGATGCTCCCTCGCGTTTGATCGCGTTCGGCGTCGGCACGATCGCCAACTCGGCCACATCGGCGAGCCGCACCTGCCCGCCCGCCGGGGTCTCGATGAGCAACTCACGCAGGCTCGTGAAGTCCGCCCGCGCACTCGGCACGCTCCACACCGTCACCTCGTGCACTTTCTGCTCTTGGTAAACTTCGCCGACCTTCCGCCCGCTCACGAGCGTCGTCACCGCCCGACGCACCAACCCGGCCGTCAGGCCGTGCAGCGCCGCCGCATCGGGCCGCAACTTTATCGTGATCTGCGGCACGAGTGTCTGCGGCTCCACTTTCAGCGCACTCACCCCCGGCAAATCCTTCAGCGTCGCACCCACCTCCGCCGCGTGCTTGCGCAATACGTCCAGATCCGGGCCGTAAATCCGCACCACGATGCTCGCACTCGCCCCCGTGAGCACTTCCTTGATCCGCTCCCGCAGAAACGTAAGCAGATCGCGCGTCAGCCCCGGGTAGCCGTCCACCACCGCCTGCACTTTCGCGATCGTCGCATCGTAGTCCACCTCGGGTGCCATGCTGATCCACAGCTCCGTAAAATCGGGCCCGACGACTTCATCGGCCACTTCTGCGCGTCCAATATGCGCACCTTGATTCCGCACTCCGGGAATCGCCCGCAGGTCCTTGCTCGCAGCGATCGTGATCCGCGTGCTCGCCTCCACCGAGGTGTTGGGCTTCTCCAGCCAGTGCATCAGAAAATCCCGCTCCTTGAAGTTCGGCAGGAATTCTTCTCCGAGCCGCGCATGCCAGATCCATCCCGTCACCGCGAACGCCACCACGAGCACCCCGAGCGCCAGGCCGGGACGCTCCGCCAATCGCGGCAACACCCCGCGATACCAACCCTTCAAGGTCCGCGCCAACCACGCATCGCGATGCACGGCTGCATCCGCCCGCAAAAGCAGCAAACTCAACGCGGGCGTCACCGTCAGCGCCACCCCGAGCGACGCCGTGATCGCCAAAATATACGACAAAGCCAGCGGCCGGAAAAACGTCCCCGCCAGCCCCGGCAGGAAAAACACCGGCACAAACACGAGCACGATGATCACACTCGCATAGACCACTGCGCTACGCACTTCGAGCGACGCCTGGAGCACCACCTTGAACGCCGACACGGGCGCCGCGAGCAGCCGGTTCTGCCGCATCCGGCGTAGAATATTTTCCACGTCGATGATCGCGTCGTCCACGACTTCACCGAGCGCGATGATCAGGCCCGCGAGGATCATCGTGTTGATCGTCTCGCCGCGCCACCGCAGCAACAGCAGCGCGATGGCCAGCGACAGCGGAATTGCCGTAAGACTGATGACCGTCGTCCGCCAATCACCGAGGAAAAACCACAACACGACCACCACCAACAGACAGCCGAGCCACAGTGCCTCGGTGAGGTGATCGATCGAGAGCTGGATAAACGTCGCCGGCCGGAAAATCGTCGAATCCATGTCCACGCCCGGCAGCCCCGGCTTCAATTCCGCGAGGATTTTTTCCACGCCCGCTGTGACGTCGAGCGTGTTCCCCCACGGCTGTTTCTCCACGATCAGCAAAATCCCCGGTCCATCGTTGATCACCGCGTTACCGATTGGCGCGGGATGCCCGATTTTCACCTCCGCCACATCTCCTAGCCGGATCGGCGTGCCGTTGCGAAACTCCACCACCGTCCGCGCCAGATCCTCCGGCGTCGCGATGAGGCTCAACTGCGCCACGCTCAACCGCAGGTTCGGCGTGTCGATAAACCCGCCCGCGCTGATCACGGCTGCATCGCCCGCCGCCCGCGTCACCGCATCGAGCGTCACCCCCGCCGCGCGCAGGCGCTGCGGATCGACGAGCACTTGGAACTGTTTGTCGCGCTGACCCCAAATCGCGACGTTCGCCACTCCGCGCACCGACATCAGCCGCGGCCGGATCGTCCAAAGCGAGAGCTCGCTTAGCTCCATTTGCGGAAGCGTCTTCGACGTCAGCCCGACTTTCAGCACGCGGCTCAGCGACGAATAGGGCGCCATTAACACCGGCGGCTTCACCACCGCCGGCAACCGCCCTTGCGCGAGATTCAGCCGCTCCTGCACGAGTTGGCGCGCGCGCAAAATATCCGTGCCCGGCTCGAAAATCATCACGACCGACGAGAGCCCGAGCACCGACTTCGAGCGCAACGTTTTCAGAAACGGCAGCCCGTTCAGCGAGTTCTCCAGCGGCACTGTCACCAGCGCATCGACCTCTTCGGTCGAGAGGCCCGGCGCCTCCGTCTGCACTTCCACGAGCGGCGGCGCGAATTCGGGAAACACATCCAGCGGCGCATTGCGCGTGGCGTTGATGCCGGCCCCCAGCAGCGCCATCGCCACCGCAACCACCAACACGCGCATGTTCAGCGCCCAGGAGACAATCGCGTTCAGCATGGTGGGAAGCGGCGGTTACTTTCCCGTCATGAACTCGGTGCCGAAAAGTTCCGCCGATCCGTCGGTCACGATCTTTGCCCCAACGGCCGGTCCGCTCGCCAACACCGCCTCACCGCCCGCCAGCCGCGAAACTTGCACACGCCGTCGTGTATAGGTGTGCGGCGCGATCGCCTCGTAAACCCACTGCCCGCCGTGGATGTCGTGCAGCACCGCGTTGAACGGCAGGACCAAGTGCTCCGTCGCACTGTCGCGCAACGAAATCTCCACCGCCACCCGCTCACCCGCTCGCAACGCCATCCCCGCCGGCAACGCGTAATACCAATCCACCGTCGCCGTCGCCGCATTGGCCGTTTGCGGCCCGCGCACCGGCGCCGCGCTCTGGCTGACGGCGTCTGCCGCCAGCGTGCGAACACCCGCCGCCGCCGTCGCATCGAGCGCGCCCACCTCGCCGCTGTAGATCGCCGCCCGCACCCACGCGCGTCGCGTCCCGCCTTCGCGCGCGACCGGCGCACCGAGAATTTCCCGCTGCGCTTTCGCCGTTGCCCGCGCCGCCTCCGCCTGGGCGAGGAGCGCCCTGGCTTCGTCCACCGAGCGCACGCTGCCGGCCTCGGCCGTGAGAACTTTTTTCGCCCGCTCAAACGCGATCATGGCCGCATCCACCTGGAGTTGCGCCTGACGCACCCGCCCATCCGCGACCACCTGCTGGTCCGCCAATCGCAGCACTTCGTCAAGCGTGCCCCCCACCACCGGCGCCGCGCGTCCGGCCTCGTCGCCGAGCGACCAAACCACCTCGCCGGCAAACAGCCGCGTCGCCGGCACCGCGCGCCGCACGACGGCCACCGTCTTCAGCCGCAGCCGCTCCTCCGCCTCGGGCTTGAGCGTGAGCGTCGTGAGCTCGGCCTCCTTCGTGATCGTCGCCGGCGCCGACGCCGTCGGCGCACCGTGCGCCACCACACCGAGCAGAAAAAGCGGCAAGAAAAGTTTCATGGGCAAAAAGCAAAAAAGGTTATTTCGCCCCCGTCACGCGCACCTGACCGCGCCACGCCGCTTCCGGCCACGCGAGCGGACGCTGCACCGCGTCTTCCAACGTCCCCAGCGCCTGCGCCGCCCGCTGCTGCGCCGCCAGTTCCGTGCGGGCCTGATCCGCGAGTTCGACTTCCGCCCGCACCAGTTCCAACCGTGAGCTGTCTCCCGCCGCGTGACGCGCCCGCAGCAGACTCGTCTGACGCTCCAGCGCCGCGCGCAATCCGCCCACCGTGGCGAGGTCCGCCGCCGTCGACGCATAGTCCGCCGCCGCCCGATCAACCTCGGCCAGCACCCGGTTTTGCACCTCGATAAACTGCGCCGCTGCCGCCGCCCGATTCGCTTCGGCCGCGGCGATGGGACCTTCGTTCCGATTAAGAACCGGCAGCGTCACACTCAACCCGAGCGACCACTTGCCCTTCCCTTGATCGAGCTGATAACCCGGCCCGAGCGTGAGATTCGGATACTGCCGCGCGATCTCCCCCTGCAACGCCGCCTGCGTCGCCGCATAGGTCGCGAGCGCCGCCAGCAGATCGGCCCGATTTCTTGCCGCCCAGGCCCGCGCCTCCGCGGTCACCACCGCCGGCGCACCCTCCGCGACTCCACGCCAAACCGGTTTCACCTCCGCCAACTTCGCCATCGGCACGCCGATTGCCTCTGCGAGACGACTCCGCGCCGTCGTCACCGCCCGCTCGCTGGCACGCGCCGCGAGCTCGGCCTTCGCCACCAGCGTCCGCATCTGAGCCGCGTCCAATCCCGACGCATCTCCGGCCGCTACCTGCGCCTCGACGAGTCGCAGCGCCTGCACCACCTGCGGGAGTTGCGCCCGCCAGAGCTGCGCCTCCTCCTCGGCTCCTTGCCAGTCGATCAGCGCCCGGCGCACACCGCTGTGCACCGTCCATGCCGCCGACGCCAGCTCGAGCCGCGCCCGTTCCGACCGCAGCTGCGCCTCCGTCGTGCGATGCGCGCGTTTTCCCGCCAGTTCGATCGGGATATCCAACGCGTAGCCGAGAATCCACGGCGTGATCCCGCCCGGCGTCTCGTCGCTCTGCCCCGGTGTAAACGTGAAGGTCGGATTCGGCCGCGCCTCCGCCGTGCGGACGCCCGCCTCCGTAGCCGCCAGCCGCGCGCGCGCCGCGTCCAGCCCTGGGTTAAAATAGAACGCCGCCAACGTCAGGCGCGGGAGATCCCACTCGCCGCCTGTTGCCTGCCCGTGCGCGGCAATAAACTTCTGCAACCTCGCGTCGTCCAAACTCCGCCGGTCCAATTGCGCAGCGGTCGCCACCGGGTCGATGTTCTTGCTCTGATACGACACACACCCGCCGAGCACGGCGACCAGCGAAATCATCAGCATGCGGGACGGCGACATTTGAAGGAATGAAGCCGGAATTCAGACCCCGCTCTTACAAATGGGTCAACCTTCTCGGTCGAAAATATGTTTTCTGCCCTGATCGCGCGCCGTTCACGTCCCACAGAAAGTCCGGTACCTCTCGCCCCCCTCCGGCGCCGGCCCTCGATACTCCGCCACGTCCGCCGCCCCCGCCCGCGCGTGATCGTAGGGTGCCGCCAACACCGCCAGCAACCGCTCCATCACGCCCACCTCGCCCTGCTCCGCCGCCGCGAGCGCCTCTTCCACGCGATGATTGCGCGGAATCACCGCCGGACAATTCGCCCGCCGCAACCGCCCCGCCTCTTCCGCCCCCTGAGGTTGCCGTGCCAGCCGCGCCTGCCAACGCGCCCGCCACACCCCCAGCTCGCCCTCCGCTCCCGCCGCGAGCGTCTCGAGCTCCGCCCACGTGTTCGTGAAATCTGCCTTCGTCGCGTACATCCACGCGAGCAGCGCCTCAACCAACGCGCCATCCTCCGGCTCTTCGTTAAACAACCCGAGCTTCCGCCGCATGCCCGCGAGCCAGTGGCGCTGAAAACCTTCCCCGAACCGTCCGATCACCCCGTTGGCGAGCGCGATCGCCTGCTCCTCCTGCGGATGCAACACCGTCAACAGCGCCTCCGCCAACCGCGCGATATTCCACTGCGC
>CANHJG010000128.1 GCA_947461205.1 Opitutia bacterium
GTTCGCCATTGGGAGACGAGCTCGCGGCCTTGCGGGCTCCACCAGTTCCACGGGGCTTTTTGCGCCGGTGAGCCGGGCGCGAGTTCCACCGGACGGCCGGCGGCGAGCTTGGGTGCCGTGCGGGTGCCGATGTTTTTATACCAAACAACTTTTCCCCAGATACCGTTGGTCATGATGTCGGGCAGACCGTCGCCGTCCCAATCCGCGACGCTGAGAATCGAGTAGCCCCACTTCGCTTCGGCCGGACCTTGGATCGAGCCGTTGGGGCCGGCTTGTTCACGGATGAGCTGGCCACCGCCGCTGAGGTAGCGGGGCGCGGCCCAGCGCGTGGGCGTGCCGCCGAGATTCTCGATGAATGCGATATAGCCGGCCGAATTTCCCGCGATGATGTCTTCGTCGCCATCGCCGTCCCAATCGAACGCGTAAGGTGTCGCGAGGGCGCCGAACTTCACATCGGCCGCGAACTGCCGGAAATAGCGCGGCGGCAGAAACTGCGGCATACCGTCGACGGTCTTGCCGGTGTTTTCGATGAAGGCCACGCGGCCGTCTTCGTCGCCGCAGACAATATCCAGAAACCCGTCGCCGTTAAAATCGACCGCTGTCGGCGTGATCATGCAGAGGTCCATTTTGACGGGGATGCCCGCACTCATGAGTGCGCGGCCCGCGGCGTAGACCGGCTTCGCGCGCGTGCCGGTGTTTTCGTAGAACGTAAAGCCGTCGCGGAACTCGCCGCAGATCAGATCGAGCTTTCCGGTGCCGCGGAAGTCGCCCCACATGGGCGAAGGCATACCGTAGGGATCGACGTCCTTGCCGCCGGCCTGGAGGCGCACCGGCGCGGCGTAGGCCGGCCGGTCGTTCGTGCCGGTGTTGCGGATCACATAGACGTAGCCGCGGAGTTTGCCGCGCGTCCACTCGCCCTTCGGATTGAACGCGCCCTCTCCGCCGTTGAGCGGACCGAAGTCGCCCCAGAAATCGATGCCGACGGACACATCCAACACCCCGTCGCCATCAAAATCCACGAGCTGCCACTGGTTCTGCCGGATGTTGCCGGGCTCCGTGAGAATTTTTTCCGGGACGCCCAGCTTCTGCGGCTTTCCAAACTGCGTTTTGAGGAAATCGGGAAAGGTGTTGCCGCGGTAGCTGTAGATTTCGCCGCCCGCGGGCTTGGCGGATGCCGTGGCGGTGACGACCGGTTTGCCCGTGACGTAGGAAATCCCGACGGACGGGGCGGATTTTCCGATGAGCACGGCGGGCTTGAAGATCGGGAGCTTGAGCTGTGAATCCACCTGCCCGCTGTTTTCAAAAAACCACGTGCCATTGTAGGGTTTGTCGGTGCACACGACCACAAGGTCCATCAGGCCGTCGCCGTTGTAGTCCATCGGCAATGGCCACGCCCAAAGGCCCACGCCGAGATCGGTGAGAAGGCCGGGATTGTTGTGGGCGAGGCGCGGAAGAACTTCGGGTTCGGCGGCGGCGCGAACGAGAGGGATGCCGGCGCAGAGGGCGAGCAGGGAAAAGAATGCGGTGAGCTTCATAAGGACTTTCAGGTTCGTGATTCTGCGCAGGGCGAAGGATGGCAAAAAACGGCGATCGGCGTGGTCATTTCGCCGACAGGACAGAGGGCAAGCGCGCCTTGACTGAGTGCAACTCGGCGTCGAGCTGCGCGCGCAGTTCACGCGCTTTCGCCGGCTCTCGCGCGGCAAGATTGTTCTGCTCTGAGGCGTCGGTCGTAAGCCGGTAAAGTTCGTCGCGGTTATCCTCGTAGAAGTGAACCAGCTTCCATTCGCCCATCCGGATGGCCGACTGGGGATAAGTCCGGCTGACGGCGAAGTCGTCCACGCCGATGGCGGCGCGGGCGGCGGGAAAACCGGTCTCGGGATGGTAGTAGGGAAAATGCCAGACAAACGTGCGTGCGGCGTCGGATTGGGCCGCGGCTTCGCCCAGCCAGAGCGGCAGGACGTTGCGGCCGTCGAGCACAACACCACGCGGCAGCGCCGTCTTGGTCGCGGCCGCGAGGGTCGGCAGCAGATCGGTGCCAACAAACCGCGCGGCACTCGTCGCCCCGGCGCGCACCCGGCCCGGCCAGCGCACGATCCACGGCACGCGCAGGCCACCCTCGTAGAGGTTCCACTTGCTGCCGCGCAACGGACCGTTGGTCGAAAACTCGGGATGGCCGCCATTGTCGGAGGTGAAGACGACGAGGGTGTTCGCGGCGAGTCCCGTTTCTTCGAGCACGGCCAAAATCCGGCCGACGTGATAATCGAGTTGCTCGACCATAGCGCCATAGACGGCGCGTCGGCGATCAGTGCCGGCGGGGAGGCGGGCGGCGTATTTCTCGACGAGCCACTCGGCGCGCGACCGGATCGGTGTATGGACGTAGTAGTGGCCGAGGTGGAGGTAGAACGGCTTCGCGCCGACGCGGTGCGCGCGCAGGAAGGCAATCGCCTTGTCCGTGAGAGAGTCGGGGCCGTAGTCGCCGTTCCCCAACGGTGCCTTGTCGGCCTCTGCCCGCGCGGCGTCGCCGTAGGCGTGGCTGCCGAAATCCTGCTCACCTTCGGCGTAACCCTGCTGCAAGGGCCCGTGTGTGGCCGACCAGTTCAGGTAGCCGCCGTTGTGCTGGCTGACGTGCCATTTGCCGAAATAGCCTGTGGCGTAGCCAGCGCCGCCGAGCAGTTCGCCGAGGGTCGTTTCCCCGAGCGCGAGATTGAGCGGATACGGCGGGACGGTGAGCGCGTGCTGCTCCGGGGCCTTCGCGGTCGGCTCCTTGGTGACAAACTCGAAACCGAGCCGCGCCGGCGAGCGGCCGGTGAGCAGCGCCACCCGCGCGGCCGAGCAGATCGGTGCCGCCGCGTAGCCCTGCGTGAACCGCGTGCCCTCGCGCGCGAGGCGATCCAGGTGCGGTGTATCGTGCCAAGGATGGCCGTCGCAATGCAGGTCGCGCCAGCCGAGGTCGTCGGCGAGGATGAAGAGGATATTCGGCCGATCCGCGGGCGCCGCCGCCCCACCGGCCGCCGCCGCAGCGAGGAAGGCGAGGCAGCGGGCGGCGCCGCGGGCGAAGGAGAGGCACGAATTCATCGCAGGGAGGCTTGGCGCTCAGAATCGCCCGTTCACCCCGAACGTCACCGTCTGGCCGGTGCGGATCACGCGCTGCGTGCGGTTTTCGGAGCCGATGTAGGTCAGCTGCGGCTCGTTGAAGGCGTTGGTAAGATCGAGGAAGAAGGAAACGGCCGGCTTCCACTGGTAGCCCGCGCCGAAGTTCACAATCGTGCGCTCGGCGCGATAGATGTTACGCTGGGGCGTGGCCGAAAACGTGCCGAGGTAGTGGCCGGTGTAGTTGAGTTGGGCGCTGAAGCGATAATTTCCGCGACCGTAGGTGAGGCCGGCGTTGCCGGTGCGCGGAATGAATCCGGCGACCTCCTTGTCGGAGCGCACCGTGCCGCCGCCGAAGTCGCCCTCGGTCGCGAGCAACGTGTAGTTGGCCGAGACGGCGAAACCCTGCAGCCAGCCGGGCAGAAAGGTGAGCTGCTGGCGGTAGTCAAATTCCCAGCCGGTCACCTTGGCTTGGCCCGCATTGCGCGAGGCAAGCAAGCGGTAGCCGGGATAGCTGCCCTCGAAGCCGTTGTTGGCGCCGACACCGACCACGCCGATGTCCGTCGTGAGGATGTAGTCCTCGATGTCCTTCCGGAAATAGCCGAGCGAAACGACGCCCGCGGGCCGGAGGTAATACTGCAGAGAAACGTCGATGTTTTCCGAATACTGCGGGCCGACCGACGGGTTGCTGATCGTGACGGTCTGGTTCGGGTCGCTGATGGTCGCCGTCGGCACGAGGTTCGTAAACGCGGGGCGGCCAAACGACGTGGACCAGCTCGCCTGCGCACGCAGGCGTTCAGTGAAATCGTAGGTGAGATGAAGGCTCGGGAAAGAGCGCGTGTAGGAGCCGGCGTTGTTCACGGGATTGTCCCAGTCGTTGCGCGCGCGCGCGACCGGATCGGGAATCTGCGCGGCGGTCGCGGGCGCGACGCGCACGTAGCCGAAGCCGGACACGTCGGTCTTTTCGGAGCGAACTCCGCCGAGCACGCCGAGGCGGCCGAACTTCGCCTGGCCCTGCACGTAGCCGGCGGTGATTTCCTCGGTCGCGTTGCGGGTCGTCTGAAAGGCGTCCGCGGTGCGGAAATACAGGTCCTCGCTCCAGAGCGCCGCGTTGCCAATGGCTTCATAAGCGGTGCGGGGATTCACGTAGGGCAGACGGCTCGCGCCGGGGAATGCGAAAACATCCGGGAATGTCGCGGTCATCGCCGGCGCAGTGGCGAGGTAGTTCCACTGCCGGCGGCGGCCGACCTCGGCGACTTGCTGATCGCGATAGAAAGCACCCGCCTTGAGCGTGGCCGGCACCTCGACGGGCAGGCGGTAGCGGACGTTGGCACGGGCGTTGAGCACTTCGACGTCGCGGCCGTCGTTGCGCGTGAGGAGCGTGACGGCGGTGCGGTAGTTCGCGATGTCGTAGATGCTCGGGCCGCTGGTTTGCGTAAATTGCGGCTGCTCGGGGTTGGAGGTGTCGATGATCCAGCCGACGTTCGGCACGCGCATGGTGAGGGTGCCGCCGGGCTCGTGGCCGAGATTGTTATGCGTCTGGCTGTAGGCGGCATCGTAGTCGATGCTCCAGCGGTCAAACTCGTGCTCGGCGCCGAGGCCGAAGAGCCGCGTGCGGTTCAGGAAGCGGCGCAGGATCGAGCTGATCTCGAAGTTGGAGCCGGCAACGTTGCGGATCTCGGTGCGCGTGTCGGTGAAACCGGGCAGGACGGCGCCGGTGCCCGTGGGCGCAGCGGCGGTGCCGCCCGCAATCGTCTGGGCGGAGAACGCCCGCGTGGTATAAAGCGTGTCGGTCTTCTCGAAGGCGTCGTTGTAGATCGTGTTGAGAACGAGCTTCGTGTGCTCGGCGAGACGGTATTCCGCCTTCACGTTGATGCTTTTCTGCGTGCGGTTGTTGAACTGGTTCTGCGTGCGGAAATCCCAGAGATACGCGGGCGAAGCCGCGATGTTTTGGTAGTCGAACTGCAGCGACGACGGGCCATTGACATTCTCGCTGTAGAACAGATTCACCGCGACACCCAGATTGCGCGAGCCGCCGAAAACATCGAAGACCTCCTGATAGGAAAAATTCGCGAGCGGGTGGATCGCGTGATTCCGGCGCTCCTGGATGTGCTCGTAGAACGGCGGCGCCCAGCGCAGGCCAAAGCTGTAACCGAAGCGGCGCCGCTCCTTCATGTTCAGCGGCGAGCGGGTCTTGAGGTTCACCGAGCCACCGAGCGAATCAGCGGTCTGGTCGGGCAACTGGCCTTTGATCACCTCCAACTGCTCGAACATCGCACCGGTGAGGCTGTGCGTCTGGAACTGGCGGTTGAAGCCGCCGACGTTGGACATCAGCTGGCCGTCCACATTCACCCGATTCATCGTCGACGGCTGCCCACGGATGATCAGTCCGGTGACGTTGCCTTCGTCATCGAGCTGCGAAGCGACGCCCGGGAGACGCACGGCGAGCTCGCCGGCGCTCATGTTGGGCAGGTTGCCGTAGGCATCGAGCGCGACGACGTTCTTCACGTTGTCGGAATTGCGCTGCGCGGTGAGCGCAAGCGCGTTGCCCTCGCGCTCTCCGGTCACGCGAAACTCCCCGAGCTGGTAAATCTGCGCGGACAGGTCGAAGTTTCGCACGAGCCTCTGGCCGGCCGCGACATTGAGGGTCTGCCGCTGGGCGTCCAATCCGAGGTAGGTGACGACCAGCTCCACCTCGCCAGCGGGCACTGCGCCGAGCACGTAGCGGCCGGTGTTGTCAGTGAGCACCGAGCGCCCGAGCCTCGGCGCCTCAACCTTCACCCCTTCGAGCAGATTGCGCGTCGCCGCATTGCTGACCGTGCCGCTGATCGACGCGCCCTCGGCCGCGCCGGCCACAGCCCCCAGACAAAAGCACGCTAGGACCAAGTACAAAAACACCGGCAGAATGGACCGGCGGGAACACGCGCGCGCGAAACGCAGAGATAATGACATGGGATTTAGGGGTTGGGGAAAAGACCGGATCGAAAGATTGCTAAATCGTTTTAGTGACAAGCGAAAAAATTCCCAGCCCGAAAGTCGATCCGCGCCTTACGCTCAGGCCGAGGCGCGCATCACCAAGGAGGGCGGCACAAAGGTCTCCACCGGTTTCACGCGGCGGCGGTTCATCAAGTCGAAGAGCTGTGTCACGATCAGCTCGACGATGGTCTCGTTGGACGGGCCCACACACGTCAGCGGCGGGTCGAAAAAATCCACCTGCTCGTGGTCCCCTACTCCGACGACCGCGACGTCTTGGGGAATCTTCCGACCCGCGTGCTTGATCGCCTGATAGGCGCCAAGCGCGAGGCCATCGGTCACCGCGTAGAGTCCGTCGCAGCCGCGGCCCGCGCCCAGGTGCGTCCGTAACGCCTCGGCCCCGTTGGTCGGCGTGAAACCTGCGGCCACAATCCGGGCCGGTTCCGCGCCCGTCTGGCTCCGCACCGTGGCGCAAAACGCGTCGGCACGATCCACGGTGCTCTGCGTCAGTAGAGCGGGCGTGAGCACGACCGGTCGGCGGCACCCGCGCCCCAGGAGAATTTCCGCCGCCCGGCGCCCGCTCTCGCCCGGGGTGTCGAGCACACAGCAGTAGTTCGGCAACCGCCGCCCCAGCACGACCACGGCATAGGGCAGCGTCGTCGCGGCGAGAAACGTATCGTCGTCCGGCAGCGTGTTGGTGATGACCACGCCGTTGAACCGACTCGCGTCGAGCAGTCCGGCCATTTCACGCAACCGTCCGGCGTGAAACATCGCGATCGACACGGAAAAATTGCGCCCCGGGCCCGTGCGGGCATCCGCCATCCGTTGCACCTGCCGCAGCACGCGGCTCACCAAAAACAGCGGCGCCTCAAACGACGTGAGAATCCCAAGTTCGATATGATGGACCTCCGGGTCCTGCGCCCGCAGGCGGCGCGCGGCGACATTGGGCACATAGCCGAGGTCGCGCACGGCTTTCCGAATCTTTTCCACCGTGGCCGGCGCGAGCCGGCGCTCTTCGTGGCGGTCGGAGAGCACGGTCGAAACCGCCGACGCCGAGACCCCCACGTGCTCCGCGATCATGTGTACCGTCACCGGACGTTGGTCACTTCGGGCCATCGCGGGCATCACGCACGAAGCGCGCACCGGCCGCAAGGGGACACTTCGGAAAACCGCGGCGCTGTCGGGGTCGCGGCGGCGAATTCCGTTGGTCTCTCGTCGCAGACGGACAAGCCTCACCCCATGTCGCTTGTCTCCGTCAATCCCGCCACCGGCAGCCGGCTCGCCTGCTATCGCGCACACACGGGCGCGGCCGTCGAACGCGCCCTCGCCCGCGCGGCCACGGCGCAACGTTCGTGGCGCGCCCTCTCTCCCGTGACCCGCGCCCAACATCTCCGCGACGTCGCGCGCGAGCTCATGGCCAGGCGCGACGCGCTCGCGGACCTCGCCACCGCCGAAATGGGCAAGCCCATCGCCCAGGCCCGCGGCGAAGTCGAAAAATGCGCCCGCACCTGCGAATATTTTGCCGACCAAGGACCGGCGTTGCTCGCCGACGAACGTCCCCCTGGCGCCCCGCCGGATGCCCGGGTCGTTTACGAACCGCTCGGCGTCGTGCTCGCCATCATGCCGTGGAATTTCCCGTTCTGGCAGGTCATCCGCGCCGCTGCGCCGGCCTTGCTGGGCGGCAACACGCTCCTCCTCAAACACGCCCCCAACGTCGCAGGCTGCGCGCTCGCCATCGAAGCCGTGTTCAAACGCGCGGGCGTCCCCGCCGGCGTGTTTCAAGTGCTCCTCACCGGCACGACCCCCATGCCCGCCCTCATCGCCGACGAGCGCGTGCGCGCCGTCACTTTCACCGGCAGCACGGGTGCCGGCCGAAAAGTCGCCGCGCTCGCGGGAGCCGCGATGAAGCCCGGCGTCTATGAACTCGGCGGCAGCGATCCCTACCTCGTGCTCGCCGATGCCGATCTCGAACTCGCGGCCGAAACTTGCGCCGCCGCCCGCCTGATCAATTCCGGCCAAAGCTGCGCCTCGGCCAAACGCTTCATCGTGGCGCGCCCGGTGCGGCGGGACTTCGAACGCCTCGTCATGGCCCGGCTCGCCGCGCGCCGCACCGGCGATCCCGCCGACCCGGCCAACGACGTCGGTCCGCTCGCGCGCACCGATCTGCGCGAAAATCTCCATCGCCAAATCACCGCCAGCATTCGCCGCGGTGCCCGTCCCTTGCTCGGCGGTGCGCCCCTCCCCGGCCGGGGATTTTTCTACGCCACCACTCTGCTCACCGACGTCCGCCCCGGTATGCCCGCGGCCGACGAGGAGCTCTTCGGACCTGCCGCCGCAATTTTGGTCGCGCGCGACGACGCCGATGCCGTCCGTCTCGCCAACGCCACGCCCTACGGCCTCGGGGCCGCGATCTTTACGCGAAGCGCCCGCCGCGCCCGCGAACTCGCCCCGCAACTCGACGCCGGCTTCGTCGCGCTCAACACGTTCGTCCGCTCCGATGCGAGTCTCCCCTTCGGCGGAATCAAAGCCAGCGGCTTGGGCCGCGAACTGGGCTCCCACGGCCTGCGCGCCTTCCTCAATGTGAAAACCGTCGTCGGTTGACCCGGCCCACGAGCGCGACCAGGTAACGCACCCCGCCTCCGGCGCCGCACCGGAGCGTCGTTCGTCCCCCATCCGCCCGCCGTCGTCACTATCCTGTCGCCCCCGAAACGTTCGCCCACCTCTTTGGCGCGCAACCCGGCGTTCGCGCCGAGGCTTTCAGGCGGGCGGTCTCGGAATTTCGCGCGCCCCCCGTCCAACCAGCGAACCCTACGACGGAAACTCAAGGTGCGGCTCCCCATTTCCCGCCTCCGCCGGATCGTCCGGCGCACCTTCGCCCAGCGCGGGCCGCTCGCCACAAACCAGCGGGTCGCCTGAGCCGGAGTGCGGCGGATCCGGACCGAGGTGATCCCCGCCCACCCTGTCCGGTCCGCCGTGGCGGTGTTACATTCCGGCGACGGCGGCTGAAAAGGTTCGTTTCGTCCCCCGGGCGGAATAGCCTCACCGTTTTCTCCACGCATGGCCAAGCGCCCCACTCACCCCACTCCCACCCGGGCGGCGCCGGTTTATTTCAACCGGGAGCTCAGCTGGCTCGCGTTCAACCGCCGCGTGCTCGAACAGGCGCAGAGCGACCGCCATCCGCTGATCGAGCGGGTGCGCTTTCTGGCCATCACCAGCAGCAACCTCGACGAGTTTTTCCAAATCCGCGTCGCCGGTCTCATGCAACAGCGCGACGCGGGCGTCGCCGAACCCGGTCCCGACGGCCTCGATCCGCGCCAACAGCTCAAGCAGATCCGCACCTGCGTCGACGCCCTCGTCGAGGATCAATACCGCTGCTGGCGCGAGCAGTTGGTCCCGGCCCTCGCGGCCGAAGGCATCCACTTCAAGACCGCCCGAGACCTCACCCCACGCGAACTCGCCTGGGTGCGCTCCTATTTCCGCGAACAGGTTTATCCCGTCCTGACGCCCCTCGCCCTCGATCAGTCGCATCCGTTTCCCCAGCTCGGCAACAAGGAACTCAACGTCGTCGTCACGCTGGACAATCCCGCGACGCCCCAGATCGAGCACCTCATCGCCATTTTGCCGGTGCCGCGGATTTTACCGCGGCTGGTGAGCATCATGCCGGGCGGCCGCGGCCCGCAGCGCACGATCTTCCTCAGCGAGATCATCAAGCTCTGCGCCGGAGAACTCTTCCCCGGCTATCGCCTGACCGCGGCCCACGCGTTTCGCGTCACCCGCAACAGCGAACTCTACGTCGACGAGGAAGAAGCCGCGAACCTCCTCGTGAAAATCGAGGAAGAGTTGCGCAACCTTCGCCGCGGCGCCGCCGTGCGCTTGGAGATCGAGGACGGCGTGGCCCCCGCGCTCTTCGCGACGCTCTGTCACGAACTCGCTCTGCCGCCGGACCATGTTTTCCGCCTGAAGGGCCCGATCAATTTGATGCGCCTCCAAAGCATCGGCGACCTCGACCGGCCCGATCTGAAGTTCCCGGTCTTCACCCCAGTGAACGCCTCCGCGCTGCGCGACCCGGCGACCCTCTTTGACACCTTGCGCACGCAGGATGTCCTGCTCCACCATCCTTACGACTCGTTTCAGCCCGTCGTTGATTTTGTCGAGCAGGCTGCCCGCGATCCGCAGGTGTTCGCGATCAAGCAGACGTTCTACCGCACCAGCGGCGATTCCCCGCTGGTCCGCGCGCTCATTGAGGCCTCGCAAAACGGCAAACAGGTCACCGCGCTGGTCGAGCTAAAGGCGCGTTTCGACGAGGCCAACAACATCCAGTGGGCCAAACAGCTGGAGGAAGCCGGCGTCCACGTCGTCTACGGCCTCGCCGGGCTCAAGACCCACTGCAAGATGTGCCTCGTGGTGCGGCGCGAAGGCCGGCGCATGCGCCACTACGCCCACCTCGGCACCGGCAACTACAATCCCCGCACCGCGCGCTACTACACCGACCTGAGCCACTTCACCGCGCGCACCGACCTCACCGGCGACGTGGCCCATCTCTTCAACGCGCTGACGGGGTTTGGGCGCTCGCCCAAATTCCGCCAGCTGCTCGTCGCACCCTACAGTCTGCACCGCCGGATCAACGCCCTCATCGCCGCCGAAGCCCGCCACGCCGCCGCGGGCCGTCCGGCGCGGATCATCGCGAAAATGAATTCCCTCGTGGACAAAGCGACGATTGATGCCCTCTACGCCGCATCGCGCGCGGGCGTCCAGATCGACCTGATCGTGCGCGGCACCTGCTGCCTCGTGCCCGGCGTGCCGGGACTGTCGGAGACCATCCGGGTGCGCAGCCTCGTCGGCCGCTTCCTCGAACACACCCGCGCCTACTATTTCGAAAACGCCGGCGGCGCGCCCGTCATTCTCGCCGGCAGCGCCGATTGGATGCCGCGGAATTTTTTCCGCCGCGTCGAAGTTGTCTTCCCGATCCGCGACGCGGGCCTGCGCCGCCGGATCACGGAGGAAATTTTCGAGATCGAGCTGCGCGACACGACGAACGCCCGCCTGCTCCACCCCAACGGCGACTACCTGCCCGTTTCGCGCCGCGCCAGCGAGCGGACGTTTTCCTCCCAGGCGCACTTCATGGCGGCGGCGACCCGCCGGGCGCGCACGCCCTCTTCGGAACAGTAGCCGGGGTCGTTCGAACGCCCGTTTCATCGTCAGAACCCAGCCAAACGGCGGCGCCCCAAAGAGCGCAGCTCCTTGTCGTGCCGGGTCCGGTGTCACCGGGTGGACCGTGCGCTCCGCGTGCAGCTTTGCGGACCACGCCTCGCTCTGCCCTCCGCCGCCCGCGGAGCGGCCGCCCCCCCACCGTGGGCGGCGCTGGCAGGAAAGGGAGATGCGCCCCCCGCAAAATCACCGAAACTTTCGGCTTCCGTTTTTCGCCCCGCACCCTACTTCTTGCCGTCCCTCAACGGAGAGGTGGCAGAGTGGTCTATCGCACCTGACTCGAAATCAGGAGTGGGGCAACCCACCGTAGGTTCAAATCCTATCCTCTCCGCCAGTTTTTTTCAGGGCGCGTGGCTTCACCCATTGTCGTCCTCGCCCGCCCGGCCCTTGCCACCGTTGGCCGGCAGGTGCTGGGGAAACAACAAATAGTAGTTCATCAGCCACCAACTGCGCGACGAGCGGTAAAACAGCACCGGGAACCCGAGCGACCCGAGGCCGGCAAGGAAAATGGCCGGGGTGACCCCAATGACGTGATAAAACGCCAGCAGCATCACGGGGACCAGGAAGAGCACGATCGTCATCCCGAAATTGAGCGAGGCGGAGCCGAGGTAAAAACCTTCGTCGTTGTCGCGTTCGATGACGAAGCCGCACGCGGTGCATGTCTTGTTCACTTTGAACAGTGCGCCCGGCACGAACAGGGTGCGGGCGCCGCAGTTGGTGCAGCGATGGGTCAGCCCGCGGGCGATGATTTGGACACGGGAGACGTTCATGGCGGCAACAAAAAGGCGCTTCACCGGAAAAGTGAAGCGCCTCGACAAGGAATAAACCGTCCGGAACTCAGGCGCCGAGCTGGTAACGGGTGAAACGACGAATCTGGATGTTCTCGCCGATGTGCGCGATCTGGCTGGCGAGCAGGTCCTTGATGGACTTGTCGTTTTGCTTCACGAACGGCTGGTCGAGCAGACACACGGTGGAGAAATAATTCTCCAGTTTTCCGTCCACAATCTTCTGCACGACGGCCGGCGGCTTGCCGGCCACGGAGGCCGCGGCGATCTCGCGTTCCTTCGCAAGGTCGGCCTCGGGCACCTGGTCGCGGGTGACGTAAAGCGGATTGGCCGCGGCGATCTGGAGGCAGAGGTCCTTCACGAACGCCTTGAACGCTTCGTTGCGGGCCACGAAATCCGTCTCGCAGTTGACCTCGATCAAAACGCCGACTTTGCCGCCAACGTGGATGTAGCTCTCGATGAGCCCTTCCTTCGTCGCGCGGGACGAAAGCTTGTCCAGCTTGTTGCCGAGCTTTTTGCGCAGAATCATGGTGGCCGCGGCGACGTCGCCATTGGCCTCGGTGAGCGCTTTTTTGCAGTCAAGCAGGCCGGCACCGGTGGCGGTGCGCAGCTCGTTGACCATTTGAGCGGAGATGAGGGTGCTCATTCAGGAAGAGATATTTTTTTGGAAAATTACTCGGCCTTCACGGCGGCCTTCTTGGCGCGCACCGGTTTCTTGGCCAACACGCCGGGCTCGACTTCGCCTTCGACGACGGCCGCGATTTCAGAGGGGATCTCAACCTTCGACAGGTCGATGGCCTCGGCGCTGATCGCGACGGGGGCCACCGGCAGCATGCCCTTGAGGTCCGCGGTGCCGCGTTGCGCCCGACGGCTGTCGCGCAGCGACAGCCCGCTCTGGATGGCCGCAGTGACGGCTTCGACGATGATCCGGATAGACTTCACGGCGTCGTCGTTGCCCGGGATGGGGTGCGAGACCGTGGTCGGATCGGAATTCGTGTCGACGAGACCGACGCAGGGGATCCCGGCGCGGGCGCCCTCGGCGACGGCGATCTTATGGTGGTTGACGTCGAGGACAAACATCGCGGACGGCAGGCCGCCCATGTCGGAGATGCCGTTAAAGTTCTTCTGCATGCGCGTCATCTCGCGCTTGATGGCGGACTCTTCCTTGCGGGGGAGTTTGGCCATCTCGCCGCTGGTTTCCATCGCTTGGTATTTCTTAAACTTGGCGACGGATTTTTTGACGGTCTCGTAATTGGTGAGGGTGCCGCCGAGCCAGCGGTCAACGCACATCGGCATGTTGACGGACGTGGCGGCCTCGCGGACGATTTCCTTCGCTTGGCGCTTCGTGCCGACGAAGAGGACGTTGCCGCCGTTGGCGACGGTGTCTTCGAGGAAGGCGCAGGCCTTGGTGAGCGCTTCGTGGGTCTTGCCGAGATCGATGATCGACACGCCTTGGCGGTGGTCGAAAATGAACGGCTTGGAGCGCGGATTCCAGCGCTTGGTCTGGTGTCCGAAGTGAACGCCCGCGTCGAGCAGGTCTTTAGGTGTGAGGGTGAGGCTCATGGTGATCTGATGTATCTTGAGAAACACAGGTCGGCCGGAGGGCCGCCTTGCGATCGCAGGTTGATGGTGGTTGTTGTGCTGAACGGAGAACGACTGACAAGCCCGCCAACACACCGAGCGCGGCGACGGCTGGCAAGAGCGAATTCCGAAAAAACCGAGAAAGGCGTTGACAGGGCGCGGCGACCCAAGGAGCTTCTCCCTCCCTTATTGCAGGGTGGAGCAGCCTGGTAGCTCGTCAGGCTCATAACCTGAA
>CANHJG010000129.1 GCA_947461205.1 Opitutia bacterium
AAATTCTTGCGGAAGCGTTGACCGTCGATGCGAGCGTAGAGCTGAAAAACGATTTTCCCGGAGGGATTCGTGAACTCTGAGATGACGAATGGCGTGACCTGTTTCATGACCGATTTGGCCGGTCAACGGCCAAATCGGTTATCGAAAATTGTAACTCCTTATTGCTAAGGAGTTAAAATGGCGTCCCCACGGGGATTCGAACCCCGGTTCTTACCGTGAAAGGGTAGTGTCCTAACCGGGCTAGACGATGGGGACTAACCGCGGAGCCGGGACGCTACGGCGCGACCCCGCCCGCGCAAGGCTAATTTCCATTCTCTTCGCCCGCTCGCCCCGCGCACCCGCCCCGTGACACATTTTGTTCGCGACCTTTCAGCTCCGATCACCAACACATCTCCCCGATGAACTTCGCCGCCCTCACCGCCGCGCTTCCCGCCACGGCCGTCACCGCTATCGAGGGTCTGCCTTTCCCCCGCATTGCCTCCGGCAAAGTCCGCGAAATCTTTGACCTCGGTGATGCTCTCCTCCTCACGGCCACCGATCGCCTGTCCGCGTTCGACGTGATTTTGCCCGACGGCATCCCCGGCAAGGGCGCCATTCTCACGCAGATCAGCCACTGGTGGTTCGCCCAGACCGGCACGCTGATCCAGAACCACCTGCTGCCCGACCAGCCCGGCGAGTTCGCCCGCCGCGGCATCACCGACCGCGACCTCCAGCTCCGCAGCATGATCGTGCGCAAACTGCGCCCGCTCGCCATCGAGTGCGTCGCCCGCGGCTACCTCATTGGCAGCGGCTGGTCCTCCTACCAAAAAACCGGCGAGGTCTGCGGAATCCGCCTCCCCGCCGGTCTGCGCCAGGCCGACCGCCTGCCCGAACCCATTTTCACCCCGACGACCAAAGCCCCCAAAGGCCAGCACGACGAGCCAATCAACGACACCCAGGCCGCCGCCATCGTCGGCCCCGCCCTCTATGAAAAAGTGAAAGCCACCAGCCTCGCGCTCTACCGGTTTGGCCACGACCGCGCGAGCCAGGCCGGTATGATTCTCGCCGACACCAAATTCGAATTTGGTACCGACGCCGCCGGCCACCTCTACCTCATCGACGAGGTCCTCACCCCTGACTCCTCGCGCTACTGGCCGGCTACCGACTATCGCGCGGACTGCTCGCCCCCGAGTTTCGACAAACAATTCGTGCGCGACCACCTCGTCGCCCTGAAATGGGACCAAAAACCACCCGCGCCCCGCCTGCCGGCCGACGTCATCGCGCGCACGCAGGAAAAATACCTGGCCGCCCTCCGCAGTCTCCTCGGCGCCTGAGCGAATCGGTGCCCCGCCGCCGCACGGGCAGGGACCGTTTCCCTTCTGTCGCGCGGCCCCGGTCGTACCCGTTCGCCGCGCCCCGCCTCACTGCATCACACCGCTGCGGCGCGCGGGCGTCTCGGCTCCGCTCGCCGCTCGCAGTAACTCCCGCCGCAGCCAATCGAGCGCGGCGTTCACCGTCCGGACTTTCACCGTCTCCCGCGGACCGGGATAATTGAGTTTCTTGGACCACACGCCGTGGGGCGCGTGGAGGGCCACAAAGATCGTCCCCACGGGATGCTGCGTCGTGCCCGTGCAGGGTCCGGCAAACCCGGTGACCGCGAGCGCGTAATCCGCACTCAGCGTTTCCGCCGCCCCGGTCGCGAGCGCGACCGCGCACTCGTCGCTCACCGCGCTGTGCTGGGCCAGGAGGCACTCCGGCACGTCGAGCAGCTGCATCTTCGCGTCGTTCGAGTAGCACACCACCCCGCCGGCGAAAAACTTGCACGCCCCGTGCACGCCGGTGAACGCGTTGGCCAGCAGGCCGCCCGTGGCGGTTTCGGCCACGGCAAGCGTCTTCTCCTGCGCGCGCAGTAAATCGCTCACCGTCTTCGCCAGCGTGTCGTGCCCGTAGCACATCAGGTCTTCGCCCAGCAGCGCACCGCATTCGCGGGCGATGCCCTCGAGCTGCTCGTAGCTCAGCCGCCCGCTGGGCGAGCTCACCCGGCAATCCACGGCGCCCTGATGCGCGCAAAACGCCACGCTCAGCGCGTCGCCATACGGGTTGAAAAGCGGCTGGAGCCGCGTTTCGAGCATCGATTCGCCGACGCCCGCCGTGCGCAGCTGCACATAGGCTTCGCGTTCGAGCAACAGACCGCGCGCCGCCAGCCGCGGAACCACCTGCTCGAGGAACATCGGCTGCAATTCATTCGGCGGGCCGGGCAGCATCACCAGCACCTTGCCGTCCTGTTCCACCCAAAGCCCGGGCGCGGTACCATTGCCGTTGGGCAGCACCTCGCCGCGCTCGAACCGGTCGGCCTGCTTCAGATTGTTGTCGGTCATCTTGCGGCCCAACCGCGTAAACCGGTCCGCAATCGACTGCACGATGTCCGCGTCCCGCACGAGTTTCTGCCCCAACACCTCCGCGATCGCCTCCCGCGTGCGGTCATCACACGTCGGCCCCAGCCCGCCCGTGGTGATCACCACGTCGGCCCGCGCCCAACTCTCGCGAAACTGCGCGACGATCACCTCGGCCTCGTCGGTGATGGTCACATTGCGCCCCAAGGTCACCCCGCGGCGCCCCAGTTGCGCGCCAATGAACGTCAGGTGGCCGTTGGCGGTCAGCCCGAGCAGCAACTCGTCCCCCAAGGTGAGCAGTTCGTAGCGGATTTGGGCCACCGGCTTGCGCGCGGCTGAACCCGGGGTGTCGGCGTTGTGAGGGGAGACCATACTTGCGAGATTGGAAAATAGGCGAACTATTCCAAAATGCCAGCGTCCGAACCGGTTAATCTCAAAGAGAAAGTGCGCCACCTGCCCGACAAACCGGGCGTTTATCTCATGAAGGACCGGCTGGGCCGCATCATTTATGTCGGCAAGGCAAAATCCCTCAAGAAACGCGTCTCCTCCTACTTTCAGCGCGGCCGCGCCCGCACGGTCTCCCAGCCAAAGATCCGCGCCCTGATCGAAATGATCGCCGACCTTGAGACCATCGAGGTCAAGTCCGAGCCCGAAGCGCTCCTGCTGGAGGGCAAACTCATCAAACAGTGGCGCCCGCGCTACAATACCGACTTCACCGACGACAAACGCTTCCTCCTCGTCCGCGTCGACCTCGGCGAGGAACTCCCCCGGTTCCGCCTCACGCGGCTGAAAAAAGAGGATCGCTCGCGTTACTTCGGCCCGTTCGCCCACAGCGGCCTCCTCCGCAAAACCCTCAACCAGATGCGCCGCCAGTTCGGCATCTTGCTCGCCGACGGCACGCCCGAAAAACTCCCCGACGGCACCTGGCGTCTCTATGACGATGTGCGCAGCGAACTCTACGGCGCCGCCACCGTCGTCTCCGCCGAAGCCTACCGGGGCCGCGCCGAGGAAGCCTGCACGTTTTTGGAGGGCAAATCGCGCGAATGGCTCGAAAGCCTCCGTCACGAAATGGCCGCCGCCGCCGGCCGGCAGGAATTCGAAAAGGCCGCCGAGCTCCGCGACATCGTCTTCGCCCTCGAAAAAACCCTCGCGAAGACACGCCATTTCGAACGCACCGACCCCACGCGCCCCCTGCGCGACGACGAAGCCCTCGAATCGCTCCAACTCGCGCTCCACCTGTCCGCCCCCCCGGCCACCATGGAGTGCTTCGACATCTCCCACATCTCCGGCACCTTCGTCGTCGCCTCGATGGTCCGCTTCGTCGACGGCCGACCCGACAAGGACAACTACCGCCGTTTCCAGATCAAAAGCTTCATCGGCAACGACGACTACCGCGCCATGGAGGAGGTCGTCGGCCGCCGCTACCGGCGTCTGATCGGGGAAGGGAAACTCTTTCCCGACCTCGTGGTGATCGACGGCGGACGCGGCCAGATCGGCGCGGCCCTCAAGGCCTTCGTCTCCCTTGACGCGATGCCGCCCGCGATCATCGGCCTCGCGAAGAAGCACGAGACGATCATTTTTCCCGACGAGCGCCCGCCGCTGAACCTGCCGCTGAACCACACCGGCCTGAACATCCTCCAGCGCCTCCGCGACGAAGCCCACCGCTTCGCCAACACCTACAACGCCGACCTCCGCTCCCAGAAGATCCGCGAGAGCGTACTCGACGATTTCGCGGGCCTCGGCGAAAAACGCCGCGCCGCCCTCCTCGCCCACTTCGGCAGCATCGAAAAACTCCGCGCCGCCACCGCCACCGAAATCGCCGAAGTGGCCGGCTTCGGCGGAAAAATGGCGGAGGACCTGCGCGCCTTCCTCAACGACCCGGCTTGATTGCCTCGCCGGGTGGCCCCCTCCGCTGGGCCCTCCCGCGTGGCGCCGCGCCCGCCCCGGGGCGTCTGCGCGCTTCCCGCCGGCCCGATTTTCGGTTTCAACCCTCCGCATGATTCTCACTCGGGAAAGCCGCCGCACCTGGTGGCTCGTCATGTTGGGCGCATGGGCGCTGGCGGCGGGGCTCGCCACCTGGCACACCCTCGCCTTCCGCGACTACGTCGGGTTGCTCGACCGGGCCGCCCCCCGCGTGCCCCCGGTCACCACCCCGATGCAGCACATCGTCCCGACGAACTACGCCGACGCGCAGACGTGGGTGCGCTACGCGCTCACCTTCGACGCGGGCGCCCCGTGGCGGGTGCGCTTCACCCCCAACGACAACGCCCCCGCGGGCCGCGAGGTGCACTGGAATTCTGCCTTCGCCCACCTCCTCGCCGCCGCCGGTCGGCTGCGCCAGGCGTTCACCGCCGAGCCGCTGGCCCTCGCCACCGAGCGCGTCCTCCTCTGGTTCAATCTCCCGCTGCTTCTCGCCGTCGTCGGCGGTTTTTCCGCCTGGGTCGGCCGGCGCGCGGGCGCCGGCGCAGGTGCGCTCGTCGCCCTCGGCATAGTCGGCGTCGAGGCGTTCTACGGCGGATTCTCGCCCACCTACGTCGACCATCACGGGTTGCTCACCGCCACCACGTTCGGGCTGGTCCTCGGGGCCATCTTCATGGGCGGCGGCGGTTGGCGCGCGGGCCAACCCGGCACCGACTCCCTGCTTCCCGACTCGCGGGCCGCCGCCCGCCGCGCCGCGATGGTCTCCGCCGGATGCGGGGCCGTCGGGCTCTGGTTCAGCGCCGCCTCCACCATTCCGGCCATCGCCCTCACGGGACTCGCCGGCCTGGTCGCCGCGTGGTCGCTCGGGCGCGCCGCCCGCTCCGAGGGCGCGGAATTCGACGCCGGGCTCTGGCGCCTGTGGGGCCGGGTCGGAGCGGGCGCGAGCGTAGCGTTCTACCTCCTCGAATACGCCCCGTCCCACTTCGGCCTGCGACTGGAGGTCAACCATCCCTTCTACGCCCTCGCGTGGTGGGGCGGCAGCGAACTCGTCGCCCAACTCGCCGAACGGCGGCTCACCCCCGCGGGCACGCCGGCCCCGGCCCGGTGGCGTTGGATCGCTCCCGGCCTCGCGCTGGCCGCGGCCCCGGTCACCATTTTGCTCGGCGGCACCGCCGTCTTCGTCGTCGGCGATCCGTTCGTTTCGGAGATCCCCAAAACGGTCGCGGAGGGCTTGTCCCTCGTGGCGACCACCCGGCACTTCGGGTGGCCCACCTTCTTCGGCTACGTCAACTGGAACATCGCCCCCCTCGCCGTCGCCGCCGTCCTCCTGCTCCTCCGCCGACCGCGGGACAAAAGCCTGATCCTGTTCGCGACCGTCGTGGCGCTCGGATTCACGCTCCTGCTCGTCGCCCAAGTCCGTTGGTCCTTCGGCGCGAGCGGTCCGCTGCTCGCCCTGCTCGTCGTCGTCCTGGCCGCACTCCTCCAGGGCCGCAGCGCGCGCCTCCGCTGGCTCGTCCTCCTCGCGGTCATCGGAGCGGGCTTGGTGCCCACCGCCGTCAGCCGCGTCGCCCTGGTCCGCGCCCGCGTGGCCGCCCGCTCCCCCGACCAGATGGACCTCCAGCAGTTGCTCTATCGCGACGTCGCGGCCACCCTGCGATTGTCCCAACCGACCGGCGACATTGTGCTCCTGGCCAGTCCCAACGGCTCCTGTGCCATCGGCTACTATGGCAACTTCCGGACCCTCGGGACGCTCTACTGGGAAAACTACAAAGGCCTCCGCGCCGCCGCGGAAATCTTCGGCGCACCGTCCGCGGAAAAAGCCCGCGCCCTCATCCGCCGGCATGGCATCACCCACCTCGCCATGATCACGGAGGAAAGTTTCTTAACCCAGTTTTTTTCCATTTTGCGGCCCACCGGCACCGCCGCAGACTTCAAAGCCTCGTTTGGCTACCGGCTCTTGGCGGACCAAGTCATCCCGCCGTGGCTCCGCCCGCTCCCCTACCGGCCGCCCGCCGATGTGTCGCTGCCCGATTTGCGCGTGCTGTTGCTGCAGGTGGTGCCCGATCAGAGCGACACCGACGCGCTCTGGCATATCGCCCGGGCCCAACTCGCCCTCGGCCAGACCGCCGAAGCCACCCAAAGCTTCGAAGCCGCCGTCCTGCGCGCACCCGCCGCCGAGCGCGTCGCGCTGTGCCAGACGGCCGGCAACCTCTGTTACCAAAACGCCGCGCACGCCGGTGCCGTCCGCCTCTATCGCGCCGTCCTGACCGCCGGGGAAAATCCCGCGGCGGCGGCGTCCCTCGCCTGGGTGCTCGCCACCAGCCGCGACGACGCCGTGCGCAACGGCGCCGAGGCGCTGGCGCTGGTGCAACCCCTCGCGCTGGACGACGCGACCGTACTCAGCGCGCAGGCGGCCGCCCTAGCCGAAACCGGGGGCTTCACCGAGGCCGTAACCGCCGCCAACCGGGCGCTCGAGCTCATGCGCCGCACCGGAAACGAGCACGCCACCGCCCAGTTTGCCCTCCGGCTCGCCGCCTACCAGGCCGGCCGACCGTGGCGGCAATGAGCTGCCGGCCGCCCGCATGCGCCTGACGCACGAAAGCCCCCGCGCCCGCTGGACGATCATGGCGTCCGCCTGGGCCCTGGTGGCCACCCTGCTCCTGCTGCACACGTTGGCCGTCCGCGACTACCTCGCGCTCGTCGACCTCCAGGGCCTGCGCGGCGCACCCGCGGCGACCACCCCCCTGAAGCGCACCCTCCCGCTCGTCTATGCCGACGCGCAACTCTGGGTGCTCAACGCCCTCGACCTGCAGGAGCGCGGCGGCGCCCGCGTGCGGTTCACCGCCACCGACAACGCGCCTTTCGGCCGCGAAGTCCACTGGAGTTCGCCGCTCGTCTGGATCGTCGCCGGCGCCGGGCACCTGCGGCACCTGCTCACCGACGAGCCGCTGACGCTCGCGACCGAACGTGCCGTCGGATGGATCAATTTCGCGCTGCTCGGCACGCTCATCGTCGCGCTTTCCGCCTGGGCCGCGCACCGGGCCGGCGCCGGGGCCGGGCTCCTCGTCGCAGTCGGGATGATCGGTCATCGCGATTTCTACGACGCATTTTCGCCCAACTACGTGGACCACCACGGCCTGATCACCGCCGCCGCGTTCGGTCTCGTGCTGGGCGCCGTGTTTATGGGCGGCGGCTGGTGGCGCGCCGACCCGGCCCACCGCCCCGTCCTGCTCCTGCCGAACTCCCGGGCGGACGTCCGCCGCGCCGCCGTGGTCTCGGCTTTGTGCGGCGCCGTCGGCCTGTGGCTCAGCGCGGCTTCGACCATTCCGGCCATCGCCTTCACGGCCGCGGCCGCACTCGCCGCCGTCGGGTGGCGCGGCCGCGCCGCCCAAGCGCACGGCGCGGCGTTCGATGCCGCCGCCTGGCGCCTCTGGGGCCGCGTCGGGGCGCTGGCCTCGTTGTTCTTCTACCTGCTCGAGTACGCGCCCTCGCACTTCGGCCTGCGCCTCGAGGTCAACCATCCACTCTACGCGCTCGCGTGGTGGGGCGGCGCCGAATTCGTCGCCCTGCTCGGCGAACGACACCTCGCCCCCGCAGCCGCCCGCGCGTTCCCGTTGCGCCGCTGGTTCGTCCCCGCACTCGCCGTCGTCGCGGCCCCGGGCGCGCTCCTCCTCGGCGGCACCGCCGTGTTCGCCGTCCGCGATCCCTTCGTCGGCCGCCTTTCCCACCACGTCCTCGAAGGCATGTCCCTGCCGGCCCTCGTCCGCGCCACGGGCTGGGACAGCTTCTTTCTCCACGTCAACGAGACCCTGCTGCCCGCCCTGGCCGCCGCCGTGCTGCTCTGGGCCCGCGGCACGCGGGAACGGCTCGCCCTCACCTTCGCCGCCGTGGCGACCGCCGGATTTGTCGCCCTCGCCTGCTGGCAGATCCGTTTCTGGCAAAACTCCTCCGGCCCTCAGCTCTGCCTCACCCTCGTCGTCCTCGCCGCTCTCACGCAGGACTGGGGCGCCCGCGCCCGCTGGCTCCTCGTCCTCGGCACCACCGTCGGGCTCTTCGTCCCGCCGACGCTCACCCGCGTGCTCGCCCTGCGCGAAACCGTCCGGCAACGCACGGCGGGCCGCCTGGATCTCGCCCCGGCGCTCCACCGCGACATCGCCGCCGCCCTGCGTGCGTCCCAGCCGGCCGGTGACATCGTGCTCCTCGGCTGCCCGTCGACCTCGTCGGGCGTTGGCTACTATGGCCGCTTCCAAACCGTCGGAACCCTCTATTGGGAAAATGTCGCGGGCCTGCGCGCCGCCGCGGAAATCTTCAGCGCCACCAACGAAGCCGAGGCCCGGACGCTCCTGCGGGCCCGGCAGGTCACCCACATCGCCCTCACCTCGAACGAAGATTTCTTGCGCGACTATTTTGTCCTGCTGCACCCCGGGGCGCCCCCGGCCGACTTCGCAAAAACCTTCGGTTACCAACTGTTCGTGCAGCAGCAGCTGCCCGCCTGGCTCCGCGTGCTCCCCTACAGTCCCGCCCCCGACCTGCGCCGCCCCGGCACCCGCGTGCTCCTCCTCCAAGTCGTGCCCGACCAGAGCGACGCCGAGGCGCTCTACCACATCGCCGCCGCCCAGCTCGCCAACGACGACGCCCCGCACGCCGAGCAAAATCTGCTCGCCGCGTTGGACCGCACGCCCGCCGCCGCCCGCGCCGAATTTGGCCTCAACGCCGGCAATCTCTGCTACCAAACCGGCGCCCGCGCCGCGGCGGCGCGCTTGTATCGCGCGGGCCTCGTCCACGGCGGTAACGCGACCCTCGCCACCAACCTCGCCTGGCTGCTCGCCACCGATCCCGCCGCCACGGTCCGGCACGGCGCCGACGCGCTCGCACTCGCCGAGCGGATCGCCGCCGCCCGCCCCGACGATTTTTCCTCCGCCAACGTCCTCGCCGCCGCACTTGCCGAAAACGGCCGCTATCCCGAGGCCGTCGTCGCCGCCACCCGCGCGCTCGCCCTCGCCGCGGCCGCCCGCGATCCCGCCGTCACCGCCCCGTTGGAACGTCGGCTCGCCGCCTACCAGGCCGGCCGGCCGTGGCGGCAGTAAACCGCGCCGGTTTTCACGCTCGGAAACGTCCGCATCCGCGCCCACCCTCCGGTCGCCCGATGAAACTTCCGCTGCACCTGTTGGCCCTCGCCGGCGCCCTCTTCGTCGCCCTCGCCGCCGCCTCGCGGGGCGATGTCTCCCTCGCGCCCCTCTTCACCGACCACGCCGTCTTGCAGCGCGACAAACCCGTCCCCGTCTGGGGCCGCGCCGACGCCGGCGAGCCGGTGCTCGTGAAATTCCGCGACCAATCCCGGCGGACGACCACAGGCGCCGACGGCCGCTGGATCGTCTTCCTCGACGCACTCCCCGCCGACTCCGCCAGCGCCGATCTCGTCGTCGCCGGCAAAAACACGGTCACCGTAAGCGACGTCGTCGTTGGCGAAGTCTGGCTCTGCGCCGGCCAGTCCAACATGGAGTTCACCGTCGAGGCCCGCGCCGGCACCTGGCAGGCCGGGAGCCGCGTCGCGAACGCCCCCGCGGAAATCGCCGCCGCCCATTTTCCGCTCATCCGCCACGTGCGCATCGCGCCCACCGTGGCGGACACACCCGCCGACACCGTGCCCACCGGCGGCTGGCAGCCCACCACCCCGCAGACCGTGGGCGGCTTCACCGCGGTGGGCTATTTTTTCGCCCGCGATCTCTTCCAAAAAATCGGCGTGCCCGTCGGTCTCGTCCACAGTTCGTGGGGCGGCACGCCGATCGAGTCTTGGCTGAGCCCCGCCGCCCTCGCCAGCCAGCCGGAGTTCGCCGCCGTCACCGCCCGCTGGCGCCAAGCCCTCGCCGACTACCCGGCTAACCAATTTGCCTACGAGGCCACTCTCGCCGCGTGGACGAAAGCCGAAGCCACAGCGAAACGCGATGCCACCGCCGCCGGGGCGAAGACGAAGCCCAAAAGCGACGGCCAAAAAATCTACGCGACTTGGCTGCAAAAAAATCCCCGGCCCCGCGTACCGCGCGGCCCCGGCGACCCGTGGACTCCCGCCGGCCTTTTCAACGGCATGATCAACCCGCTGCTCCCCTACTCGCTCCGCGGCGCGCTGTGGTATCAGGGCGAGAGCAACGCCGACCGCCCCGCCGAGTACCCCGCCCTGTTCGCCGCGATGATCACGGCTTGGCGCGCGCATTTCGGCCAAGGCGATTTCCCGTTCTACTGGGTGAATCTCGCGAACTACCAAGTCCCGGCCGACCCCACGGCCGCCGCCTGGGCGTTTCTCCGCGAAGCGCAGACCCAAACCCTCGCCTGGCCCAACACCGGTCAGGCCCTCGCCATCGATCTCGGCAGCCCGACCGACATCCATCCCACCAACAAACAGGACGTCGGCCGCCGCCTCGCCCTGCTCGCGAAGAACCGCGTTTACGGCGTCACCGTCGATGACACCGGTCCGACCTTCGCCGACGTCGTGCGCGAGGGCGCGGCCTTGCGCGTGCGGTTCACCCACGCGAGTGGACTCAACGCCCACGACAAACCCACCCAGTCACTCGAAATCGCCGGTGCGGACAGAATTTTTCACGCCGCCACAGCGAAGATCGAGCGCGAGACCCTGCTCGTCTCCGCGCCCGCCGTAAAAGAACCCGTCGCCGTCCGCTACGCGTGGCGCAACGCCCCCGTGGCCAATCTCTTCAACGGCGCCGGCCTGCCCGCCGTCCCGTTTCGGTCGGATCGTTGGTGAGCAGACCCATGCTCCGCGCGTTCGCCACGCCCTGGCCCGCGCTCCGTGGCGCCGCCGCTCCGCCTCACTCCTTCTCCTCGTCCTCGTCTTTCGCGTGGGCCTTGTAGAACGCGGCGCGCACCGGCGCGGGCATCGGCGAATCCGCCCCGCGCACGCTGCGCCAGACAATCTCGTTCAGCTGGATGTCGTCCGCCTTGTCCGGTCCGGTGAAATCCATCTTCTGCGACGCGCCTGCGCCCCACGCCAGCTTCGCGTTGCGGGCCTCGAGATCGACCTGCGCCGGCCGCGCCACGAAAGGCGTGAGGTCGGCCCGTTCGGCAAACGCCGCCCACAGCGGCAGCGCCGCCGCATCGAACTGCGACATCGGCTGCAAGCCGAGGATCAGCTCCATCGTGCGCAGCATGCTCGTCGTCGAATAGAGCGAGGAATCTACCGCGCCGCGCTTCGACCACGCGCTGATGACGAGCGCCGGCATGCGGTGCGCGTCCACGTGGTCCGGTCCGTTCTGCGCATCGTCTTCGAGCACAAAAATCGCCGTCTCGCCCCAAAACTTCGAACGCGACACCGCTTCGACCAGCAGGCCGAGCGCCCGGTCGTTGTCGGCGACCATCGCGGTCGGCGTGCGGCTCCCGGGATTCGTGCCCGACGTATGATCGTTGCCGAGCCGCAGCACCTGCAGCCGCGGCATCGTGCCTTCGGCCTCGAACCGGCGGATCTCGGCGGCGAAACGCTCGGCCCGCTTCACGTCGGGATACTCCATGTCCCACGCCCGGTAATAGGGGTCGACGTGACCGACGAGGATTGGCAACGACGGCTCGGACAGCAGCGGACCGTTCTTCGGCGTGTTGCAGAACTCGCCGTAGCTCCGGTAGCTCACGCCGGCCTCAGCCGCGCGGTTCCAGAGATAGCCGTTGGCGGGAAACGCGACCGGATACCGCCCCTCGGACGGATAGTCGTATTTCTTCTTCGCGTTGTGGCCGTAGCTGAGCGGCCACATTTTTTCGACGAAGTCCGTCGCTTGCGCGCCCATCGTCCACTCGTGACCGTCGGCGCTCACCTCGCCGTCCGCGTAGAAATTGTCAAACAACCCAAATTCCCGCGCGAGCGCATGCGCGTTCGGCGTGACCTGCTCGGGAAACAGGCAGAGCCGCGCATCGCCGTTGCCCTCGGCGATGTCGCCGAAGACCTGGTCGTAGGTGCGGTTTTCGCGGATGACGTAGATCACATGCTTGATCGACGAAGGATCGCCGACCTTCGCGGGGATCGGGCTGCCCGCCGGTCGTGCGCCCACGCCGCGCGCCGTCGCCCCCGCTTCGAGCGGGCTGCACGCAAACGCCGTCTGGCTCCACACCCCAAACTGTTCGGCCCGTTTTTTCTCCTCGGGCAACTCGATGAGCGAGACCGTGCCCTGCATCAGCCCACCGATATACTCTTGGAGGTTGCGCGGCACCGGTGAACCGGGAAACGGCCCGCGCGGATTCGCCGCCGAGCTGAATCCTTTGCCATTGGCGACAACTAGGGTCTTGCCGTCGCGCGTCACCCGCACGCTCGTGGGAAACCAGCCGACCGGGATGAACCCGAGCGACCTCGCCTTGCCCGCCGTCTCCACGTCGAACACCGCCACGTTGTTGTTGTTGGCGTTGGCGACGAAGAGCAGTTCCCCGTCGGGCGAAAGCGCGAGACTGTTGGGCATCGAGCCGGGCGGCGCGTTCGGGAACAACGACGCCGTGAGCCGCTCGGTCACGCGCCCCGTCGCGGTGTCGATCACACTGACGGAGTTGAGATTCGCTTCCGCCACAAACAGCCGGCCGTCGGCGGACAGCAGCATCTCGTTCGGGTGCGCACCGACCGGCCAACGCGCGAGGTCCACGCCGGTCGTCGCATCGAGCACCAGCACGGCCGACTGGGCCCAGAGGCTGACGAAAACCCGGCCGTGCTTTTCGTCGGCCACGCACGTGTAGGGAAACGGGGCGAGCGGATCCGACGCAGGCTTGAGCCGTTCGCCTTCATGCGCGGTCGTCGCCGCCCCTTCCGCCGCGGCAAAGCTCCGCATCCAGAGCGCCCGTCCGTCGGCGGTGGAAATCTTTTCGACCCGCTGGCCCCAACTCTCGGCCACGTAGAGCGCGGCGTCGTCGGCGGAAACCGCGAACCCGCCCGGGATACCCTGTTCCTTCGCGGGCCGCAGCACGAGCTCGCGATGGGCCGAGAGATAGCCGGCCTTGAATTCAAACGCGTGAATCACCTCCGCGCCGCCCCCGCTCGCGAACAGCCGCCCGCCGTCCGCGGACCACGCGAGCCCGTAGAAGGATTCCTCAATCGCCGCCTGCGACACGGCGCGACCGGTTTTAACCTCGAGGATCCGCACCTCGTGCTGACCATACCCGCCGTGGAGCACCGCGGCGAACCGGCCGCCCGGATGCAGCGCCACGTTGATCGGAAAGTCGCCGACCGGAAGCTGTTTTCCCACTGGCCGCAGCGACCATTGGTTGGGCAGGAGCACCGAACCGTCGCGCTGGAAGCCGGGCAAAGTCGCGGCCGGTTTCGCGGCCAGGGCCGCGCCGGGCAGAAGCAGCACCGCCGCCAGCACGCCGAGCAGATGGGTTCTCATAGTCCGCGAACGTGGACGACGAACTCCGCCGCGGCGAGCCCCGCTTCGCGCGTCACCGAACCGTCACTCAGTCCCGCTTGCTCTCCAACAACTCGATCTCGAACACGAGCGCCGCATTGCGCCCGATCTTCGGCGGCTGCCCGCGCGTGCCGTAGGCCAGCTCCGCTGGAATTATGACGAGACGCTTTTCGCCCACTTTCATCAGCTGCAGCAC
>CANHJG010000130.1 GCA_947461205.1 Opitutia bacterium
TGAGGGCGGCCTCGGCGTCGCGTTGGGCGTCGGCGACGGCGCGGTCGCCGAATTTTTCCGCCCGGACCGCTTCCTGGGCTTTCACGGCGGACTGGGCGCGGGTGACGTGGCCGAGGGAGTCGGTGACGGCGGCCGTCGCGGTGGCGAGCTGTTGGGTGAGGGCGTCGCACGTCGATTGGCGGACGCCGAGGTCGGTGGCGAGTTTCGCGGCTTCGGTCTGGTGGCGCGCCCAGGTGGCGGCGCGCGTTTTTAGCGTATCCAGGAGGGCTGGAACGGATACGAGGTCCGTGGTGGTGGGCTCGAAGCCGGAGATGAGGTGAGCGAAGGCGGCTTGCTGGGTGAGCGTGGTTTGGCGGTGGCCGGCGAGCGTGGCCTCCAGCGCGGGCAGCTGGGCGTTGGCTTGGGTCGTGAGCGCGGTTTGGGTGGCGATCTCCTGCTGGATTCGGTCCAGCTCCGCCTGCGCCGTTTGCTGGGCGAGCTGGGCTTTTTGCCGCACCTGCTCCGCCGCGCGGCCGGCGGCAACCTGGGTCTGGCGGCGGGTCTCCTCGAGCTGGGCGGCGGACAACTGGGACGCAAGGAGGGCTTCATTGGCGAACTGGTCCGCCAGGCCCTGCGGTGCGGCCGCGGTGTTCCAGGCCACGAGCAGCCCCGCGTGTTCGGCGGTGCGTTTCGCGCTTTCGGCGGTCTGGCGGTCTTGGTCGCGGACCAAAACGGCGTGGTGTTTGTCGCCGGTCGTGAAATCGTCCTGCGCGTTTTTCAGCGCCGTCTCCGCCGCGGTGGCGTCGCGGCGGACGCCGCTCAACGCGGCGGACGGTTGGCTGCCCGGCACCGCGTAAGGGTGATGGACGGAGCCGCAAAGCGGGCAGGGGGCATCGGCCTGCAGGGCGGTGCGGTGCTCCTCGAGGGACTGCACCTTTTCGGCGAAGGCCAGCGCCGTGCGCTGGGCGGCGAGCAGTTTCTCCGCCTCCTCCTGCCGCTGTTGCCGGTGTTTGAGGTCAACGGCCGAGCGGACGAGTGCGGCCGCGGTGAGGGTGGCTTTGGTGTGGCCGTCGGCGAGGTCGCGGACCCCCTCGCGGAGTCGCGTGGCGGCGGTGGCGAGGCTTTCCAGAGCGAGGCGCCGGTCGCGGGCGTGATCGCGGAGGGATTCGAGCTCCGGCAAGGGGCGTTGCTCGCTGACCGCGTCGAGGGCGCGCTGCGCGGCCGCGACGCCCTCGGCCTTGGTTTGCAGGTCGCTTTGGAGGGGCGGCCGTTGGGCGGCGAGGGTCCGGACCGACGCCTGCAACCGAGCGACTTCTTGCTGGCGCTGGGTGAGGTCGGCGTGCGCTTTCGTGGTGGCGGCATCGCTCGCGGTCCACCGGGCCGAGGTGGCCTGGAGGTCCGGGAGTTGGCCGGCGAGCGGGGCATCGGAGGCGTGGGCGGTGAGCCAGGCCGTGGCCGTGGTGTGCGCCTGGGCGGCGGTCTGCCGCGCCGACTGCTCGTGGGCCAACGCGGCCGTGAGGTTCGCGGCGGCTTTCTCCAGCCCGGTGTGTTGGGTGGTGAGTTGGCGCAGGGCTTCGCGGGCGGCGGCGAGGCCTTTGTCCAGCTCGTTCACTTCGGTCCACAGGACCCGCAGCGCGGTCACCCGGGCCTCCTCGGTGACGAGCTCGGCGTATGCGTGATGGGCGCCGTTCTCGGCGAGGTGGAGGCGGCGGGCGAGTTCCGGCAGGGTTGCGTCGAGGGCGCGGAGGGCGGCACCGTCTTTCGCGTGGTCGGCGTCGAGTCGGTCCAGCGAGGTCAGGTCGGCGATGAAGCGAGCCGCCTTTTCGTGGAGCTGGAGTTGGGCGAGAGCGGGCGCCGCCTCGTGGGCAGCGTGGGCATGGTCGGTGTGATCGGCGGCCCGCTGGCGGGCATTTTTTTCGATTTCGAGCCAACGCTGGGCCTCGCCGATGCGTTGAGTGAGCGCTGATAAAAGGTCGGTGAGTTCGCTCAGGCGCAGGGTGTGGGCGGCGAGCGCCGTTTCGTGGCGGGCGCGCTCCTCGGGTGCGAGCACCGGGACCGACGCGTGATCGCGCAGGAGGGTGGCGTGGGCTTGCTGGGCGTCTGCCGAACGCCGGAAGGCGGCCTGGGAAATATCCTGATAGATGCCGGTGCCGGTGACCTGCTGGAGGAGGTCGGTGCGCTCTTTCGGGCCGGCTTTCAGAAACGCGGCGAAGTCGCCCTGCGCGAGGAGGACGGAGCGCAGGAAGCGGTCGTAGTCGAGGCCGGTGAGTTCGAGAATCTTGGCGTCGGCGTCTTTGATATTTTCGGCGATGATGGTCTCGGCCGGCAAGGCGATGATGCGGCGCTTGGCCTGCTGCAATTTTCCGTCGGGTTTTTTGCGGGCGCGCTGGAGCTGCCAGACGCTGCGGAACGTGCCGGCGGCGCAGGAGAATTCGACCTCGGCGGAACATTCGCCGGTGTGGCGGCTCATGACGGCGTCCGGGTTGGGCACATGACCGTAGCGGGCGGCGCGCCCGTAGAGGGCGAGCGTGATCGCATCGAGGAGCGTGGATTTGCCGGCGCCGGTCGGTCCAGTGATGGCGAAGAGTCCGGAGTGGGCGAGCGGGGGCGTGGTGAAGTCGAGGGCGTTCGGACCCTGGAGCGAATTCAGGTTCGAGAGAGCGAGGCGCAGGATTTTCATGGGCGGGCCTCCGGGTTTTCGACCACCGCGGTTTCATGCAGGCCGCTCATCAATTCGGCGAAGGTCTGGACGAGGGCCTGGCCTGCGGCGGAGGCGTGGTCGATCGCTTCGCGGCGGAGCCGTTCAGCAAACACCTCTTCGGGGCGCAGGTCGCTCAGCGAGAGGGCCGTCGTGGCGGGGCCGGCGGCGGGGTCGGTGGCGACCGAGGCCGGAGGCAGGACTTTGAGGACGTGCAGGCGAAGCGGGGCGGCGGCTTCGCGGACTTGGCGCGCAATATCGGGATGGGCGCGGCAATCGGTGACGGTCAGTTCGACCCAGGGAAGTAGCGGGTCGGCGGCGGCGCCCTGATACGGGGCGAGATCGGCGCCGAGGGTGGCCGCGGTGGTCGTGAGCCGGAGGAGGGGACGAAATACGGGGATGGGAACGGCCCGCTGGGTGAGCGCGGTGCCGTGGAGGTCGACCACGCGGATTTCCTTGGGCAGATCGACCTCGGCAAAGCTGAGGGGGAGGGGAGAGCCGACGTAACGCACGCGTTCGTCACCGCCGACACTTTGCGGCCGGTGGATATGGCCGAGAGCCGTGTAGGCGAAACCGTCGAAGCAGCGCGCCTCGACGGCGCCCAAGTTCCCGATGTGGATGGTTCGCTCGCTGGGGCTGATCTCGCTGCCCACGGCGGTGAGATGGCCGGTGCCGACGATCAGGCGGCCGGCCGCTTTGGCTTGGGCGAGGGTCAACACGGCGCGGTAGTGATCCGTGATGCCCGCGCGGATGGCGGCCGCGACTGCGTCGGCCGACTGCCCGGGGGCGGCGGTGCGCACGTCACGCTCTTTTAGATACGGCACCGCGCAGACGACGGCGTGGTCAAATTCCAACACGGCGTCGTTCAGGTCGGCGGGCGGGGTCGCGACGACCCGGACCGCGAGGGCGCGCAGGACGTCGCGCGGGGCGTGCAGGGTCGCGGGCGAGTCGTGATTGCCGCCGAGGATGAGCGTCTGGCACTGCACGGTGGCAGCGAGGCGGCTGAGGAACGTGTAATAGAGTTTGAGCGCCTCCTGCGAGGGCGCGGCCACGTCGAAGATATCGCCGGCGACGATCAGAAGGTCGGGGCGCAGTTCGACCAGCTGCTGCAACAGCCAGTCGAGAAAGGCGCGGTGCTCGTCGTGGCGCTCGCAGTCCATGAGGCGGGCGCCGAGATGCCAGTCGGCGGTATGCACGAGGCGGGTCATGGGCGGGGCGGGCGGATTCATGGGGCGGGTGACGGGGGCGGGGTGAGGGCGGCGAGGCTCGCTTCGAGCAGCGTGCAGCGGACGGCTTGTTCGCCGAGGGCGGCGCGCACGGTGGTTTCCCCGCCCCAGACGTAGACGCACTGGCGCGCTCGGGTGATCGCGGTGTAGATGAGTTCGCGGGTGGCGAGGGGACTGTCGTCGGGCGGCAAGATCACGAGGACCTGATCGAATTCGCTGCCCTGCGAACGGTGAATCGTCAGCGCCCAGGCGGCGCTGGTGTCGGGCAGCTGGCCGAGCGGCACCTGGCGCGGAGGCGCGTCGGCGGACGCGGGCGGAAAATAGGCGGAGCGGGTGCCGGCCACGTCCAAAATGACGCCGACGGAGCCGTTGGTGAGGCGGGTCTCGGGATCGTTGTGATTGACGATCACGGGCTGGTTGGGCGGACGCTTGATGCTGGGGCGCTGGGTGAGGTGGCGTTGGATCGCGTCGTTGAGTCCGGCGGCGCCGAGCGTGTGCTCGCGATGCGCGGTGAGGAGACGCACGCCGGCGAGGGCGGTCAGTGCCTCTGCCGGCGTGGGGGCGTCGGCGACGGCGGTGAGCGCCGACTGCACGGTCGCGGGCAGGTGCTCCCACGCGAAGCGCCCGCCATGATCGCCGAGCCAGGCCAGTCCGTCGGCGGGCGGGGTCTGGTCGGCCGGCGCCGGATGGCTGGCGAGGAGGTGAACGGCGTCGTCGGCGTGGCCGTTGACGATGGCGGTCGCGAGAGCGCCGATGCCGGAGCGGTGGCGGAAGCGGCGGCTCTCGGTGAGTTCGAGCCAGACGCGATCCAGCGCGGTGCCCGGGTGAGCCCGGGCAAAGCGAACGAGGGAGCCGAGCACATCGCCGGCGGCGACACTTTCCAGCTGGTGGGGATCGCCGACGAGCACGAGCCGGGTGTTGGGTTCCAAGGCGGCCAAGAGGGCTTGCCAGAGGAGCGTGTCGATCATCGAGCATTCGTCGACGATCACGACGTCGCTGCGCAGTTTTTGGGTGGCGTGGGCGCGGCATTGGCCGGTGGACGGATTGAACCCGAGCAACCGGTGGAGGGTGGAGGCGCTGGCCGCGACGGTTTTGAGCGCGGCTTTGGTTTTCGCCGGGAGGGTGGCGGGCAAATGATCGGCGGCGGCCTCGACGGCCTCCTTCATGCGATCAGCGGCTTTGCCGGTGGGTGCGGCGAGATGGATGACCGGGGGCTTGTCGGGATGGTCGGCGATCAGCAGGGCGAGGAGCCGGGCGAGGGTGTGGGTCTTGCCGGTGCCGGGACCGCCGACGATGAGCGCCAAGGTGTGTTCCAAGGCGCACGTGATGGCGTCGGCCTGCTGCGCGTTTACCTGGTCGGGGCCGAGGTCGGCGAGGAGGTCCGCGACCGGGCGGGCCAAGGGGGGCGCCGCGCGTTGGGCGCGGGCGAGCACATCGGCGGCGATGGCCTGCTCGGCGCGGTAGAAACGCCAGGCTTGCAGATGGGGCTGGCCGGCGTGGTGGCGCAGGACGAGGGGGGAGGGAGCGGCGGTGACGTCGCCGGGTGTGGGCGGCGGCACTTGGCAGGCGGAGCCCCATGCGGCGGGTTGGGTCGGTGTGAGGGGGAGCAGGGCGCAGGCGGTGCCGCCCTCGCTTTGCGCGGCGAGCAAGCGGGTCACCTCGGCAATGCGCTCGTGCGGTAGCTCCCAGCGGCGCACCAGCAGTTCGATCTCCGGTGTGAGGGTGGCAGGTGAGATCCAAGGGCTCATACGAGGGGGCGGAGGGCCGGGGCGAACAGCCGATCGAGGGCGTCGAGCATCGCGGTGGGTGGATGGATGTGGAGGACGCCGCGGGTTTCGCCGGGAGCGATGGCGCGCAGAAACACGAGCCACGCGCCGGCGAGGGGATGGTCGGCCAGCCCGAGGGCGCGCAAATAACGGCGGAGGGCGACGAGATAGAGGTGCGTCTGGAGCAGGTAATGATCCTGCATCGCGCAACGCAGGAGGGCGGCGTGGTCGTAGTCGCCCAGGGTGGCCCCGAGCCGATTGGTTTTCCAATCGATCACGCCCCACGCCGGTCCGTGGCGGGCCAGGCGATCAATATAGCCCTGAAGCAAGCCGTGGAATTTTTCATCGGAGAGCGCGGCGAGCGACGCGGCGTAAGGACGATGGGCGGGGTCGGCGTGGTCTTCGAAGCAGCGGGCGAGTGCGCCGACGGTCAGTGCGCCGGCGAGCGGCAGGTGAAAGTGCCATTCGGAGCCGTGCGGTTCCGGGCAGAGTTCGTGGAGCGGGGTATCCCCGCAACCCGGCAAGCGAATCAGGCGCAGGGTTGAGAACAGTTCGTGGAGGGCGTGGGGCCACGCCGGTTGGTCTGCGCGGGGTTCCGGCGGGCGGGCGGTTTTGAGGTGGCGGGCGAGGGCCCCGGCCTCGGGCGGGCTCAAATCCCAGGTTTCGATCCAATCGTGGACGACTGTGCCGACGGCGGCGCCGCCGGGGGAGGCTAGAAAAGCGATGGCCGGTGTTTCGGCCGCGGTGGCCGGGGCGGGGGCGGGGGGCGTTGCGAGCAGCGGTGCGCCGTGCGCGTGTTTTTCTTTCGTGAGCGTGGAGAAGGAGGTGATGCGCCAGCTCGGCGGCACGACGGGGGCGGGGAGCGCGACCAGATCCGGCGGGAGGGCATCGGGGGTGGGCGCGGCGGGGGCATAACGCGCCGAGCCGGGCGGCGGGGGATCGCACACCGTGATGAGCGGGGTGGGTGGGTCGGCGGCCTCCGCCGCGGGCGGTTGAGCGCCGAGGGACCGGAGCACGTCGGAGTGGCGGGCGCTGCGGCCCGTTTTGGCGGAGCGGACCCAGTCGTCCGAATAAGTGGGATAGGACGTGAGCTCCGCCTCGGTGCGCAGCAGCCAGTCGAGGGGACTGCCCCGGTCGGACTGGGCGGAGTTGCCGTAGCTGCAAATCCAGACGCGGACCTGGGCGCGGGTCAGGGCGACATAGGTGAGGCGGAGGCGTTCCTCGAGTTGGGCGGCCATGAGTTCCCGGGTGCGGGCAGCGTTCACGCTGGCCTCGACGAGATCGAGATGGATGAGCCGATCGGATCCTTCGTCCGCGCCGTTGGCGCGCGAAGCGGGCAGGCGCGCGACGCCTTGGTGCTCCTTGAGCGGATCGGCGAGGTAGGGGCAGAAGACCAGCGGGTATTCGAGTCCCTTGGCTTTGTGCAGGGTGACGATCTGGACGGCCTCGCGGTCGCTGGAGAGCTGCAGTTGGCGTTCCTCGCTTTGGGAGCGCTCCTCGGTCCGGGCGATTTGTTGGCCGAGCCAGCGGACGATTTCGTCGGGGCGGGGGGCGGCCTCGCGCGCGGCCTCCAGGAGCAGGTCGGTCAGATGGCGGTAGTTGGTCGCCCGGCGTTCCCCGGTCAGCGGCACGAGGGCGAGTCGGCGGGTGATCCCGATCTCCGGTCCCTCCAGGGCGGCGAAGAGGGCGGTGAGACCGCGATTCACCCAGGTCTGATTCCACCCTTCAAAACGCGCCCGCCAAACGACGGAGGGTTGCTGGCGGTCGTCGCCCACGTGGTCCAAGGCCGCCAGCGCGGTGGCATCGAGGCCGACCAGGCGGGTGGCGAGGGCGCTGCGCAGGCGGGGTGTCCGGCGGGGATCGAGGAGCGCGTGGAGGAGGGTGTGCAGTTCGCGGGCCTCCGCGGAGGCGAAGATATCGGCGCCGGAGTTGATGACGACGGGGACGGCGAGCGCTTGGAGCGCTTCGGCCATGCCTTGGGCCTGAAGATGCGTGGCGACGAGCACCGCACAGTCCCGCGGGGAGACTCGCCGGGTTTCGCCCGGACGGCCGTCGCGGTAGGTGGTGCGCAGTTCACCGTGGTGGAGGACATCGACGATGGTCGACGCCACCCGGACGGACAGCGCGGGGATGCGGCGGGACTGCGCGGAGTAACGGGCGAGGTCGGCCTCGGGGACGATCCACGCTTCCAGCCGCGAGCAGGGATATCCCCGGCAGAGGAGTTGCCGATCGTAAGCCAGGGCGGATACGGCCGGCGCGAATATCAGGTCGGGATGGTGGAAACCGCCGGTGCGCTGAAAGAGCGCGTTGAGCGTGGCCACGAGCGGCTGTGGTGCGCGGTGCGTGTGCGTCAGGGTATAGCCGGCGTCGGCGGTGTGGCGGGCGGCGAGATAGGTGGAGAGATCCGCGCCCCGAAAACTGTAGATGGCCTGCTTGGGATCCCCGACCAGAATCAGGCGCCGCGGGTGGTCGGCGGGCGTGAAGATGCGTTGGAAGATGGCGAGTTGGCGTGGGTCGGTGTCTTGCGACTCGTCGATCAGGGCGACGTGATAGCGTTCGGCCAAATGGGCGGCCAGGCGCGCGGATTGCTCCGCTCCTTCTGGGGTTCTCCGGTGCAGGGCGCGGTAGAGGGCCCCGATCAGGCCGTCCTGCGTGATCAGGCGGCGGTGCGCCATCACCGCGGCCAACTGCGGGAGGGCGGCGGCGGCGAGTTGCTGCTGCCAGGCCCATTCGAGGCGCGTGGTGAGGGTCGCGAGTTGGTCGAGGGCGACGAACCACGGGTGGAGGAGCACCTCGGCTTTCAGGGCCTTGGCAGCGGCGGACTTGGCCGTGATTTTCCCCGGCACTTCGGCGGCGAGGGCCATGCTCTGCCAGTAGGCCAGCGTGTGGATCGCGCCGGCCTGAAGCGGACGCAGGCGGGCGAGCGCGTCGGCGGTCGTCGCAATCCCTTTGTTCCACGCGGTCACCCGTCCGATGAGGTCCGCGGCGGATTGAAACGACTCGTCCGCGGTCAACGTCGCGCAGAGCGTGTCGAGGGAAGCCCGGAGCGTGGCGTAGGGCTGCACGGCGGGTTCGGTTTGCGGGCGGTGGGCGCGGCGCAGGGTGTTGATCAGATTTAGAGCGTCGGCGATTTTCCAGTTGAGGGCGGTGGCGAGGGCCGCGGCCGGGGCGTCCGTCGCGAGCTGGGCGACCCAGAGCGAGCGGACGATGGGCGCGAGGTGTTCTTCGTCGTTGGTGGTGACCTCCGGCAGCACGGGCAGGCCACAGAGGCTGCCTTCCTGTTGCAGTGTGCGCTGGCAAAACGCGTGGATGGTGGAGACCGCGAGCAAGTCGAGGTCGAGCAAGGCGCGGTCGAGCCGGGCCTGGGCGGCGGCGTCGGCGAGCAGGGGCCGCAGCGCGGCGATATGCGGGTGGCGCGTGGCTTCGTCGCTGGCCGGAGGGGTGGCGAGCCGGGTGAGCACGCGGCGCACGCGTTCCGCGAGTTCGCGGGCGGCGTCGTTGGTGAACGTCACCAGCAGCAGTTTGGAAAGGTCGGGCAGCACGCCCGCCAGGAGGAGGCGGGGCACGAGATGGCTGATAGAGTAGGTCTTGCCGGTGCCGGCACTGGCTTCAATGACGGTGAGCCCCGGCGCAAAGGGAGATTCGAGTAGGGCGAGTTCGGAAAAGAGGGGCATGGGCTCAGGCTGGCGGGCGGGCGGGTGGGGCGGGGGCGGCCTTCGGGGCGACGTCGCCGGTCTGCCCGCTCCACCAGGTGCTCGCGGGTGCGGCTACGTCCCGGGCCCAGTGAACCCAATCGTCGCGGTGGGGTGGGGCGAACGGGTCGGCATCGCGCCACGCCAAGGTGGAGGTGGGCGACGTGCCTTCGCCGCCCGGGGTTTCGCGAAAAGGCTCCCGGCTCCAACTCGCGTTCGCCTTTTCCAGAGCCGCAGTCGCGTCCTCGCCGTCGGCGAGGGCGTCCGCCAGCGCCCGGCTGGTCGCGGGGGCAAAGGCGAGCGGCTGACGCTGGCCCTGGCGGTATCCGGAAATCAACGATGCGAGATGCCGCCGGGCATCATCGAGGGGGATGGCCGGGAGCGGTTTCGGCGTGAGTAGATCGAGCCCGAGGACGCGGCAGGATACCGGGCGGCCGAGGTGCACGGTGGCTGCGAGGGTGTGAATGAAGGCCTCCAGTTGATACTTGGGGCTCTTTTCGAATTTGCTCGGATGATAGACGAGGATCCACGGAGCCGGCTCGGCCGGAGGGCTGAGCGCGAGCTCGCCGATGAGCCGCACGTCGGGCGCGACGGCGAGCTCAAACGAGGTGCGGGCCACTTGCGCCAGCAGGGGCGCGAGCCCGGCGGCGAGGGGGGCGATTTCCCGTTCGCGCAGTTCCCACGCTAGGACGCCCAAGGCGCCGGGGGGCAGGGCCCGGTCGGCGGCGAGCCGGGAACTCGCGGTCGCAGCCGGGGCGGCGGCGAGGGCCAGCTGCGTGGCGAGCGCGGTGGAGCGGACGGTATAGGCTTGGAGCCCGTCGAGGGTCAGGGGGGCATCGTCGAGGGCGGTGTCGTCGGCCTCGTCCTCCTTGACCTCCAGCTGGAGGGCTTTCAGCCACGCCTGGGCGGGATCGCGCCAGAAAGCGGCCAGCTGGGCGAGGGTGAGGGTGAGCGTTTCCGCGGCGGGAGAGGGCGGGGTAGCGGCGGCGGCGGTGAAAAACGGCCGCACGGGGTCTGCGGATGCCTGCGTGAGGCCGGTTCCGATACGCGCGGCGGCGCCATCGAATGAGCGGGGCAGCGTCGAGCCCGCCGTGAAATAATCCGGCGAGAAGGGCTGGATGCGGTGGGGCACGACCAGCTGTTGGGCCAAGGTATCCCACCCGTCGGCGGGGCGGACGGTGGCGGTGGCCACGCGGACCAACTCTTCGACGCAGGAGGAAAGGGGGCCGTCGTGCGGCGTGCGCAGGCTGCGGTTGGCGGCGCCGAGGATCAGGCGATCGCGGGGGGCCAAAATACCGTCCAAAAACCACTGGCGGTCCTGGGCGCGGGGATCGCCGTCGAAGCGTTCCGGGCGATGGGCGAGCAAATCCCAGGCGGGCCGGCGCGCGGCGCGCGGGAAGGCCCCGTCCTGCAGCCCGAGGATGGCGAGGACCCGGCAGGGCAGACCGTGCAGTTGGTCGAGGCGGCCGAACAAGATCTCGCCGCCCATCGCGGTGCGCAGGCTGGTGGCGTTGTCGAGTTGCGGCTGGAGCCAGTCGAGGACGGTGCCGACATCGAGGGGCGTGGTCGCCGTCACGCCGGCCAATTCGCCGAGGACCCGGCGCAGGGCGGCGGCATGATCGTCGTTCACCGCGGAGTGCAGCAGGTCGTCCACGGTCGCTGCGAGGCGTTCGGCCCACGCGGCGGCAGGGGCGGTGTGACGCCAGGTGTGCAGGTGGCCGGCGAGTTGGGTCAGCCAGCCGAGGAATTTGAGCAGGGCGGTATCGTGGTGGGGGAGATCGCTCGCGAGCGGATGCACGCAGGCGCCGGCGGCGTCGTGGGCGGCGGGTGCCGGGCCCAACCACGCGCCCGCGAGGTGGCGATCCAGGGCGGCCCGCCAGGTGCCGGTCGAATCCCCGGTTGAGCGGTCGGTGGCATCGAGCCCGTGGGTGAGGCCCGAGTGGCGGATGGCCTCGGCGAGTTGCGCGAGCACTGCGGGTTCTCCGGCCAGATCCAACCGGTGCTGGATGGCGGCGAGATCCAGGAGGTCGACGAGCTCGCTGGCGGTGTGCCGACCGAGGGACAGGCGGAGGAGCGCGAGCAGGGCGACGGCAATCGGATTGGCTTCGCGGGCGGGAATGGCGGTCAGGCGGACGGGCAGCGGGTGCGGGTCGGACCGCAGGACGGCCTCGGCGAGCGGCGCGTAGGCGTCAAAATCGGTGACGGCCACCAACACGTCCTCCGGGAGGAGGCCGGGCAATTCGGCGAAGGCCCGGAGCAGTTCGTCGCGGAGTACCTCCAACTCGCGGCGCGGACTGTGGCAGCAGTGGACGCGCAGGCTTGTATCCGCGGCCTGAATGCGCGGGAGCAGGCCGGGGCTTTCGTCCGCGCCCGCGGGTGCGGGGGGCGGGCGTTGGAGGCGGATGTCGGTCTGCAGGCGGTGCAGCAGCGTCACGTCCGGTGCGAAATCGGGCTCGGCCGGATCGGCGACCGGCCACTCGGCGTAGTCCTGCGTGAGCGTTTCGAGCAGGAGGAAGGTGCCGACGGCCTGTTGACCGAGCGACGCGAGGAGCGGGTGGGTGTCGCTTTCGCCCGCCGCCTCGGGACTGGCGTCGGCGAGGCGGGCTTTCAGCCGATGGCGGCGCGAGACGTCACCGAGGTAACCGAGTGACGGCAGGAGTAGATGGAGTTCGATGGCCTGGCCCTGCTGCGCGAGCACGGCGAGGGTGCGGACGAGTAGGGGATCGAGGCGGTCCGTGCCGACGACGAACAGCGGGGTGACCGATTCAGGCGGGATGGAGGCTGCGGCGCCGAGTGGGTCGAGGAGGCGGGCAGGGTGGGGCGGGGTGTCGGGCCGGCCGGTGAGGCTGCGCCAGAGTTGCCGCTGCCAAGCCTCGTCGGTGAGGGCGGCGGCGGAGAGCTCCTCGCGGTCAAACGTCCAGGCCGGTTGGTTGGCATCCCAGCGGGCCGGCCAATCCGGGCGGTAACGCGCGTAACGGTCGAATTGCTGGGCGAGGAGCTGCGCGAAGGCGAAACGGTCGCGGGGCGCGAGGGTGGTCGCGGAGTCGAGACCGAGGTGGAGGGCGATCTGATCCACGTCCGGCAGGAGTTGCCAGCGCAGGCGCTCGGGGGCCCAGAAGGCATGGGCCCGGGCAAAATCAGCGCCGACGCCGCCCGCGGCGAAGTGCCGTTGGAAGAACGCGCTCGGCTGGAGGAACTCGAAGCCCATGCTGAGGCCGAGCTCCCGGGCGAGTTGGACCTGCAACCAGTCGCCCAACTGCGACGATGGCAGCAGCACGGGGATGGGGCGGGGAATGCCGGCACCGGCCGCCACGGTCGTTTGGCGCGCCGCAGCGAGCCGGGGGCGCAAGGTGGTGAGCAGGTCGTCGTTCCGGGAGGAAAGGTGGAGTTGCAGGCTCATGCACGCGGGACAGGAGGGCGATCGGCTAAGCGGCGGGGGCGCGGGGGCCCGTCGGGCGCCGATGACGACGGGTGACGGTCGGGGTTGATTCGTTCATGGTGGGCAGATTACCCGCATGGGTAGGACAACGGCTGACCTACCCGCGATTGGGAAGGATAATTCTCGGGCTCGGGAGGGAAGGGGGGGCGTCGCTCTGCTGGCGGGGCACGTCTGACCTTGTTTTCGTCCTGGCAGGCTGTCGGCCTGAGCAATCGCAGTCCGCGTCGGTTGAAAAACCGGCGCGGAGAGGACACGGCGGATCGTTGCCCTGGGCGCACGTGTCCGATGGATGACTGGCGTTCTCCACGCCCGGGTCAGTGTGCCCAGCGTGACCATCGTGCGGCTGATCGGCTTGTTCTTCCGGTCGAGGCAGACGCCCCACCGGCATTCCTGGCAGGAATTTTTGGCGTCGGCGTCCCGGAGGTAGTCCGCGATTTTATCCGGCGCGGTGAGGGGCGTGACGTCCGACGGGTGTACGATGCGGTCGGTGATGCCGGCTGCATGATCTTTGTGGCCCGCTGGGAAAATAGGCGGGGCAGAGACTTTTCACTCCGCGCGCGACTGCGCGGCCGCGCGAGGACGATCGCGCCTTCCGCTCGATCATCAGCCGGCTCAAATCAGCGTGAAACCGAGCACGAGGGCAGAGGTTAGAAACCCCCGGAAAATCATTTCCGGCGTTTCCTCCGCTACTTGGCCAACTGTTTTTCCCCACCTCGAAAA
>CANHJG010000131.1 GCA_947461205.1 Opitutia bacterium
TAGTCGATTTCGAGCTGGGCGCGGAGCGCGGGCGTCTTCCCGTAGAAAGAGCGGCCGACCTTGTTCGGGCCGTAGCCGACGAGCAGCCCATAGCCGACGTAACCGGAATACCAACCTTCGGCGACGACGGCTCCGATGACGTTGGCGCCGCCCGTGCGCACCAGTGCGGTCACGTCGTGGCTGCGATAGTAGGCGCGTTGCAGATAGTCGGACCAGCCGGGCTGGAAAAACGCGTCACCCACCCGCTGGCCGTTGCAATAAAGATCGTAGACGCCGAGCGCAGACGCGTAGACCACGGCGCGCTTCACGGTTTTCGCGGCGGTAAACTCTTTCCGGTAGTGGCGCGGCGCGGGGAGATGCAGGGTCTTGCGGTCGGTGTGCAACGGCGTGTCGTCGCGATACGAAATCCACTCGCCGCGCCAGTCGGTGGGCTGCAAGAGGCCCATCGACCAACGCGCCGGCGCGCTCCAGCCGGACGGTTTTCCGGTCTCGTCCCAAATCTGCACCTGCCAAAAAGACTCGGCGCGCGAGGTCAGCGCCCGGCCGGCGTAGGCGACTTGATTGGTGGCATTCCCGGTCACGCGGCCGCTGTCCCAGCGATCGCCCTCGCCAGCGGCGAGTTTTGCCGCGGACGAGGCGACGCGGACTTGCCACGCGGTCTGGGCGGCGCCGCGGCGGGCGGACTCGAGCGTCCAGGAGAGACGCGGCGCGGCGGCCTCGATGTTTTCGGGCGCGACCAGATATTCGGTGCGCAGGCCGGCGAGCGTGATCGCCTCGCCCGTGGCCTGCGCCGGAAGGCGGCCGGTCACCGCGAGGAATAGGGCCAGCAGACCGGAGACGAAGCAGGATTTGGAAAACATGGAGGCAGTACGAAATTATTTGGCGGGCGCGGGCGTGACGGCGGGCAGGGTTTTCAGCAAAAAGTTCCGATACTCGACCTTCATCGGCGGACCGACGTGGACCTGCACGCCGATCAGGCCGGCGGCGGCGCGGGCGACCGGATCTTCGTCGATGACCACGCTCATGACGTGGCCGTTCACCAGATGCGTGAAAACGTTGCCGCGGATGATGAGGTGGACCTGGTTCCAGTCGTCTTTTTTCACGAACGTGGCGAGCGGATCCTTCTCTCCGAGGGTACCGATGATCGCGCGCTTGGACCCTTCGGCGGCGCGGACGATTTGCCCGCGCACCGCGAGGAACGTCCGGCCGCGCTCCTCGTAATTATTGCCCGTATGCCGATTGGCGCCGTCGATATCGCACTGGTAGCCCTGCAAGGCGAAGGCCGGAGTGGGGATCTCTACGCTGCGATAGTTTACCCCGCTGTTGCCGCCGGCGGTGATGCGATACTCGACCTTTAACTCGAAGTCGGCGGGCGCCCCACCCCGCCAGATCGCGAAGGTGTTAGCCTTGAGGAGCGTCTCCGGCGTAACGACGCCCACCAGCATGCCGTCCTGGACGCGCCAATACTTCGGATCGGCGTCCCACCCGGTCAGGGTCTTGCCGTCAAAGATCGGTACGAAGCCGGCGGTGTCGGCCCCGGCGGGCTCGGGATAACTCTGAGCGGCCCGCGTCGGCGCGGACGCTAGCACCAGCGCGGCAACAAAGCCGAGGATGAGGCGGGGGGAGCGAGTAGGGGTGGATTTCATGGGAAATTATTGTCGCACGACGACGATGCCGGCGGGTGCGTCGATCTTCGATTTCACGGTGCCGTCCGCCTGGCGCTCGTGGCGCACGTTGATCGGTCCGAGCGGCGTGGGATAGGCGCCCTCGGCCCAGTGGAGACGGCCGAGCTGCGGGACGATGCGGACCCGCTTGAAACCGGGCTCAAGCGGCGTGATGCCGAGGACGTTTTCGCTCAGCCAAGCCGTGGGCCCGCTCGCCCATCCATGGCAGAGACTGTGCCGGAAACCGATGTAGCAATACGCGCCATAGCCACCGTGCACGTCCTTCTTCCCCGCGGGAACGAGTTCATCGATCCGGGCCGCGTCCTTCGTCCAATCGAGATCAAAGTCCTCCCAGAACGTCGTCGCGCCGAGGTCGAGCATCGCGCCCCAGTAGGTCGAAATGAAGTCAAACGCCGTGTTCGTTTCGCCGGCTTTCGCGAGCGCTTGCAGTACATAGAAACCGTAGAACGTGGAAATGTTTTTGGCGCCGCCGACCTTGAGGATGTCGTCGGCCGTTTTCTTCGCATCGTTCATCCCGGCCAGCGCGAGGAGCGCGGCGCCGGATTTGGAGGCATTGGCGGCGGGGACGACTTTGCGGCCGCGCGCGGCGGCGGCGGCACAGAGCGCGGCCGTCGGCGCGTCATCGAGGACCTTCATCAGGCGCTCGCCGGATTCGAGCGTCATCACGAGGAGGCCCTGGAGGCCGGCGGTGACGCCCTGCTGGTTGGGCGAACTCGGCCAATCGAGGAAGCGCAGGCCGTCGATCTTCTCCCGGCCGTCGGGACCGATGAGCGCGGCGAGTTTTTTGAGGAGGGCCGAAAGGTAGGGCTTCTGCGCGGCGAGATAGGCGCGGTCGCCGTGGTGCATCCACCATTGCTCATGGATGAGCACCCACCACATCGAATAGGAACTGATGCCATTCATCCATTCGGTGACCGGCGTGATGTCGCGCGTGAGGTCGAGGCTGCGCGGGACGACGTCGTTGAAGCCGAAGACCGCGTTGATCGTGGCGACCTCGGGATGCATGTCGCCGATCCACACGAGCCGGTCGCGCTTCACGCCGTCCCAAAGATATTCCTGCATATTGAGGTGCACGGTGTAGGCGCCCACTTTCCAGATCTGGTTGAGGCGTTCGTCATCGCACCGAAACGAGCCCACTTGCGGCACATCACGCAGCAGGAGCACCGCGCGCACCTCGCTGATCTGGGCGGACTCTTTCGGGTCGACGTTGTCAATGCGGACGAAGCGGAAGCCGCTGGGTCCCACTGTGATTTTGCCCAACCAGGGCAGGCGGACGGTCTGGTCGCGCACCGCGTGATCGTTCTGCGCGTTGGCGTCACCGCCGAGTTCGGCCATCGCCTCGGCGACGGATTCGCCAAAACGGATGCGCACGAGCGGCAGGTTTTTGTCCTTCGTGATTGGCGTGAAGATCTCGATGTTCCCCGTGAGCTCCGTGCCGAAGTCGAGCAGAATGCCGCCGCCGGGCGCGCCGTTGGTCGCCGGTGCGAGCACGCAGGGCGGCTGGGGATTTTTCAGGACGGCCTGGCCAAGTTTTGGACCGAGGAGATCCTGCGCGTGCGTCGTGCCGGCCGCACTCGTCCACACGACGCGCGTCGGCGGTAGGAACCACGCGCTCAGCGGACTCGCCTGGGGCGTCGCCGCGGTGCCGGCCGGCAGAATCGGCTCGCTCCACGCAGCGGTCAGACTGAAGAGTGAAAGCACGTACACCCGGACCGAAACCCGAACGACCGAACAGAATAACATGGGGATGAGGGCGGTGAAAAATGGGGTGAACGAAGAAACAGAGACGAGGCCAGCCGCGCTCAGCGCCGGCTCAGCACGTCCTTCTCGTAACGCTTGACCTCCGAGAGCCATGACTCGCCGACGGGCACATCCTGCGCGAGGCAATAGTGATCCCACACGGCGCCAAACGGCAGCGTTTTCGCCTCCTCGAGGAGCGCGAGCCGCGTGGTGTAGTCCCCCTCGCGTTCCGCCGCCTTGAGCCGGTCGATCGGGGCGACCAGCGCGAGCAACAGCGCCTTGCCCATGTTGCGCGTGCCGATGACCCACGCGGCGACGCGGTTGATGCTGGCGTCAAAGTAATCCAATCCGATGCGCACACGGTCGGTGTAGCCGCCCCACACAATCTCCTGCGCGATGGCCTGCAGTTCGTCGGTGAGCGTGACCACGTGGTCGCTGTCCCAGCGCACGCCGCGGCTGACGTGGAGCGCGATTTCGGGTATGAATTGCAGCACCGAGGAAATCTTGTCGGCGATGCCTTCCGTCGGGTGATAGTGCCCCGCGTCTAACGTGAGCAGTTTGTTCCGGCTCACGGCATAGGACAGGTAGAATTCGTGCGAACCCACCACGTAGCTCTCCGACCCGAGACCGAACAGCTTCGGTTCGACCGCGTCGACGTTGAGTTTCGGGTCGATGCGTTTCATAAAAATCGCATCGAGCGACTCCGCGAGGCGGGCTCGCGGGGCGCGGCGATCGGCCGGCGTGTCTTTCATGCCGTCGGGGATCCAGAGGTTGGTCAGACAGGTTTTCCCGAGCGCCTTGCCGATGGCGGCGCCGATCTCGCGGGAACGGATGCCGTGCTCGATCCAAAATTGGCGGATCGCTTTGTCCTGATGCGACAGCGTGCAGCCGCCCTTGACCAACGGATGGGAAAAATAGGTCGGGTTGAAATCCAGGCCGATGCCGCGTTGCTTCGCCCAAGCGATCCACCCCTTGAACTGGTCCACACTCAGCGCATCGCGATCGACCTTCCTGCCCTCCAACTCCGCATAGGACGCGTGGAGATTCATCCGGCGCGTGCCGGGGATGAGCGCGCTCGCCTGTTCGAAGTCTGCGCGCAGTTCCTGCGGCGTGCGGGCCTTGCCCGGATAGTTCCCGGTCACCGCCAGGCCGTCGCCCAACGCGCCGCCGCCGTGTTCGAACCCGCCAACATCGTCGCCCTGCCAACAGTGCATCGACACCGGAATCTTGGCCGCCGCTCTGAGCGCCCGCTCAGTATCGACGCCGAGGGCGGCGTAACGTTCTTTGGCCAGTTGGTAGGCTTTTTCAACGGAAGTTGATTTCATGGAGGAGGAGTGGGGAAAGTCGTGGTTCTCGGGCGCCGGGCGCACGCCGGATTCCTTGTCCGACCGCCGAGGAAGAAAGCCCGCGCGAGCAATCCGCGACCGCAACAGATTTCGCCTTGAATACAATCTGAAACAAGAATCGTTTCCTGCCCGCTGTTTTACCCCGCCCCCGGCTCGATCCAGTCCGGCCCAACCCCGTCTCGCCCCACGTCCATGATCTCCCGATTTACAAGTGCACGTATCTTTCGGCGTAGGCCGCCAGCTTGCTGGCGCTTTCGCGTGCTGGGAATGAGCGCGAGCAAGCTCGCGGCCTACGGGCTGGCCCTCGTGCTCTCACATGTCACCCCGGCCGTTACGGCAGCCAATACCGCCGCACCCGCCCCCAAGCCCGCCGCGCCCACCGCCACCGGCAACATCGGCGCGCGCGGCGCAGACCTACTCGTCCTCGACAACGGCACCGTCAAAGTCGGCCTCGACCGCGCGAAAGGCGCCGCGATCACGTGGCTTTCCTGGGCCGCGTATCCAAAAAACATGGTGAACTCGGCGGATCCCGGCCGCCTCATCCAGCAGTCCTATTATGCCGGCCTCCGCCTCGACCGCCGGGCCGAGGGCCAGAGCAAGTCATGGAGCCCGTGGTCGTGGAATCCCATTCAGGGCGGTGGCGTCGCCTCGTGGGCGCGCGTCACCAAATTCAAACGCCTCGACCCCTCCACGCTCTACGGCGAAACCATCCCGAACCTCTGGGACATGCCCAACGAGCCCGCCGCCGCGCTCATGCGCCAGTGGACCGGCTTCGAGCCCGGCATGCCCGACGTCGTACTCGTGCGGTGCGAGTTCATCGCCCAACGCCCCGACGGTGACCGCTGGGGTCCCGCGAAACTTTCGCCCCAGGAAATCCCCGCCTGTTACTTCACGCGCAATTTCAGCACGGTGAAAAGTTATCTGGGCGACGGGCAGTGGCGCGCCGAAACACAGCCGCCCGGTCCGCCGTGGGGTCGCACCCAACCTCCGCGCAACATCATGGCGGTGTTCGCGCCCTCCGGCCAAGGCGTCGCCCTCTTCAGCCCCACGGCGACGCAGCCCTGGAACTTCGGCCCGCATGGCGGTGGCGCCAGCGATGATCCTTCCGCCGGCCCGTGCATGCATGTCGCGCCCATCGACCGGGTAAATCTCGGCCCGAAATCCACGTACCGCTATCGCTACTGGCTCGTCGTCGGCACCGAAGCGCAACTCGGCGCGCGCCTCGACGAGCTGCTGAAAAAATATGCCGATGAACGCGCCTCGCTCTCGAATCCCTAGCCCCGTTCCCCGCAGAAAATGCGCCATACTCTTCGCCACGCTCCTGGGCGGAGGCCTCGCCGGGTGCGCTCTGGCTCCCTCCTGCCCCGACGCCCCGCTCACGCCCGCGTCGGCCATCAATCCCGGCATACCCTGGCCCGCCACCGACGCCCTCGGCCGCACCTTGCCCACTGCTACGCGATCACCCGGCCTCCGCCCGAACCGCACCGTGGGCATTTTTTATTTTCTCTGGCACGAGCGGGCTAGCAGCGATCCCGGCTTCAACCTCGCCCGCATTCTGACCAAAGATCCGGAGATCCTGCGCAAGCCCGACTCTCCGCTCTGGGGCCCGGCGCGCACCCAGTATTATTGGGGCGAGCCGCTCTACGGCTATTACAACTCGATGGACCCGTGGGTGCTCCGGCGGCATGCTACGCTCCTCGCCGACGCCGGCATCGACACCGTCATTTTCGATACCACCAACCGTAAAACCTACCGCGAGGTTTACCTGAAAATCGGCGAGGTCTGGTCGCAGATTCGCCGCGAAGGCGGCCGCACGCCGCAATTCTGTTTTATGGTCAACACCAAGGCCGGCGAGACCGCGGATGAACTCTTCAAAGACCTCTACCAACCCGGCCTCTACTCCGATCTCTGGTTTCGCTGGCAGGAAAAGCCGCTCCTGATCTGCGATCCGACGATGGCCAACTCCGAGGTGAAGAAGTTTTTCACCCTGCGCAAAGCCCACTGGCCGTTCACCCAGGTGAACACCCAAAACGCCTGGCACTGGGAAGCCACCCACCCGCAAGTCTACAGCTACGACACCGACCCCAAAGCCGCTGAACAGGTCAACGTTTCCGTCGCCCAAAACCTCCGCATCTCCGACGGTAAAGTCGTCAACATGAGCGACGGCGATGCCCGCGGTCGCAGCTTTCACGCCGGCCGTCGCGACGCCGCGCCCGGCGCCGTAGATCAGGGCCATAATTTTGCCGAACAACTCCGCCACGCCCAGGAACTCGATCCGCCTTTCATGATGATCACCGGCTGGAACGAGTGGACCGCCGGCAAGTTCAGCCGTCCGGGCAAGCCGGTCGTCTTCGTCGACCAATTCGATCAGGAGAACAGCCGCGACATCGAGCCCGTCACCGGGCTCCACCACGACCACTACTATTATCAGCTCGTCGACGGCGTCCGCCGTTACAAAGGCTACCCCGTCCTGCCCGTCGCCTCGGCCCCAACCACGATCAACCTTGCCGGCGGTTTTGCACCGTGGCGCAAGGTCACCCCCGCGTTCACCGATCACGCCTTCGACGATGATCACCGCCAGTTCGGCCAAGGCGCCCGTCGCTACGTCAACACCAGCGGTCGCAACGACCTCACCGTCATGAAAGTCGCCCGCGATGCGACGCACGTCTATTTTTACGCCCAAACGCGCCGTCCGCTCACCCCGTCGACCGACGCGAACTGGATGATCCTCCTCCTCGACACCGATCAAAAACGGAGCACCGGCTGGGAAGGCTACGATTACATCGTCAATCGTTCCCGCGACGGCCGAGAGACGTGGCTCGAACGTAACACCGGCGGTTGGACGTGGGAGAAAGTGGCCGGGATTCAGCTCACTGTTTCCGGCCACGAACTCATGGCCGCCCTGCCGCGCGCCGCCCTCGGGCTGCCGGACGGCGACGCCCTCACCCTTGATTTCAAGTGGTGGGACAACCCGCAAAAGCCCGGCGACCTGATGGACGTCTACCTCAGTGGCGACGCCGCGCCCGACGGGCGTTTCAACTTCCGCTACTCCACCGTCCCGCTTGCCCCATGAAAAAACCCCTGCCCGCGCTCCTCGCGCTCCTCCTTGGCCTGCCCATTTCGGCGCTCTTCGCCGCCGACCCGCCGCCCAATATCGTCTTCATCCTCGTCGACGATCAGCGCAACACCTCGCTCGGTTGCGCTGGCCATCCGCAGATCAAGACCCCCGTAATCGACCGGCTCGCCGCTCGCGGCGTGCGCTTCGAAAACGCCTTCACGCAGACGCCCATCTGCATGGCGAGTCGTGCGAACCTCTTCACCGGTCTGACCACCACCACCCACGGCTACCACGGCAATCCCAGCACGCCCGTGCGCAAAGAAGATTTGGCCACCAGCTTCCCCACGCTCCTACGCCAATCCGGTTACCAGACCGGTTTCTACGGCAAACAGCACGTCCGGTGGGCCGACGGCATTGACGGCATGACCACGATGTTCGACGACCACGAGGTCCTGCATCGCAATCCCTACCTGAAAAAAATGCCCGACGGCACGATGCGCCATGTCGACGAAATCATCGGCGACCGATCGGTGTCCTTCGTCTCGGCGCAATCGGCGGCGAAACCGTTTTTCCTCTACCTGAGTTTCAACATCGCGCACGCCGAGGACAACGACCGCCGCCCGGGGCACCATTACCAGTGGCCGGCCGCCGAAGACGGTCTCTTCGAGGACATCGAGCCCCTCCGCCCCGCTCTCGACGACCCGAAATACTACGACGCCACACCGGAATTCCTCAAAACCACGATCAACCGCACGCGCTTTTTCTGGGCCTATGACACGCCGGAAAAATACCGCGTCAACCTCCGCGCCATCTATCGCATGCTCGCCGGCATGGACCGCATCGTCGGCCGCGTGATGACCGCCCTGCAGGAAAATGGCTTCGCTGAAAACACCGTTGTCATCTACTCCGCTGACAACGGTTACTACCTGGGCGACCGGGGCTTTCAGGGCAAATGGTCGCACTACGATCAATCGCTCCACGTGCCGCTCATCGTCTATGATCCGCGCCTGAAGTCCGAGCTGCGCGGCCGAGTGCTGCAGGAAACCGCGCTCAACCTCGACATCCCCGCCACCATCCTCGACCTCGCGGCCATCCCCGTGCCCGCAAAATATCAGGGCGCCAGCCTCACACCCCTGCTCGCCGGCGCACCGCCGAAAAACTGGCGCACCGACTTCTACGTCGAGCACCACGCCAACCCTGCGCAAATCGCCACGTGGTTCGGCGTGCGCGACCGCCGCTACACCTACGCCAACTATTACCAGAACGGCGCCGAGCTCCTCTACGACCGCGAGCGGGATCCCACCGAACTCACCAACGTCGCCACCGATCCCGCCTACGCGGCCACGCTCGCGCAACTCCGCCAACGCAGTTTCGACTACAAGACGCACTACACGCGGAAGGACCAAACCACGTCGGATGATTCGCCGGCTGAACCTGCTCGGAAAAAATCACGGAAAGGCGCGGATAAACGCTGATTTCGTCCGATGGAAAAAACTCGCCGCCCCACTCCTTTTTTCGCCACCGCCTGCGTTTTTCTGGCCGTACAATTTTCCGCTGCGCCGTCGGCCGGCCGACCCAATCAGCTCCAAATTCTGGGCGAAGGCCACTTGCCGGCGGCGCTCCCTGCGGTGAGTGCGCCAACCGCTGCCCGGGAGGTCGTCCTCGACGTAGTCGCGACCGGGGTTCGGATTCGGCATCACGCCATGCGGGAGAGGTGCTCGTGGCGGCATAAGCGATGTCGAAAGGGGTGCTGACCGTGATGGGGCTGAGCACGAGCGCTTTCTCCTGCGCGGTGATTGGAGGGGACGGTGTCGGCGCAGGCGCAGCCGGGGCGACTTGGGCGCGCAGCCCGGCCCTCGCCGAGGTGGCGATGCAAAGCAGGCTGGTGAGCGAACGAACAGATGAACGGAGGAGACGCAGGGGGCGGATGCAGTGGGTCATGGGGTAGGACCGCGGTTGGGACGAAACGTGGTCACGGCGAGCGCTTCTTTTGCGCATGCCCGACCGCGAGGGCCGTCACCGGTTCGCCGCGCTGCAGCGGTTGGCCGAAGACCGTTCGGGGGGCGCCCGGCTGTTTCCTCCGGACATCGAGTTCGCTGCGCAGTTCGACGAGACCGGGAGCCGTGGCGGGAACCGGCGGCGCGGTTGGGCAGCTCAACGGGGTCGGGGTGAAATGTTGGGACCCGCGACGGAATCGAAGCCGTGGTTCTTCGCGGAGTCGGCGTGGGCGACTTTCCCGGTGGCCACGAACTCGCAGCCGAGGGCGCGGAGGACCGGCGGCAGCGAGGCGACATCGGGATTCTTGGGTCTGTGATTGGGCTCGGCGCCGTTGCCCGCGGGCTAGAGACCGGTGAGCAGCGCGGTGCGGCTCGGGCCACACGTCGGGGAGGCGACGCACGCGGGCCTGAACTTCAGCCCGTCGGCCGCGCGCTTCGCCCTGTGCGGCGGACGCACCTCGGTGGAGCCGTAAGCCTGCGAGTCGAGCCGACTGTGATCGTTGGCGATGATGACGACGATGTTGGGTCGGACCGGCGTTGCGACCGCGGCATGAGGCGAAGACGCGCCGATCCAGCCTTCCCTCCGCTTCAAAATTCTGCCGGGCGACCTGCAAGCGCCTTTCCCGCGCGACGGACTGGGCCGGCCTCCGACAGAATGGTTGCACCTTTGGGGGTCAGCGGACGACCATTCGGCATCCTCCACCCGATGATCCTCCGCCCCTCCGCCCTCACCCTGCTGTTCGCATTCTTTGCCGGCGTGCTCGCCGCCGCCGTCCCCTCAAGACCCAACATCCTCTTCGTCCTCTCAGACGACCACAGCTATCCGTTCCTCAGTTGCTACGGCGACCCCAACGTTCGCACGCCCACCCTCGATCAGCTCGCGGCCGAGGGCATGAAATTCCACCGCCTGTTCACCGTCGCGCCCCAGTGCGTGCCGTCCCGCGCCGGCTATCTCACGGGCCGCTCCGCCGTCGCCGCCCGCATGACCCGCTTCTCTTCACCGCTGCCGCGCGACGAAACTACGTTCCCGGAAATCCTCCGCGAAAAAGCTGGCTACTACACGGGCATCTGCGGGCGCTCGTATCATCTCGACGGATCCGGCGCCAACAGCGGCGCGACCAACACTCGTCTCATCGCCGAGCACCGGATGAAGACCTTCGAGCAACGCGTCGACTACCTCCGCATCGGTTCCGACGCGCAGGCGGTCGAGCAGATGCGTGAGTTCCTCGAGCAAAAGCCCAAGGACAAGCCGTTCTGCCTCTGGCTCAATTTCAGCGATCCCCATCACCCTTGGACGCCCCCGGCCGCCGACCGCCCCGATCCGGCCTCCCTCAAGCTCCCCGCCCACTGGCCCGATCTGCCCGGCCTGCGCGAGCAACTCGCCGACTATTGCGGCGAAGTGAACCGCGTCGACCGCAGCATGAAGGCCGTCCTCGACCTGCTCGCCGAGCGCGGCCTCGCCCGCGACACCCTCGTCGTCTTCGCCGGCGACAACGGCGCCGCGCTCCCCCACGGCAAAGGCTCCCTCTACGATCCCGGTTGCAACGTCCCGCTCGTAATCCGCTGGCCCGGCGTCGTGCGGGCCGGCGGCGACTCCCGCACCTTGCTCAGCGGCGAAGATCTTGCCCCCACGCTCCTCGCCGCCGTCGGTCTCGCTCCCGGCGCAAAGATGACCGGCCACAACTTCCTCCCGCTCCTCCAGGGCGAATCCTACGTTCCCCGCAAACACATCTTTGCCGAACGCGGCCCCCACGGCACCGCTCCCGTGACCGTCGCGATGCGCAACAGTGGCTACGATCTCTCGCGCAGCGTCCGCAGTGACCGCTACAAGTTCATTTATAACTGCACGCCCTGGCTCGCCTACTCCCCCGTCGATTCCGCCGGCGGCGCCGGTTGGACGCAGATGACCGCCGCCAACGAGCAGGGCAAACTCTCCGCCGGCCTCCGCACCACCTACTTCACCACCCCTCGCCCCGTCTACGAACTCTACGACCTCACCGCCGATCCCTCCGAACTCCAAAACCTCAGCGGCCAAGCTGCCCTGCACCCGGTGGAACTCGAACTCCGCACCGCCCTCGCGGAGAAAATGATCGTCGATTTCGATTATCTCCCGCTCCCCGATCTCCTCGATCGCGATCCCACCGGCGGCAAAGCCACCAAGAAGAAGCGCTGAACTTATCCCATGCCACGACTCCTCGCTCTCGCCCTGCTCCTCGCGTTCGCCCGCCTCCTCGCCGCCGACGCGCCTCGCCCCAACTTCGTCCTCATCAACATCGACGACCTCGGCTATCGCGAAATCGGCGCCTTCGGTTCCCCCCATCGCACGCCCGCCCTCGACCGTATGGCCGCCGAGGGCCGCAAACTCACGAGCCACTACGCCGCCCCCGTCTGCTCGCCCTCGCGCGCCGCGCTTATGACGGGGTCCTACCCGAAGCGCGCGCTCCCCATTCCGCACGTGCTGTTCCCCAACGCCGCCATCGGCCTCCACCCCGACGAGCAGACCATCGCCGACGTGCTCCATGCCGCCGGCTATGCAACCGCCGCCATCGGCAAGTGGCATCTCGGGGACCAACCCGAGTTCCTCCCGCGTCGCCAGGGCTTCGACTACTATTTCGGTCTGCCCTATTCGAACGACATGGGCCCGGCCGCCGACGGCACCAAGAGCAATTTCGGCAAGCAACCCAATGCCGCCCAAGCCGCCAAAGCGAAAACCGCCGTGCCGAAGAAAGCCGCCGCGCCCGCCGCGGACGATGGCATCGGCATCCGCAGCGGCGTGCAGCCTCCGCTCGCTTTGATCGAAAACGACACGGTCATCGGCCGGATTCGGGCCGAGGATCAGGTTCCGCTCGTTCGCCGCTACACCGAGAAAACCGTTTCCTTCATCCGCGACGCCAAGGCGAAAGACCGCCCGTTCTTCATCTACCTCGCGCATAACGCCGTCCATTTCCCCCTCTATCCGTCCGAGAAATTCCGCGGCTCCTCGCCCAACGGTCTCCTCGGCGACTGGGTGCAGGAGGTGGACTGGAGCGTCGGTCAGGTGCTCGACGCGCTCCGCGAGCTAAAACTCGACCGCACCACGTTCGTGCTCTTCGTCTCCGACAACGGCGGCCCCACGAACCAAGGCGCCAATAACGGAGCGCTCCGCGGCAGCAAGGGCTCGACGCTCGAAGGAGGCATCCGCGTTCCCGGCCTCGCCTGGTGGCCCGGAAAAATTCCCGCCGGCACGTCGACCGATGCCATCACCACGATGATGGACGTCCTCCCGACCTTCGCGAAACTCGCCCGCGCCCCCCTCGCCGCCGACCGCAAGATCGACGGCGTCGACCTCTGGCCGATCCTCGTCGGCGCTCCCCCCATCCCGCCGCGCGACGAATTCCTCTATCACCGCGGCCTGCTGCTCGAAGCCGTCCGCTCCGGTCCGTGGAAACTCCATCTCGCGAAAAACGAACTCTATAACCTGACCTCCGACATCGGCGAGGCCACCGACATCTCCGCCCAACACCCCGAAATCGTCGCCCGCCTCACCGCGATCGCCGACGCTTCAAAGTCAGACCTCGGCCGTGACGGCATCGGCCCCGGCGTTCGTGCTCTCGGCCGCGTTGCCCAGCCCCAACCCCTCATCGCCCTCGACGGCACCGTCCGCGCGGA
>CANHJG010000132.1 GCA_947461205.1 Opitutia bacterium
AAGTCGGTGCGGAAGTAGAGGCGGGCGCCCTCCCCTGCCCTCGCCGCCACGGCTTGGAGGAAATCAGGCTGCATAATGCGGTGTTTATGGTGGCGCAGTTTGGGCCAAGGGTCCGGAAACAGGATGAACAGGCGGGAAAAGGTCACGTCGGCCGGCAGCATTTCGAGGAAGAGCCGGGCCTCGGCGTGGATGAAATGGAGGTTGGGCAGCCGGGCGCGGTCGCGTTTGCGGACGGCGCGGCCGATCCGTTCGCTGACGATGTCGATGCCGATGCACAGTTCGTCGGGGTGGGCCTGGGCGTAGGCGGTCAGGAAGTGGCCGTGGCCGCAGCCGATTTCCCAGGTGAACCGGGCGCGGGGCGGAAGGATTTTTTCCTGGCAGGCGCGGAGGTCGCGGCGGCGGGCCTCCATCAGGGCGAGAAACTGGGCGGTACGAATGGGATTTTCCACGGGAGAAGGGCGACGAGCGGGGGGGGGACGCGGGGCTTACTCCCCTGCCCTACCCGCTTGAATAAAAATCATTAAAACCCCTATATCAGAAGGGTTTACACCACTTATGCGACTGGCCTGACCGAGCGTAAGGGGCTTGATTTCAGTGAGTTTCAGGGCGCTTTCGCGGCGCAGACCGCGGAGGCTGAGGTAGTCGAAATTGGCGGGAACGCGGATTCGATCGATTTGGGAAAGTTTCTCGATATGGCGTGCTTCGCGGGCGAGATAGCCTTGGTAACTGACGCGATAAAGCACCTCGTCGCGAATGGCCGCGGGAGCTTGGGTGAGGCCCTCCGGGAGGCTGGCGGAGGCACGATCGCGGCGGATGGCATCGCCCCACGTGCCGCCGCGAGTGGAATGGGTTTCGAGGAAATCCACCCAACGCGCGATCTCGGCAAGTTTGTCCCGGATCCGTTCGATCCGGGAAGTCGAGAGGAGTCCGTGGTTGGCGGCGTGATGCACGAGACGGCTCTCGGCGCTGCCGTGGTTGAAGAGCAAGCGATGCTCGGCGCGGCTCGTGAACATGCGATAGGGTTCGTTCGTACCCTTGGTGACCAGGTCGTCGATCAGGACGCCGATATAGGCCTCGTGCCGCTGGAGGATGAGCGGGGCCCCTCCCCTCCCCTTGTTGACGGCGTTGACGCCGGCGACCAAGCCCTGCGCGGCGGCTTCCTCGTAGCCCGAGGTGCCGTTGATCTGCCCGGCGAAAAAGAGATTTTCGACCTTTTTGGATTCCAAGGAGGCAAAAAGCTGGGTGGGCGGGGCGAAGTCGTATTCGACGGCGTAGGCCGGGCGGAGAATTTGGGCGTGTTCAAGGCCCGGGATGCTGTGCACCATTTGGACTTGGACGTCGAACGGCAGACTGGTGGACAAGCCATTCACATAGAATTCGTCGGTCGCGCGGCCCTCCGGTTCGAGGAAAAGCAGGTGCCGGGGCTTGTCGGCGAACCGCACGAATTTGTCTTCAATACTGGGGCAATACCTGGGTCCGACGCCCTCGATCTCGCCGCTATACATGGCGGAGAGGTGGAGGTTGTCGCGGACGAGCTGGGCGGTCCCCGGCGTAGTGTAGGTCATCCAACAGGAAACTTGTTCACAACCGGGCGTCCAGCCGAGGCGGCGCTCGCCGGTTTGTTCCACGTGGAACAAATCCTGGGGATCCCGGGTGTCGTGGAACGCGAAGAGCGTGGGCCGGGCGTCGCCTTTTTGCTCCTCCATTTTGGTAAAATCAAGGCTGCGGCCCAGCAACCGGGGCGGCGTGCCCGTCTTGAGGCGGCGCAGTTCGATCCCGGCCTCAAGGAAGCTGGCAGACAGGGTCTTGGCGCTAAAGTCACCCAACCGGCCGCCCTCGTTCTTGTTCTGGCCGATATGCATCAGGCCGCGCAGGAACGTGCCAGTTGTCACGACCACGGTTTGGCTACGAAACTCGAGGTCAAGGTTGGTGCGGCAACCGACGACCTTGCCCTGGTGGAAAATCAGGCCCGTAACCGTCGCTTGGAAGATCTCGAGGTTCAGCTGGAGCTCGAGGGTGTGCTTGAGCCGGAACTGGTAGGCTTTCTTGTCGCACTGGGCCCGGGGAGACTGGACGGCCGGACCTTTGGATTCGTTAAGCAGGCGGAACTGAATACCGGTGACGTCGGTATTGACGGCCATCTCGCCGCCGAGCGCGTCGATTTCGCGTACCATCTGGCCTTTGGCGAGGCCGCCGATGGCCGGATTGCAACTCATTTGGGCAATGGTATCGATATTGCCGGTCAGGAGGAGGGTCGAGGCGCCCATGCGGGCGGCGGCCAGCGCCGCCTCGACGCCGGCATGGCCGGCGCCGCAAACAATTACGTCGTAGATTTTACCGCTATGAAACATCGGATCGGGAGGGGAGAATTGCGGCGGACGTTGCGGGCTCCGGCGGGGGAGGGCAAGGGCTCTATTTTCCGATACAAAACGTCGCGAACAGCGCATCGAGCATGCGCTCGTTATCGACCTTGCCGGAAATCGCCCCATACGCAGTCAGGACGCCCCGGAGGTCACTGGCCAACAATTCAACGGCCGTGCCGTCCCTCAGTTTCACCCGCGCTGCTGCCAAACACTCCTGGGCCTGGCCGAGGGCGTGGGCATGACGGGCGTTAATCGCGATCAGGTCATTTCCGGTATCTTTCTGAAACGAATCGGCGAAGCGGGTGATCGCGACCGTCAGTGCGTCGAGTCCCGCGCCGGTGAGCGCCGAAACCGGTAGTACCGGGAATCCCGGGAATTGATTTTCGGAAGAGCTAAATTCACCTAAGTCGCTCTTATTAAAGATAATTATGGAATTCGATGCCTCGGCCAAGCCCTTCAATTCGGGTGGTAGGACGGGGGCCCGCTGATCGGCGGCAAAGACGAGCAGAAAGAGGTCGGCCTCGGCGGCGCGTTCGAGGGTTTTCAGCATGCCGAGCTTTTCCAGCGGGGCAGGGGAGGGGTTGAGGCCGGCCGTATCAATGACGCGCAGGCAATGGGGCCCCACGATCATGCGCTCCTCGATAAAGTCGCGCGTGGTGCCGGGTTCCGGACTGACGAGAGCGCGTTCGGATCCGATGAGCCGGTTGAGGAGGCTGCTTTTGCCGACGTTCGGGGCGCCGACGATCACGGTTTTGATGCCGTCCCGGAGCATCTGGCCGTAGTGACTCGTGGCGAGCAGGCGGTCGGTATCGCAGGTGAGTTGGGCAAGCTCACGGGCGACCAGAACGCGGTCTTCGGGGGGCAAATCCTCGTCCGGGAAGTCGATATAGGCCTCTACGCGGGCCAAAACCTGCAATAAACGGTCTATAAGCGCGTTCATTTGGCGGCCCAGCGAGCCCCGGAGCTGCTGATTGGCCGCGGCGAGGGCCTTTTCACTGCGCGCGTGAATCAGATCCATCACGGCTTCGGCCTGACTCAGGTCCAGCTGGCCGTGGAGAAACGCCCGCTGGGTAAACTCGCCCGGCTCGGCCGGACGACCGCCGCGCGCGAAGAGATCCTCGAGGATTTTTTGGGCGATAAACGGATTTCCGTGGCAGGACACTTCGAGGGAATCTTCGCCCGTGTAGGAACGCGGGCCCTGAAAAAACGTGACCAGCACGTCGTCCAAGACGATGCCGGCCCGGTCGCGGTAGTCGGCGTGCGTCGCAACGCGGGGCAGGGGAGTGGCGCCGAAGATTTCGCGCGCGAGCCGACTTGTATCAGGACCGCTGGCACGGACCACCGCGATGGCGGCAGTCCCCACGGGGGTGGCAAGGGCGGCGATGGTATCGGTCGAGCGTGGCATGTGGCGGGGGCGCACGCTTCGCGGGCCCCCGCTCCAAGTCAAACGTGCGCCACCGGACCGGTGCGGTGCCCGCCGGCCCCCGGCCCCCGGCGGGGCGGACTAGCGGGCGCCCACCACGAGCGGCGCGACCCGCGTGTCGTCGAAGACCTTGTCGCCGGGGTAGACGACGACCTGGGCGCCTTCGGCGAGCCCCTCGAGCACTTCGGTCTCGACGCCATTGCTGCGGCCGACCTGCACGAGGCGCAGGCGGGCGCGACCGCCCTCGATGACAAAGGCCTGCCAGACGCCGCCGCGTTGAAAGAGGGCGCCGGCGGGCGCCCGCAGCGCGGCGGCGTTTTCCCACGTCACGATACGGGCTTCGACCCGATAGTTGTCGCCCAGGGTAGGCCGCTGCGCGACGCCATCCGTAAAATCGGCGACGACGTAGACGCGCTGTTCCTCGACGCCGAGGGCGGAAATTTTGGTGAACGCCGACGGTTCGACGTGGCGCACCCGCGCGGCGAGCGCGCCGGGGCCGCCCCATTGTTCCAGCAGCACGCGCGCCCCGGGGCGGACAGCCACGCCGTCCCGGGAGAGGACTTCGATGCGCACCTCGAGGTCCGTGGGATCGCCCACTTCGAGCAACGGAAAACCGCCGGGCACGATGCGGGCGCTTTCCTGCATGACGCGCAGAATCCGGCCGCTGACCGGCGAGGTGATGACCAGCGGTTCGGCGGAGGTGATTCCGCCGCCGGCGCCGCGCGACAGAATGGCCTGGGCCTGCTGTAATTCGAACTGGGCGATTTTCACGGCGAACTCGGCCGTGCGTTCGTCCTGCCGAGTGGTGGTCGCGCGCATTTGGGCGGCGTCGAATTCCTGGGCGGACAAAACTTTTTGGGCGAACAGCTGCTGGAGGCGCGCAAAATCGCTGGAGAACAGTTGGGCGGCCGCCAGCGCGCGCTCCCTTTGCGCGAGCGCGGCGTCGCGGTTCGCCTCGGCCGCTCGCACCCGCGCCTCGGCTTGCGCCTGACCGCGCGCGTCGAGAAAATCGGCCCCGCCCGTCTCCAACGTGGCCAATCGCGTCCGACCGGCTTCGACGACGGCCCCGGCTTTCCAGTCGATGCGCCGGAGCTGGCCCGCGACAGGGGCGGAGACGACGTAGCGGTTTTTCACCCGGGTCATGCCTTCTTCATCGACGGTCACGACGAGGGGGCCGCGGCTGACGCTGCCGGCTTCGACGGGCGTGGGGCGCGGCCACAAGCCGACGCCGATCAGGGCGACGAGCAGGAGGAGGCCGGCCAGCGGCAACTGGCTTCGCCAGGCGGGCGGGCCGGCTTTTTTGGCAGCGGACGAGGGCAGGGGAGCTTGGTTCATGCGGAAGTGGACGCGGGATCAGTCGAGGGCTTTGAGGGCACTCACGAGATTGATGTCGGCTAGCTTGCGCGCGGCGAACAGCGCGGACAACGCCGAAGCCAGCGCAACCACGAGCACGGCGAAGGCGTAGTTTGACGCGGTCAACACGAGGGGCAGCCGCACGGTTTCGGTGTTGACGGACGCGATGATGCCCTTGGCGAAGCCGGAGCCGATGACGAGGCCGATCGGGAGGGCGACGAGGGTAAGCAGGACGAGTTCGCCCACGAGCACGGCGCCAACTTCGCCGCGGCTGAAGCCGAGGACGCGCAGCGTCGCGAGCTCCCGGGCGCGCTCGGAGAGCGAAATGCGCGCGCTGTTGTAGATGATACCGAAGGCCACGATGGTCGCGAAGACCAGGTACATGTTCTGGAGCAGCCCGATGCTCTTGGCGGTGGTCTGGCGAAAACCATCGCGTATCGAGTTCTTGATTACACAGCCGGCAGCGCGCGGAGTGTGCTTCACCGCCGCCAGAAAATCGGGCCACCGGCCGGCGTTGACGACGAGGTGGGCGCCGCTGATGCGGTCACCCTCGAGCAGCAGGCGATTGAGCGCGTGGAGCTCCATGTAGGCGGCCATGCCCGCGAAGTCCTCCGCCAGGCCGACCACCGGCACGGACAATTCGCGTTCGCGGCCCTCGAGGACCTTGACGATGACTTCGTCGCCGGGACGGACGTGGAGGATGTCGGCGAGTTTGGCCGAGATGACGATGCCGCGGGGCGGGAGGGTGAATTGGCGCGGTTCCGCGTCGATCACGCGGCTGAGGGTACCGCGCGCGGGCAAGCCCTGGAGGTTGAGGCGACGCGTGACCGGGCCGGCGCGAAGTTCGATGGGCACGAAGCGAAACGGTTCGGCTAGTTCGACGCCGGGCAGGTGGCGAAAATCGGCGATGGCCCGCGCGGGGCCGGGCTCGACGAGGGTGAGCGTGACGGTTTGGCGTTGCACGATATCCCACTGGAAATCGATTACATAGGTGACGCCGTCGCGAAACGAGTTCGGCACAATCAGAATGCCGGTGGCGAGCGCGAGCGCGAGGCAGGTGAGGCCGCTGCGGATGGGGCGACGCTCGATGTTGCGGAGCGCCATGCGGAACGACGCGCTGAACCAGCGGGCGCCGCCGAGGCGCTCGAGGAGCGCGGGCCGGAAACGGGCGGGCGCCTCGGGACGCATCGCTTCGGCCGGCGGCAGACGCACAGCCCGCCGCACCGCGCCGGCGACACCCGCAAACGCGGCGAGGGCGCTCACGCTGGCAGCCGCCCCGAGCACGCCGGAGTCGAGGACAAAGTCGAGCTGCGGAAAACGGAAGAACAGGTGATACATCGCGACGAGGCGGTGCCCGAGCACAATGCCCCCGACCGCGCCGAGGCCGACGCCGACGACCACGATGGCGAGGGAGAATTTGAAATAGTGGGCGCCGACCTGGGCGTTGCTGAAGCCGCAGGCCTTAAGCATCGCGATCTGTTCGCGTTGCAGCGCGATCTGCCGGCTCATGACGGAGTTCGTCATGAAGGCCGCGACGCTGAGGAACACGAGGGGGAACGCGACCGAGAGGCCTTGGAGTACGCGGATCTCGTCGTCCACCCGGCGGTGCGACGGGTGGTTGGCCCGGCCATACGCGCCGCGCGCGCCGTAGGGCGCGAGCACGCGGTCGACCGCGGCGATGACTTCGCCTTCGGAGGCGCCGGGGGCGAGCGTAAGGGCGACGTGGTTGAAGGCGCCATAAAGCTGGAAGGCGGTGGCGAGTTCCTTGTAGGGCATCCAGAAGACGCCGTAGGTTTTGTTGTCCGGCAGGGAGGCGCCGGGCGGGGCCTCGAACACAAATTCGGGCGAGAGGACGATGCCCGAGAGCCGGAAGGTTTGTTTCGTGCCGTTAAGGATCGCGGCCAGGGTGCTGCCGGGTTTGAGACCGTGGGCTTCGGCGAAGGCCTCGCCGACCGCGAGCTCGCCGCGCGTGGTGCGCCCGAGGGGCAGGCGGCCCGCGCGCACGTAGGGCCGGTGGAGGACGGGCTCGCCACGTTCCGGGAGCGAGTTGATCAGGCCGACGGCGGGTTCGGGGAGACCGGGGACGTCGAGCGTAACCTGAATAGCGATACTGGTCTGCACGGCGGCGACGCCGGGAATGGCGACGAGCTGTTCGCGGACGGCGTTGGGGGCGCGTTTCAGCCGGGCGAAGACTTCGCCAAAACGGTTTTCGCGGTAGTAGGTGTCGCGGGTCGTATCGAGCGACAGGATGAGTGAGCGCGTCATGATCATCATGGCGAGGCCGCAGGCCATGACGAGGGCGACGGCGAGGGCCTGGGACTTCAGGGCGCGAAGGTCGCGGAGCAGTTTGCGGTCGAGGAGACTCATGGCACGCGGCGCGGGACGCGCCTACCAGGCGAGGTCACGCACGGAGCCGCGGCGGGCGTTGGTGCGGGCATTGATGATCCGGCCGTCGGAGAGGGTGAAGACGCGGTCGGCCATGTCGGCGAGGATCGCGTTGTGCGTGATAATGACGGCGAGGGTGCCGAGGTCGCGGTTGATGCGCTCGATCGCCTCGAGGACGGTGATGCCGGTGTGCACGTCGAGGGCGCCGGTGGGTTCGTCGCAGAGGAGCACTGCGGGGCGTTTGGCGATGGCGCGGGCGATGGCGACGCGCTGCTGTTCACCGCCGGAGAGCTGGGCGGGGAAATGGTCCCGGCGCGGGGTAAGGCCGACGAGTTCGAGGGCGTCTTCCGGCGCCATCGGGTCGCGGCAGATTTCGGTGATGAGCGCAACGTTCTCGCGGGCGGTGAGGCTCGGGATGAGGTTGTAGGCCTGGAAGACGAAGCCGACGGCGTCGCGGCGGAAATGGGTGAGACCGGCCTCGTCGGCGGTGCCGAGATTCCAGCCGCGATAGAGCAAAGTGCCGTGGGTGGGCGAGTCGAGTCCGCCCAGCTGGTTGAGGAGTGTGGACTTGCCGCTGCCGGACGCGCCGAGGAGCACGATGAGTTCGCCGCGGAACAAGTCCAAGTCGACCCCGCGGAGCGCGGTGACGGCGGCGGTGCCCACGCCATACACGCGGGCGAGGTCGCGCACGTGGAAAATAGGTTCCCGCGCCGCGACCAGAGCGGGAGGCGGGGGGAGGGCGGAGGCAGAGGCGGCGGTCATGCGGCAGGGGCGCAGAGGAAATCCGGTCGGGGGCGATCCGGCAATGGGCAAAGGGGCCGAGGGATCGGCGTGCCCTGCGGGAGGCGGACCGGATGGCAGCGGGCCGGGCCGCGGGTCAGTCGCGCCGCGCATCGATTTCGCGAATACGTTCGGCGGCGCGTTTTTCGGCGAGGGGAATCTGGGCCGGTTGCGTCTTGGCGAGATAGTCGCGGATCCGGGTGACCTGGCCGGTGTCGAGGTGGTAGTGCTGGGCGACGATCAGCCAGGCGAGGGCCTCGGGGTAGTTGGTGGCGGTGCCGCGCCCATTGGCATAGAGCGCGCCGAGGTTGAAAAGGGAGGCGCGCACGCCGCCGCGCGCGGCTTGCAGCGTGTAGGTAAACGCTCGCGCGTCGTCGCGTTTCACCTTGGTCCCCTTGGTGTAGAGTTCAGCGAGGAGCTGGGCGGCATCGGCGCTGTCGGCCTTGGCCGCGCGTTCCAGCAGCCCGACGGCGAGGGCGGAGTCCTCGGGCACGAGTTTGCCTTCGAGCAGCGCCTGGCCGAGGGCGGCGAGGGCGTCCGGGGTGCCTTGGTCGGCGGCGCGCCGGAGAGCGGCGAGGCTCGGCCAGCGCAGGAGGCGGCCGCCGGGCGCGACCAGTTTGACGGGGGGTTCGCCAGCGGGATCTTCCACGGCGGCCGAGGGGGCCGTGAAGACGAGCGGGGCGGGAGCGGGCAGGGCTTTGGCCACGGAGGTTTGGGCGAGTTCGCGTTCAAGCGCGGGCGCCCGGCCTTCGCCGGCGGCGAGGAGTTCGGGCCGACGCAGTTGGGTGAGATAGGCGCGCAGTTCGTCGGCGACGGTGCCGGCGGTGGCGCGTTGCTGGGCGAGCAGCAGCCAGCCGTAGGCCTCGGCGTAGTCGCGTTTCACGCCGCGCCCGGTGGAGTAGGCGACGCCGACGTTGCGAAAGGCTTCGGCGACGCCGCCGGCCGCGGCGGCGCGGAAGTAGGCGACGGCGCGGGCGGGGTCGGGCGCGACGCTGTCGCCGGACTCGAGCAGCATGCCGAGGCGGAAGGCCGCGGAGGCTTCGCCGGCGCGGGCGGCCTGCTCGAGAAGGGCGAGGGCGCGCGGGCCATCTGGCGGCACGTCGCTGCCGCGGAGGAGCATTTCGCCGAGTTGCGCGCAGGCCTGGGCATTGCCGCGCTGGGCGGCGGCGTTGAGCTCGGCGACGGTTGACCAGGAGGTGCCGCCGCCGGTTTGCGAAAGCAACACCGGGGCCGAGTCGGCGCCGCGCCCGCTGCCGACAGCCAGCAGGCCCGCGCAGAGTGCGAGCAGGAGCGGGGGTCGGGCGCGCCGGGGGGGGAGGGGGATGGGCGTCATGGCTCCCCTAGAAAACAAAAACCGCCTCGGCGGTCGAGCCGATGCGGTGAAGGATAGGTGCGGCGTGGGCGCCGCGCGGGGCCGGTCAGGCGCTTTCGCCGACGATGGGCTCGCCCGGCTTGATGGTCACCTTTTCGAGGATCGCCTTGCCGATCTTTTCGGCGAGCTCGGGTTTTTCTTTGAGAGCGGCTTTCGCGGCGTCGCGGCCTTGGCCGACAAGGTTGCCCTCGTAGGCGATCCAGGCACCCTTCTTTTCGAGGATCTTGTGTTCGATGCCGAGATCGATGAGCGAGCCCATCTTCGAGATGCCCTCGTCATACATGATGTCGAATTCAACCTCGGTGAACGGCGGCGCGATCTTGTTCTTCACGATTTTGATCTTCGTGCGGTTGCCGATGATCTTACCCTCGGGGGTCTTGATCTGGTCCTTGCGGCGGATGTCGATGCGGACGGAGGAGAAAAACTTCAGGGCGCGTCCGCCCGAGGTGGTCTCGGGGCTGCCGAACATGACGCCGATCTTTTCGCGGATCTGGTTGGTGAAAATACACACGCAGTTCGTCTTGCTGACGACAGCGGTGAGGCGGCGCATGGCTTGGGACATCAAGCGGGCTTGGCTGCCCATCGTCATGTCGCCCATCTGGCCGTCGAGTTCGGCCTTGGTGATGAGGGCGGCGACGGAGTCGAGCACGATGACGTCGATCGAATTGGAGCGGATGAGCGTCTCCATGATGTTGAGGGCGTCTTCGCCGGAGTCGGGCTGGGACACGAGGAGGTCGTCCAGTTTCACGCCGACGACCTTCGCGTATTTCGGGTCGAGGGCGTGTTCGACGTCGATGAAGGCGGCGAGTCCGCCCTTTTTCTGGGCTTCGGCGATTACGCTGAGACAGAAGGTGGTCTTGCCGGAGGATTCCGGGCCGTAGATTTCGATGATGCGACCCTTAGGCAGCCCGCCGACGCCGAGCGCGAGATCGATGGCGAGGGAGCCGGTCGAGAGGGTTTCGACCTTCATCTTATGGTTGCTGCCGAGCCGCATGATCGAGCCCTCGCCGAACTGTTTCGTGATCGCGGAGAGCGCGAGGTCGATATTCTTGTCGCGGGCGACCACGGCGGTGGCGACGGCGGCAGTGGGGACGGTTTTGGCGGGAGCGGCTTTGGACATGGGAGGAGGAGAGGCTAAGCGTTGAGGACGTCGGGTTGAAGAAAAATTGCCGATACGGGATAGTGTTTAGATGAACACGTCAACCGCCGCGAGGCGGGGAAGCAAGCCCGGGTTGGCACAAAAAAGATTGGGCCGAAGGGGCGAGGGCGCCGAGCAGATTCGCGCGGGGGCCGTGCGTTTGAAGCTTGAGCCTGCGGGCGCGGACGTTGGTTTACTCGGGTCTGTTTCGGCTCCCTTCACCCCTGAAAATCCTTCCATGAGAATCGGCATCAATTCCTTCCTCTACGCGTCCCCGTTTACGACCGAGAGCACCAAGCTCTTTGCGAAATTCAAGCAATGGGGCTTCGACACCGTCGAAATCCCCGTCGAAGACCCGAGCCACATCGATCCCCTGAAAGTCCGGGCTGCGGCCGAAAAGGCCGGCCTCGCAATCGGCAGCATTTGCGCGTGCATGGGCCCGGGCCGCGATTTCCGCGGTTCGGAGGCCGATCAAAAGGCGGCGATGGACTATTGCGTCGCCTTGATCGACCAAGCGGCGGCGATGGGTTGCCCGCGCCTGATCGGCCCCGTCTATTCGGTGGTCGGCAAGGCCGACGCGGTCGAGCCGGCCCAGCAAAAAATCGAGTGGGCGCTCGTGGTGAAAAATCTGAAGGTCCTCGCGAAGCACGCCGAGGCCAAGGGCGTCACGATCTGCATCGAGCCGCTCAACCGGTTCGAGACCGATTTCCTCAACACCTGCGACCAGGGCCTGAAGCTCGTGAAGGCGATCGGTTCGAAGGCGGTGATGCTGCATCTCGATACGTTCCATATGAACATCGAGGAGAAGAATCAGGCCGCCTCGATTCGGAAGGCCGGCAAACTCCTCGGCCACTTCCACGCCTGCGGCAGCGACCGCGGCACGCCGGGCGGCGATCACATCGCCTGGCCGGAGATCGTGAAGGCGCTCAAGGCGATCGGCTACCGGGGCGACGTCGTCATCGAGTCGTTCACCACCGACGTGAAGGTGATCGCCCGGGCCGCCGCCATCTGGCGTAAGATCGAACCGAAGCGCGACAACATCGCGGTCGACGGTCTGAAGTTCCTGCGCAAGGCGCTGAAGTAACCGACCACCACCCCCTCGTCTGGCACCCACGATCGCGATGAAACTGTTCCACCCCCTCACCCTCCTCGCGGCCTTGATGCTGCCGCTCGGCGCTTTGGCCGCCGACAAGAAAATCGTGCTGATCGCGGGGAAGCCCAGCCATCCGCCGGGGGCGCACGAGCACCGCGCGGGTAGCTTGCTGTTTCAGAAATGTCTCGCGGGCTTTCCGGGTGTGACGGTGGTGGTTTACGACGGCGGTTGGCCCACGAAGCAGGTGGACGGCCAAGCGGTGGACGACGATGCCGCCCTCAATGACGCGGATGCGATTGTCATTTACAGCGACGGCGGCGCGAAACATCCGGCCCTCGTCGGCGAGCGTCTTGCGACGATCGGCCGGCACGTAAAACGGGGGGCGGGCTTTGGGGCGATTCACTATGCGGTCGAGCCAACGAAGGAAAAAGGGCAGGCCGAATGGCTGGATTGGATCGGTGGCGCGTTTGAAATCAATTGGTCGGTAAATCCGCATTGGGAGGGAAATTTCAAGCCGTTGCCCGTGCACGCGGTCACGCGCGGCGTGCAGCCCTTCGCGACGAACGACGAGTGGTATTTCAACATGCGCTTCCGCCCCGGCATGAAAGGCGTGACGCCGATCCTCACGGATGTGCCGCCCGCCAGCACCATGAGCCGCAAGGATGATGCCCACGCGGGAAATCCGGCCGTGCGCGAGCAGGTCGCGAACCAGACGCCGCAGCACGTGATGTGGGTGTCGGAAAACGCCAACGGCAGCCGCGGCTTCGGTTTCACCGGCGGACATTTTCACGCGAGCTGGCAAAAAGACGATCAGCGTAAACTCGTGCTCAACGCGATTGTCTGGCTGGCCAAGATCGAAGTCCCCGTGGGCGGCGTCGTGTCGAGCGTCAGCGCCGCGGACATCGCTGCCAATCTCGATCCGAAGCCGGCTCCGAAGGCGAAGAAAAAGCAGCCGTGAGCTGACCCCCATAGGGCCGGGATGGCTCAGGGACGAAGGCCGGCCCTGCCGCGCTTAGCCCGTATGTTTCACACCCAACCTGACCAAATGCATTTCACAGGGGCACGGAGCCCAGCCCACAAGGCCACAGAGCGGACAAGGTGCTTGGCTC
>CANHJG010000133.1 GCA_947461205.1 Opitutia bacterium
AATCGTGTGCGTCTCCGCATTCGTTTCCCCGCTGCCGCCGATCGAGTAGTGGTCGATCCCCACGCCCCGCACGCCGCGGCCCACCAGCCAGCGCGCCCCCGCCGGATCGACGAACGGCGAGTGCCGCAGCCACTCGTCCGTCTTCGCCCGCCGGTCGCCCCACCCCGTCGCCAACAGCACAATCTCGCCGGCGATCCGCCCGTGCAGCGCCCGCGCCAGCACCTCGGGCCCGATCGCCGCATCCGGCGCGAGCCCGCGCAGGTCCGCCACGTGCGCCGGCCCGACAAAGGTCTCCAGCGGCAGATCGGAAATGCTCCGCCCGCCCGCGATCTTGTGCAGCGGCACGTCCACATGGCTGCCCGTGTGCGTCGCCATCGCGATCTCCTCCATCCGCCAACCGCCCGCCGGATGATCCGCCGTGCGGCGAAACGCCACCGGCGGGTGCACCGGACAATTCGGCGCCTGGTCGTAGAGCGGCTGCGAGAGATCGATGAGGCGCATAGTTCTCCCCACCAAACAAATCTTCCGCCCGTTTGCCATCCCGACCGCACTACGCTCCTTTGCCGCCATGCGCCGGTTCCTCGTCGTCTTTGCCTTCCTCACCCTTGCTCTTGCCATGTCCGCAAAAGAAGCCTTTCCGCCCACGCCCGCCGGCACCGCCGAGCTGAAAACGCTCCCCGCCGGCGTCCTCCTCCAGTCCTCCGGCCGCGGCAATTATTTCGACGGGGCCGACAATCTCTTCGGTCCGCTCTTCCGTTACATTTCCAAACACAACATCGCCATGACCACGCCCGTCGAAGCCCGCGTGGACTCCGCCGCGATGTTCTTCTGGGTCGCCGAGAGCGAGCGCACCAAGGTCGCCGGCAACGAAGCCGGCGTCGAGGTCGTCGCCGTGCCCGAGCGCCGCGTGGCCAGTCGTGGCGAACGCGGCGGCTACTCGCGCGCGAATTTCGAGCAGGCCCGCGACCGCCTCCTCGCCTGGCTCGCCGCCCGGCCCGACGTCGAGGCCGCGGGCGCCCCCTACGGCGTGTATTGGAACGCGCCCTACGTGCCCGCCTTTCTAAAACGGTTCGAAGTTCACGTCCCCGTGCGCCCGCGCCCCACCGTTCCCTGATTGCCCGCCGGGCGTTCGGCCCGGCCGCCTACTTCTTCGACTCGTCCACCACGAGCAACCGCACGCGGCCTTCGCGCCAGAGCTGCACCAAAATCTTCGGGCCCTTGATCTCTTCGCTCAGCTTCACCGCCTCCTCCACCGTGCGCGCGGGGCGCCGGTCGAGTTCCAGAATGATGTCCCCCGGCTGGATGCCCGCGCGCGCCGACGGACCGCCCGGCGCCACACTCGTCACAAACACCCCCTGAATCCGCGTCGGCACGTTGAGCTGCTCGCGGATCTCGGGCGAAACTTCGTCGATCGACACATCGTCCAACACACCCTCGGTGTCGGCGATATCGCCCGCCCGCTCGGTGTTGTTCGCCGCCTTGTCGGCCGACGCCGTCCCAAGCTTCACCTTCGTCTCCGCCGTCTTGCCGTCGCGCACGTAGGCGATCGTCACTTCCGTGCCCGGCGCCAACCGCGCGATCATCTGCTGCAACTGGCGGGGGTCCTTGATCTCGGTCGCCCCCACGCGCGTCACGACATCGCCGCCCTTGAGCCCGCCCTTGTCGGCCGGCCCGCCCGTCCGCACTTCGCTGATCAGGGCGCCCTGCTTCACGTTGAACGCCGCCACCAAATCCGGCTCGAGCGGCTGCGTCTCAACCCCGAGGAGCGCGCGCTCGACCCGGCCGTTTTTCACGAGCTGCTCGGCGACAAAGCGCGCGAGATTCACCGGCACCGCGAACCCCAGCCCCGCATTGCCGTCGTCGCGCTGCGCCCGCGCCGTCGCGAGCCCAATCAGCCGGCCGTCGCTGTCGAGCAGCGCACCGCCGGAATTGCCCGGGTTGATCGCCGCATCCGTCTGGAGAAAATCTTCCGTGCCGTCGCCCGCGCCCTCGCGACCCAGCGCGCTCACAATCCCGCGGCTCACCGTCAGCCCGCGCCCCGCCGGATTGCCCACCGCAAGCACGACGTCGCCCAATTCCAGCTTGTCGCTGTCGCCCAACGTCACCGGCGCAAGTCCGCTCGCGTCGATCTTGAGCAACGCGACGTCCGACCGCACATCGCGCCCGACCACCGTCGCCGCGTATTCCTTCCGGGGCTCGCCCAGCGCCACCTTCACCTCCGCCGCCCCCTCAATCACGTGGGCATTCGTCAACACATAGCCGTCCGCCGAAATAATCACGCCCGAAGCAGGACCAGCCGTGGGCGCCGCCGCGTCCGGGGCCGCGGGCCGCGTCCCCGCCGGCGGCACCTGCCGCCGCGGCCGCTGCCCCGGCATGCCGGGAAGGCCGCGTTGCAACAACTCCTCCAGATTCGGCGTAGCGATCGCCGCGGCCGGCCGCTCTTTGCGCGGGGCGATGACCGCGACGACGCTCGGCGCGGCGCGCTTGACGACCGCCGCGTAACTCGGGCGGTCCGCCGCGTCGCGATTGGGCGCCGTGGCCTCGGTGCTCAGCACGAGCGGCGCGCGCGGTTCGGCTTTTTCCTTGTCCTTGGCTTTGCCTTTTTCGGCCGCGTGCACCGGGGATGCGGCCCCGGCCAACAGCGAGAGCACAAGGGAGAAAGCGGCGGTCTTGATCGGGAAACGGGTGGTCATGGCAAAAGGGGACGAAGCGAAGAGGAATGGATGCGGCGGGGCAAATCGGGACTGTGCCCCTCCGACGTTCGTTTCGCAACCCGGTTCCGATTTTGCCGCAGTGCCGTTCTCAACCCCAAATCCACCGCCACCCTTCGTGGTCGAGGATCGACGGCATCGCGCCGCCGACCGGGGAGGCCTCCGCCGCGGGCAAGGGCTACCGCCCGCTCCATTTCGCGAGGACCCAATCGATGTCGGCCGCGCCTTCCTGACGCGCCTGCCGGCGATCGCCGTGCCTCATCAGCCGCTCGTCGCCGTTCGGGTGCGCGTGCCGGATCCGCGCGATCACGGCAAATCCGAGGGCTGCGGGGTCGAGGGCCTTGGGCGCCGCCGACCGCCCCACGCGCCCCGCATACTTCTCGCACGTCCATTCCGCGATGCGCGCCGCCTCGTCCGGCGGACACCCCGGAAACTGCGCGCGCAACGCCGCTGCGCCCGTTTGATCCAGCGCCCGCGCCCCAACGCCTCGGCCCACCCTCCGCCGCCCGCGCCGCTCCCTCCTCTCCGCCGCCCGCGGAGCGGCCGGCCCACCTCCAGGCGGCGCGGGCAGGAAAGTGAGCCGCACCCGCGAACCCCATTACCCCAACGCCGGAATTGACCGCGCGCCGCGCGCCGCGTTATCTCTCACTTCTTATGTCAGCTGACACCTCCGCACCCGTCCCTCCCGCCGTCTCCATGGACAGCATCGTCGCGCTCGCGAAGCGCCGCGGCTTCATCTTCCAGTCGTCCGAAATCTACGGCGGACTCAACGGCTTCTTCGACTACGGACCCCTCGGCTCCGAACTGAAGAAAAACATCCGCGACTGCTGGTGGAACGATATGGTCCGCCGCCGCGATGATATCGTCGGCCTCGAAACCTCCATCATCATGCACCCGAAGGTCTGGGAAGCCTCCGGCCACGTCGCCGGCTTCAGCGACCCGCTCGTCGACTGCAAGGTCTCCAAACAGCGCTACCGCGCCGACCAGCTCTTCTTCTCCCCCGTAGTCGTCACCGGCGCCGACGGCGTTGCCCAGACCGCCGGCTACGTCAGCGCCCTCGAGAGCGAAAACACCGCCGGCGAACTGCAGGCCGCCGCCGAGTCCTTCAAGCGCAAGAAAGCCCTCCAGGGCACACTCGCGCCCGTCGTCGTCAAAGATTTCACCGAGGCCACCCCCGAGGAGATCGCCCTCATCCCCTCCCCCGCCACCGGCAACGCCGGCGACCTCACCCCGCCCCGCGCCTTCAACATGATGTTCCAGACGAACGTCGGCGCCATGACCGACGCCTCGTCCGTCGCCTACCTCCGCCCCGAGACCGCCCAGGGCATGTTCGTCGATTTCAAAAACGTCGTCGACACCGGCCGCGTCAAACTCCCCTTCGGCATCGCCCAAATCGGCAAATCGTTCCGCAACGAGATTACCCCGCGCAATTTCATCTTTCGCTCCCGCGAATTCGAGCAGATGGAGATGGAGTATTTCATCCACGAGGACGCCGACTGGTCCCAGTGCCACCAGGAGTGGATCGAGTGGTGCCGCCAGTGGCTCATCTCCGTCGGCCTCCCCGCGTCGAAGCTCACGCTCTACGCCCACAAAAAGGAAAAACTCGCGTTCTACTCGAAGGGCACGACCGACATCATGTTCGAGTATCCCTTCGGCGTGCAGGAGCTCTGGGGCATCGCCGCCCGCGGCAACTACGACCTCGGCCAGCACGCGACCGCCTCCGGTAAGCCCCAGGAAATCTTCGACGAAGCCACCAAGAAGAAATTCGTCCCGCACGTCATCGAGCCCGCCGTCGGCGTCGACCGCATTCTCCTCGCCGTCCTCTGCGCCGGCTACGCCGAAGAGGACGTCACCGACGACAAGGGCAACGTCGAGAAACGCACCGTGCTCCGCCTCTCGCCGCGCATCGCGCCCGTGAAGGTCGCCGTGCTCCCGCTCCTCAAAAACAAGGAGCAACTCGTCGGCCGCGCCCGCGACCTCTACAAAAAACTCCAGCGCCGCTACGCCGTCTTCTATGACGACGGCGGCAACATCGGCAAACGCTACCGCCGCCAGGACGAAATCGGCACGCCGTGGTGCGTGACCATCGACTTCGACACGATCGAAAAACCCGGCGACACCTTCACGCTCCGCGAGCGCGATTCGATGGCCCAACGCCGCATCACCGAGGCCGAGCTCTTTGCTCTTCTCGAGGAACGCGTCTACTAACCCACGCGCGGGCCTCTCGCCCGCCGTTCCCTCCTCTTCCTCCTGCCGCCGGCGCCGTCGCCCGCGCTCCCAATTCCCATGTCCGCCAAACCTCGTCACCAGGTCGTCCGCAGCGTGAAAACGCCGGAGTCCCTCGCGGCCCTGCGCGCGTGGCTGGGCACCTTCGGCGAACCGGTCCGCCAGCGCGGCACCGCCAGCTACGAGTCCGGCGAGGTCACCGCCCTCCGCGGCAACGCCGACCACTACGTCGAGGCCGACGTCACCGATGAGGAAAAACTCCTCGTCACGCTCTTCCTCACCCGCGGCAAATGGACGTCCCGCTGCGCCTGCGACCGCGGCGCCGACTGCCCGCACGTCTACGCCGCCGCCCTCGCGTGGCTGGCCGCCGCCGCGCAGGACGTCACGCCGCCCGATCCCAACGCCCGCCCCGCGATCACCCTCGCGCCCATCGCCCCGCCGCCCCCGCCGCCGCCCTACGCCTCCGCGCCCCCGCTTGGAAAAGTTTCCTTCCGCGAGCACTGGACGCCCGTCCTCGCCGCGAAACTCGGCCGCAAGCTCACCGCCGCCGAGGGTCTCCTCCTCGAAAATCTCGCCGCCCTCTTCGCCGAGTTCGCGCAGGCCCACGGCACCCTTTACCCGGGCGCGTTGCTCCGCCACGGCTTCGAACACACGCCCCCGCGCGGCGCCCCGCTCTACGCCCCGGCCTTTCCCGGCTGGTGGGCCCCCCCCACCGCCCCCGCCGACCCGTGGGCCCTTTGGCAATACATCGCCCACGACTACGAACTCGCCGGGCGCCCCCTCCCCGAGGTTTTCCGGCCGCTGACGCACCCCGCCGCGACCCGCGCCGCGATCGAGGAGCACCTCCTCCAGCACGATCTCGCCACCTGGCAACGCGCCCTCGCCGCCTCCGACCATTCCGCCACGCCCGCCCGCACCCACCCGGCCACCCTCGAACTTGCCGGCCTCCGCGCCCGCGTGCGCCCCGAAGGCGGCCTGCTCATCGAGGTCCGCCCCGGCGCCGGCAAAGCCTGGCGCTCGCCCCCGCAAAAGTGGTTCGTCGCCCTCGCGACCGCCCGCCCCGTCGATTTCGAATACCTCACCCCGCCCGAGGCCGCACTCGCCCTCGCCCTCGCCGCCGAATCCCGCGCCGGCCTCCAGCCCCCTTCACTCCGCCAACCGCTCGCCGCCGAGGCCACCGCGAACCTCTTCCGCACCCGCGCCGCCCGCGAGGCCCTCGTCTTGCCCGACGGCAGCCCGCTCGTCATCGAACCCGCCGCCCTCGTCCTCGAAGCCAGCCTTTCGCCCGTCGGCCCCGAGCGCCTCGACCTCCGCCTCGTCACCCCCGACGGCCGCACCGCCGCCCGCGCCACCCTCGTCACCCTGCGCCCCGCCCCGCTCTACTTTTTCGAAAACCGCGTCTGGCCCGGCCCGCCCCCCACGCCCACCACGCCCCTCCCCACCGCCGCCCTCAGCGACACCCGCCTGATGTCGCGCCTCCGCGCCGTCGGCCTCCGCCTTCCCGCGGCCCTCGAGCGCAACGTTCGCCGCAGCCCGCTCCGCCCCGTCCTCAAATGCTGGCTCACCGCCGCACCCGACGACCCCGCAGGCATGGTCTTCCATGCCCAGCTCCTCGCCCGGTCCGATGACCTGCCCTGCGAACAACACTGGATCAAAACCGGCTGGCAATGGACCCCGCGCGGCGCCCCCACCTCCCGCCGCCCCGGCGATCCCCTGCTCGAATTCGACCTCACCGCCGCCCAGGCCGCCTCCGCCCGCCTCGCCGATTTCGCACTCGTCTGGCACGACGGGGACGCCGACTGGTCGCGCCCCGTCGCGAAAACCTTTCCCGAGGAATTCATCGCCTGGCACGCCACGCTCCCCCCCGGCCTCGCCGTCGACGCCTCCCCCGGCCTTGCCAATCTCCTCGGCCCACCCCTCCGCGCCCACGTCGAATTCTCCGCCGCCCCCGCCGAAACCGCCGGCCGCGACTGGTTCAACCTCACCGTCAAACTCCGCGTTGAGGACACCAAGCTCAGCACCGAGGAAATCGCCCTCCTCATGAAGGCCCGCGGCAAATGGGTCAGCCTCCCGCGCCACGGCTGGCAACGCCTCGAGGTCGTCACCGACGATTCCGACGTCTCCACCACCGCCGCCCTCGCCCGCCTCGGCCTCGACCCCGCCGACGTCCTCGCCGACGGCCGGCCCGCGACGCACCGCATCCACGCGCTCCAGCTCGCCGCCGAGGCCGATCTCCTCGAAACCCGCGACGCCGCCCTCGCCACCGCCCTCCGCGAGCGCGTCGCCACCCTCGCCGCGCTCCCGCCGCCCCCGCTCCCCGCCGGTCTCCGGGCTACGCTCCGGCCGTATCAGCAGGATGGATTCCATTTTCTCGCCCACCTTTCCGCCCTCGGCCTCGGCGGCATCCTCGCCGACGACATGGGTCTTGGCAAAACCGTCCAGACCCTCGCGTGGCTCCTCTACCTCGCCGAACTTAATCTTCAACTTCCCACTTCAACTGGCGGCACCGCCGCCACGCCCTTCCGCGCCCTCGTCGTCTGCCCCAAGAGCGTCACCCACGGCTGGCTCGTCGAAAGCGCCCGCTTCACCCCCGCGGTCAACGCCACCGCCTACAATCCGGGCCTCGCCAATCCGGACGCCCAGCTCTCGGCGCAAAGCGCTCAGCTGCTCGTCGCCAACTATTCCCAGCTCCGCATCAACGCCGAATGGTTCCGCACGCAGGCCTGGGACGTCGTCATCCTCGACGAGGGCCAGTTCATCAAGAACCCCGGCAGCCAGGTCGCCTCCGTCGCCCGCGCCCTGCCCTCGCGCCACCGCCTCGTCCTCACCGGTACGCCGATCGAAAACCGCCTGACCGATCTCTGGAGTCTCTTCGCCTTCGCCCAGCCCGGCCTGCTCGGCACGCAAACCTCCTTCCGCCGCCAGCACGACCAGACCGACGCCGAGGCCCTCTCCCGCCTCCACCGCCGCGTCCGTCATTTCCTGTTACGCCGCACCAAGGCCGAGGCCGCCCCCGACCTGCCCTCGCGCACCGAGGACGATATCGTCGTCGCGCTCGAGGGCGAACAGCGCCGCCTCTACGACGCCGAACTCAAACGTGCCCGCGCCCAACTCCTCGGCGTCGACAGCAACACCGCGCTCGCCGCCGTCCGCTTCAACGTCCTCGCGAGCCTGCTCCGCCTCCGCCAGATCTGCTGCCATCCGGCCCTCGTCGACCCCGCCCACCGCGACCTCCCGAGCGCCAAACTCGACGCCCTCCTCGAACGCCTCGAAGAACTCCGCGACGAGGGCCACCAGGTCCTCGTGTTCAGCCAGTTCGTCGGCATGCTCGAGCTCATCCGCGCCCGCCTCGTGACCGCCGGGATCGACTTTCTCATGCTGACCGGTGCCACGGAGAACCGCGCCGAACTCGTCGACGAATTCCAGCGCGACAAAACCAAAACCGTTTTCCTGCTCTCGCTCAAAGCCGCTGGCTTCGGCCTGAATCTGACGGCCGCCAGCTACGCGATTCTCTACGACCCGTGGTGGAACCCCGCCGCCGAGGCGCAGGCGATCGACCGCACGCACCGCATCGGCCAGACGCGCCCCGTGATCGCCTACCGCCTGTTGGCCGAGGGCACGGTCGAGGAAAAAATCCGCGCGCTGCAGAAGGACAAAGCCGCCCTCGCCGCCGCCGTCATCCAGGAAGAGTCCCTCGCCAGCATCCTCGACCTCGACAGCCTGCGCTCGATCTTGGAGTAGCGCCGCCACCCGTCGGCGCTGGCTTGCAGCACGGCGTTCCGTGCTTCGACCTTGGCCGGCGCGTGGGCGCCGGTGCCCGCCAACTCACCGACGGCCGGCGCATCCTCGACCGCATGAGACGCGCCCCCGGCTTCGCGCACGAGTTTCTCCCGGATGACGTGCCCGGCGACCGCTTGCCAGCCTGGGTCCAAACCCCTGCGCAAACCACCGACGGTCACCTGCTCGCCGTCGCCGCGATGCACGGCGCCAAACTCGCCACGCTCGACCCCGGCATACCCGGTGCGCTGCTGATTGGGTAAACGAACACGACCGCCCAAAGCCCCTTCGTCCCACCACCCGGAATTCCCAGCCGAGCTCGTCGCCGCCGTCATCCAGGAAGAGTCCCTCGCGAGCATCCTCGACCTCGACAGCCGGCGCTCGATTTTCGCGTAGGGTCCCCGCTCGTCGGCGCGCCGGCAACGCCACCCAGCGCATTTTATTGCGCCCACTTCCGTCGTGACGCCCCCGCCCGCCCCTGTTTCGTTGCCCCCATGTCCGCCGGCCCGCCGCCACCGCCCTCCCAGCTTCGTATCGCCCTCGCGGGTTGGCTGAACGGGTTCGCCCTGCCGGACCGCACCAAGGGCCGCGATTACTACTCGCGGGGCAACGTCGTTTCCCTCGAACAGGCGGTCGATGCTCCCACCACGACCGTGTTCGCCGCCGTTCGCGGCACGGAAATCTACGAGTGCACGCTCAACTACAAACCCGGCACAGGCTGGACCGGCGAGTGCTCCTGCCCCGTCGGCGTTGGCTGCAAACACCTCTACGCCGTCGGTTCCGCGTTCCTCGTTCAGCTCACCGACGAAGAGACCCGCCACCTCGACCAAGCGTTTGCCGCCGCCCATCCCACGCCTCCGGCCTCGTCCGCCTGGGATTCGCCCGCCTCTTATTTACCGCGCCGTCCCGCGCCTCCGCCGAGACAAGACACCCCGACCGACGAAGAGGCCCTTGTCACCCCATTCACGACCGCCACCGGTGCCGCCCCCGACCGCAAGCAGCTCGCCTTCCTCCGCCACCTCCTCGCCCTCCACCGCAGCCTGCGCCCCGGCCACTACTTCGATTTCCAGGCCCTCCAGGCTCTCCTGCCCGCCGCCCACCGCCATCTCATCCACCCCTACTACCGAAACCCTTTTGAAAACCGCTGGGCCCGCCCGCCGGCCACGCCGCTCGAACTCTGGTCGCACGTCGCCCTCATCTTCACGGAAAAAGCCATCCCGCTCCCCGCCTTCATGGCGAAGCTCACCGATGTCCCATGGGCCCGCACCGCCCTCGCCGCGTATCTCCGCGAACGCGAACTCGTCGCCTGGCGCGCCCGCTTCGCCGCCCTCGAAAACGCGGTCCCCTCCGACCCTGCCGCGGACGCCTCCCCTCCTCCGCTCCGCTGCCTCCGCCTCCGCCTCGCCCACAAAAAGCCCGTCTGGGAACTCTCCGCCCCAGCCACCCCTTCCTCGCCCGCTTCGCCCCCCTCTCCGCCCTCTTCGCCGGCCGCACCCCCTCATTTCGAGCCCCTCACCGCCACCCAACTCCGCGGCTTGCTCGGCGCCGCGGAACACTCCGCGCTCACCCTCGAACCCGCCTCCGCCAGCTTCGCCGCCATTCTCCGCGCCCACCACGATTCCACCGGCCGCTCCACCCTCAAACTCACCGAGACCGCCGACCGCGCCTTCCTCGGCCGGCTGCTCACCCACCCGCTCGCCCGCACCTGCATCGTCGACGACGCCGGCCGCCCCATCGCCCGCGACTCCCGCCGTCTCGTCTGGCAATTCCGCGACCACCCCACCGATCCCGAACTCACCTTCGCCCAACTCGGCTTCGCCGACGGCACCCCCGCCCCCGCGCCGCTGATCCACCTCCCCGCGAAACCCGACCTCTACCTCCACGCCGACACCCTGTTCACCGGCCTGCCCCCGCCGACCGCCAACGACTACGCCACCCCCGCCGACGTCGCCGCTCCCGTCCCCGTCCCGCGCGCCGCCCTGGCCCTCCCCGAAGCCGGCCGCTTCGCCGCCCGCGCGCGCCTCACCCTCCCCGGTGACACCACCGGCCGCTTCCGCCGCGAATCGCTCCGCCCCCGCCTCCGCGCCTCCCTCGCCCCGCGCACCCCCGGCGCCGCCCCTGGCGACGACGTGCTCCTCGTCGAACTCGCCGCCCTCGCTCCCGACGGCACGCCCCGCGCCCTGCTCGATGGCGACACGTGGCGCCGCTCCGGTTCCGGCCTCCCGCCGCCATCGCCCGACGCGGCATTTTTGATCCTCGACTTCGAACCCACCCGCGCCGCCCTCCTCCAGTTTACCCAGCTCCCTACCGTCCACACCGCGTGGCACCCCGACGGCCCGCGCCGTCACACTGAAATCACTACGACCAGTTTCCCCGAGACGTTCTCCGCCTGGCTCACCGGTTTCCCACCGGACACCCTGATCGAGCTCGCGCCCGAACTCGCCGCGTTCGCCGCCGCCCCGACCCGCGCCCACTTCGCCATCGACCTCACGCCGGGCGCCGAAACCGGCATCGACTGGTTCGACGTCCGCGTGACCCTCCGCGCCGAAGACACCACCCTCACCCCCGCGGAAATCGCGATCCTCCACGGCGCCCGTGGCCGCTTCGTCCGCCTCCCGGGCCACGGCTGGCGCCGCCTCATCCTCGAAGATTCCGCCGCCACGCAGGAAAAAATGGCCCGCCTCGGCCTCGACCCCGCGACGGCCGCCGCCGAGACCGCCCGCGAACCCCTCCGCTTCCACGCCCTCCAACTCGCCGACGAATCCCTCCGCGACGCCCTCCCCGAAAAACTCTGGGCCCAAGTCCGCGAACGCTCCGCCGCCCTCCGCGCCTCGCCGGCCCCGACCCTTCCCGCCGGCCTCGTCGCCGACCTCCGCCCCTACCAATACGAAGGCTTTCACTTTCTCGCCTTCCTTTCGGAAAATAATTTCGGCGGCGTCCTCGCCGACGACATGGGCCTCGGCAAAACCCTCCAAACCCTCGCCTGGCTCCTCCACCTCTCCGCCCTTAAACTTAAACTCCCCGCTTCAACGGGCGGCCCCGCTGCCACCGCCAAACCCTTCCGCGTCCTCGTCGTCTGCCCCAAATCCGTCATGGTGAACTGGCAGCTCGAGACTGCCCGCTTCGCCCCCGTCCTTACCACCACCGCGTTCACCTCCGCCCTTCTCACCCCGACCTCCGCCTCCGCTTCCGGCGCTCAACTCTCAGCTCTCAACGCTCAACTTTTAGTCGCCAACTACACCCAGCTCCGCCTCTACGCCGACGCCTTTGCGGCCGAATCGTGGGACGCCGTCATCCTCGACGAAGGCCAGAACATCAAAAACCCCGCCAGCGCCACGGCCCAAGCCGCCCGCGCCCTCCGCACCGCCCACCGCCTCGTCCTCACCGGCACGCCCGTCGAAAACCGCCTCCTCGACCTCTGGAGTCTGTTCTCATTCGCCCAACCCGGCCTCCTCGGCGGCCAGACCTCCTTCAAGCGCCTCTACAACGACAAGACCGACCCCGCCGCCCGCACCCGCCTCGCCCAGCGCGTCAAACATTTCCTGTTACGCCGCACCAAGTCCCAGGTCGCCCGCGACCTCCCGGCCCGCATCGAGGAAGAAATCGTCGTCGAACTCGAAGGCTCCCAACGCGCCCTCTACGACGCCGAACTCAAACGCACCCGCGCCCTCCTCCTCGGCGTGAAAAACAACCGCGATTTCGATTCCCAACGTTTCAACATCCTCCAATCCCTCCTCCGCCTCCGCCAGATCTGCTGCGACCCCCGCCTCGTCGGCGCCGGCGAACTCCCCCCATCCCCGTCCAAGAAAAACCTCTCCAAGGCCGCCGCCAAGTCCGCTCCGGCCGGTTCTGTAATCTCACATTCCAAATCAAAGAAGGCCTCTTCCTCCTCCGAGTCCGCCGCCGCTTCCGACTCTCAGCTCTCAGCTCCTGACTCTCAGCTTTCTTCCGCCTCCCCCAACTCCCTCCCGCTCCCCTCCGCGAAACTCGAAGCCCTCCTCGATACCCTCGAACCCCTCATGGCCGAGGGGCACAAGGTCTTGGTCTTCTCCCAATTCGTCACGATGCTCGAACTCATCCGCGTCGAACTGACCGCCCGCGGCATCGCCCACCTCCTCCTCACCGGCCAGACCGAAAAGCGCCAGACCCTCGTCGACCAGTTCCAATCCGACCCCGCGATCCCCGTTTTCCTCCTCTCGCTCAAAGCCGCCGGCTCCGGCCTGAACCTCACCGCCGCCAG
>CANHJG010000134.1 GCA_947461205.1 Opitutia bacterium
GCCTCCGGCAGAATGGGGGGCGCGTCGGACGCGAGCCCGGGGGAGGTCGTTCACCGCCAATTCGCGCGTGAGCAGGTGCTAGATCCGGCTCTGGGCCGCGCGGGAGGGTGCGCCGACCGCGACCGTTTACGCGGAGCGTCCGCTCCCCCAATCGTCGGATTCACCGGGGAGACGACCGTCGCGTTTCAAATCCGTAATCAGGGTCGGGCGCGCGGCTCGGCCGGCGGCGGCGGTTCGGCGGCGTGGGCGAGGCCCGCGAAGAACCGGAAAAGTCGCTCGCAGGGTGGCAGCGTCATGGCCGCGGCAGCCGCGCGAGTCGGGCCCAAGCGCCGAGCCCGGCGCAACCGGACTCCTGATTTCGCCCGGAGCCGCGAATTGTTGCGCCGATTCGGGTTGCGGTCCCGCGCCCGGGATGTGGATTTTCGTCCCCTGAATGTGTGCGTCCGGTTCTGGGCAACCAAGGCTGGAAGCTGTAGCCAATGGTGGCTGCGTTCTGGTTCCCCTGTTGCCCAACCCTTCTCCTCCCCGTGCGATTACTCCTCCGCTTTGCGTTTCTCGGTGGGCTTTTGCTCGCCCCGGTCCTGAGGGCCGAGCCGGCCAAACCCAACGTCCTGATCATCGTCGCCGACGATCTCGGCTTCGCCGATGTCGGGTTCAATGGCGGCACGGTGATCGCGACGCCTAACCTCGACCGGCTAGCCGCGACCGGTGTGAATCTCACGGATTTTCGCGCGTGCCCCATGTGTTCGCCCACGCGGGCCGGCCTCATGACGGGTCGATGGCCGGCGCGCTTTGGCCTCATGCGCGCCGTGATTCCACCGTGGTCGCGCTACGGGCTGCCGGCTGCGGAACAAACGCTGCCCGAATTGCTCGGCGCCGCCGGCTACGGCGAGCGCGTCATCATGGGCAAGTGGCACCTCGGCCACGCGCGGCGCGAGTTCCTCCCGCTGGCCAACGGCTTCACGCGCTTCTACGGCCACTACAACGGCGCGATCACTTACTTCACCCACGAGCGCGACGGTGAAACCGACTGGCACGACAACGACCGCACCGCGCGCGAAACGGGCTACGCCACCGACCTCCTCGGCAGCGGGGCCGCGCGCTTCGTGCGCGAAGCCGCCGTCGGCCAGCCGTGGTTCCTCTACGTGCCCTTCAACGCCCCTCATGCGCCCTACGAGGCCAAGGACGAAGACCTCCGGAAATACCCGCAGCTCACCGGCAATGGCCGCACCTACGCCGCGATGGTCGACTCGATGGACCAAGCCATCGGACACATTCTCGCCGCCGTCGAGTCGCGTGCCGACGCGGCCAACACCCTCGTACTCTTTTTCAGCGACAACGGCGGAATTCTCAGCGTGGGCTCAAGCAACCGACCGTATCGCGGAGCCAAGCTCACGGTCTACGAAGGCGGCACGCGCGTCTGCGCGGCGATGCGTTGGCCCGCCGGCGGCCTCAGCGGGGGCAGGCGCTTCGATCAACGCATCGGCTACATCGACGTCTTGCCCACCGTGCTCGCCGCGGCCGCTGCTCCTGCCGCGAAAGACGTCGACGGCCTGAATTTCCTCCCGGCGCTCCGCGACCACACGGCGCTGCCCGAGCGCCCTTGGTTTACCTACCTGCATCAAAGCGCCGACGCCCATGCGTCCGTGCACTTGGGTAACTGGAAGTTGGTCGCGCACGGTGATTTTTTCCCAGAGCGTCCTGCGACCAAACCGGAACTTGAACTCTACGACCTCGCCGCCGATCCCGCCGAGAAATCTGATCTCGCCGCGCAAAAACCCGACGTCGTTGCTCGCCTCCACACCCGGTTGCGCGAGTTCGGCACGTGGCAGCAGTCCGGGGTCAGCGCCTACCACGAAGGCAGCGACGGTTTCGTGCCGCCGAAAGACTGGGTCGTGGGCGGACCGCCCGCCGCGCCCCGTGAAGCCACCCCGCCCAAGGCCGGCAAAAAGAAAAAAACGTCCTCTCCCGACTGATCGTGTTCCTTTGCTTTTTTCGCCATGAAATACCCCCCCCCGTTTCTCGCCATCCTGGTCGCGGTTTCGACACTGCTGTGCTCCGCTGGCTCCGTCGTCGCGGCCGCCGACGCTGCGCCCGCGCGCCGTCCCAACATCATCATGCTCCTCATCGATGACATGGGTTGGGGAGATTTTTCGTGTTTCGGCAACAAGGACGCCCAGACGCCCCATATCGACCGCCTCGCCGCCGAGGGTTTGCGCTTCGAACAGTTTTACGTCGCGTCGCCGATTTGCTCGCCGTCGCGCGTCGGTCTATCGACGGGCCAATATCCCCAGCGCTGGCGCATCACGTCTTTCCTGAACAACCGCGCCGAGAATAACGCCCGCGGCATGGCGCAGTGGCTCGACCCGCAGGCTCCGATGCTCGCGCGGATGTTGCACGATGCCGGCTACGCCACCGGCCATTTCGGCAAATGGCACATGGGCGGCCAGCGCGATGTCGACGATGCTCCGCCCATCGGCGCCTATGGCTTCGATGCTTCCCTCACCAATTTCGAGGGTATGGGGCCCAAGCTGCTCCCGCTCACGCTCAAGCCCGGCGATTCAAAACCCGAGCGCATCTGGGCCGACGCCGAGCGACTCGGCTCGCCGGTCACCTGGATGCAGCGCTCCCAAATCACCACAGGCTTTGTCGACGCCGCGCTCGCGTTCATTGACGCGTCCGTCCGCGAGCAGAAACCGTTTTACGTGAATCTCTGGCCCGATGACGTGCACAGCCCGTTCTGGCCGCCGGTCGATCAGTGGCGCGACGGCAAACGCGGGCTCTATCACGCGGTGCTGGAGTCGATGGATCGTCAGTTCGGCAAACTATTCGACCGCATCCGCTCCGATCCCGCGCTCCGCGACAACACCCTGATTCTCGTGTGCTCGGACAACGGTCCCGAAGCGGGGGCCGGTTCAGCCGGGGCGTTTCGTGGCAGCAAAGGGATGCTCTACGAGGGCGGTGTGCGTTCGCCACTCGTCGTCTGGGGCCCGGGTTTCACGAACCCGCAGAAAGCCGGCACCGCCAATCGCACGTCTCACTTCGGCACGATCGACCTCGCCCCCACGCTGCTGGCCATCGCCGGTGTCGCCGCTCCGGTCGGCACCGCTTTCGACGGCGTTCCGCTCCGCGACACCCTCCTCGGACGCTCCGAAAATTCCCGCAGCCGACCGTTGTTTTTCCGCCGTCCGCCCGACCGAGCCGCCTTCGCCGGCGACGAAACACTCCCTGACCTCGCCGTGCGTGAAGGCCGCTGGAAACTGCTCTGCACTTACGCCGGTTCCACGCCGCAGCTCTATGATCTTGCCGCCGATCCTTCGGAGAAAAATAACCTCGCAGCCACGCACCCCGGTGAGACTGCGCGGCTCGTCGCCGCGGTCGTCGCATGGCATCGTTCGCTCCCGGCCGACCACGGCGCGACGTACCGTCCCCGCGCGACGAAAAAGAAATCGTAACCGCGCCGCTCAATCTTCGGCCATTCCTGATGCACTCGCGCACGCTTTGTCCCGCTCTTCCATCGCTCGCGTGGTTCCGTTTCGCGCTGGGCGTCGCGCTCGTTCCTTGGGCCCATGCCGCCGTTTCGCCGCGCCCCGACCTCGTGGTCTTCATCTCCGACGATCACGCCCAACTCGACGCCACGCCCTACGGCGCGACCGATGTGCGCACGCCGCATCTGGAGCAACTCGCCCGCGACGGCTTGGTGTTCACGCACGCGTTTATCGCCTCGCCCGCCTGCGCGCCGAGCCGGGCTGCGCTGCTCACCGGCCTCATGCCCGCCCGCAACGGTGCGGAAAACAACCACACCTACAAACGCGACGACATCGCCTCGCTGCCCGAAACGCTCCGCGCGCTCGGCTACCAGACGGCCGCTTTCGGTAAAGTCGCCCACGGTCCGAAAGACGTGGCGCGCCACGGCTTCGACGTCATCGAACCGAGCCCGAGTGCGGCGGTCGTCGGCCAGTTCCTCGCGGAGCGCGACCGCACCAAGCCCCTCTGTCTTTTTGTTGGCACGCACGACCCGCATGTGCCGTGGCCGGAGATCGACGGCTACGATCCGGCCAAAATCAACCTCCCGCCGACGCACCTCGATACGCCCGAGACGCGCGCGTTCCGGGCGCGCTACTACACCGCCGTCACGAAGGCCGACACGCAGCTGGGCGAAATCCGCGCGCTCGCGCGCACGTATCTCGACGCCACGCGCACGCTCTTCGTCTACACGAGCGACCACGGCGCGCAGTGGCCCTTCGGCAAGTGGAACCTCTACGACGCCGGCATCCGCGTGCCGCTGCTGGTCGCGTGGCCGGGCCTCGTCGCCTCCGGCACCCGTACCGCCGCGATGGTCCAATGGATCGATCTGCTCCCCACGCTGATCGAGGCCGCGGCGGGAACGGTTCCGGCCGGTCTCGACGGCCGCTCCTTTCTCTCCGTGTTGCGCGGTCATGCGACCGACCACCGCGAAGCGATCTTCACGACCCACAGCGGCGACGGACGGATGAACGTGTATCCGATCCGCTCGCTCCGCACGGACGCTTGGAAACTGATTGTCAACCTGCACCCCGAGTTCGCCCACACGACGCACATTGATAAAGCCCTCGCGCGCGACGGCGGGCGCTACTGGCTTTCGTGGTTCGAAAAATCCACGACGGATCCCGCCGCCGCGGCCACCGTCCGCCGCTATCACGAACGTCCGGCCGTCGAACTCTACGATCTGCGCACCGATCCTTTCGAGCAGCGCAACCTCGCCGCACTACCCGCGCACGCCGCCCGCGTGGATGAACTGCGCGCCCGGCTCACGGCGTGGATGAAAGCCCAGGGCGATCAGGCAACCGTCTTCAATGAACCCCGTCTCCTCTCCGATCCCGGCTCGACGCGGCCCGGCGTCAACGCGGGCACCGACCAACCTGCGACCAAGAACAAGAAATAATTCCCCGTGATCCCGCACTTCCTCCGCCACGTTGCGATCCTTTCACTTTTCGCCGTTTTTTTGCGCGGTGCGCCGCCCCTCCGAGCCGCCGCCGCTGCGTCGGGCGCGCCGGCGAAACCCAATATCGTCGTCATTCTCGTCGACGACATGGGCTGGTCAGACCTCGGCTGTTACGGCGGCGAGATTCCCACGCCGAACCTCGATGCCCTCGCGAAAAACGGCGTGCGCTTTACGCAGTTCTACAACACCGGCCGGTGCTGTCCCACGCGGGCCTCTCTCCTGACGGGCCTCTATCCGCATCAGGCCGGCATGGGCCACATGACGGCGCCCCGCCGCGATGCCGCGGGCGCGGTGCTGCCTGGCTACACCGGTCAGCTCAACGATCGCAGTGTCACGATTCCCGAAGTTCTTCGCACCGCCGGCTACTTCACCGCGATGACGGGCAAATGGCACGTCGGCCAGGCCCTCGGCACCACGCCGTGGGGCCGCGGCTTCGACCGCTCGCTCAACGCGGCCGCCGGTGGCTTCTATTTTCCCGGAGGCGACAAAGCCAAACTCTTCCTGAACGGCACAGACGTCGGCTGGGGCGGGCAGGGTGGGGTGCCGCAGGAATGGTACTCCACCGACCTCTGGACCGACTACGGCCTGCGCTTCATCGACGAAGCGCGCGCCGAGAAAAAGCCGTTCTTTCTCTACCTCGCGCACAACGCCCCGCACTTTCCGCTCCAGGCTCCGGCCGATGAGATCGCGCGCTTCCGCGGCAAGTTCAAAGACGGCTGGGACAAACTCCGCGAAGCCCGTTACGCCCGCCAGATCGCCGCGGGTCTCATCGACAAAACGTGGTCGCTCCCGCCCCGCCCTGTGGGGATCCCGGCGTGGTCCAGCCTCAGTGCGACGGAGCAGGACCGCTACGACCATATGATGGCAATTTTTGCCGCCGCGCTCGCGCACGTGGACACCGCGGTCGGCCGTCTCGTCGCCGGTCTGCGCGCACGCGGTGAACTCGACCATACGCTCATCCTCTTTCTCGCCGACAACGGCGGCAACGCCGAGGCCGGCATCCCCGGTCGTTTCAATGGCGCGAATCCCGGCGACGCGCACTCCACCGTTTTCGTCGGCGAGTGCTGGGCTTTTCTGGAGAACACTCCCTTCCGCCGCTACAAGCACTACACTCACGAAGGCGGTGTCGCCACCCCGCTCATCGCGCACTGGCCCGCCGGGATGCCCGCTGCGCGTCGGGGCGCTTTGGAGACGCAGCCCGGCCACCTCGTCGACCTCATGGCGACGTGTGTCGACCTCGCGGGTGCAGCGTATCCCGCGACCTTCAAAAGCAAACCGGTTCAACCGATGGAAGGCGTGAGTCTGCGGCCCGCGTTCACGGGCACGCCGCTGGCCCGCACCGCTCCGATCTACTTCGAACACGAGGGCAACGCCGCCATCCGGCGCGGCGAAGACAAGCTCGTTCGCCTCGGCGGCCAGGGCGCGTGGGAACTCTACAACCTCAAAGCCGACCGCACCGAGCAGCACAACCTGGCCGCCGCCCAGCCTGCGCTCGTGACCGAACTCGCCACCCTCTGGGAAACGTGGGCTCGCCGCGCCAACGTGCTCCCCGTGATGGTCCGGGCCCAAGATGGCGACACGGCCGCCGATCCGGCCGCAAACTCCGCCGCCAAGCAGGGTAAAAAAAAGCGGAAAGCCGCCGCCGAAAAACTCTGACGCCCTGCCATGAAACACCCGCGATTTCTCCTGTTGCTCGTTGCCCTGACGTTTTCCGCCATGCTCCGCGCCGCGACCCCGGCGCCGAATTTTCTGCTCATCATCGCCGACGATTTTACCTTTAGCGATGTGGGTTGCTACGGTGGACAGGCCTACACGCCGACGATCGACACGCTCGCGCGCGACGGCCTGAAGTTCACGCGCTGCTTCCAGGCCGCACCGATGTGCTCGCCCACGCGCCACGCCCTCTATACCGGCATGTATCCGATCAAGACCGGCGCCTACCCGAACCACACCTTCGTCTCGCGCCCGAACACCGTGAGCATCGTGCAACGCCTGCGCGCCGGTGGCTATCGCGTCGCCCTCGCCGGCAAGACCCACATCGGCCCCGAGGAGGTTTTGCCCTTCGAGCATCTCCCCGATCCGCTCGACGGAAAGGCGCACCGCGCCTTCCTCGCCTCGGCCGCCCAGGAAAAAAAGCCCTTCTGCCTGGTCGTCGCATCGCATAATCCGCACTCGCCCTGGACGGAAGGCGACCGTTCCCGCTACGACGCCGCGAAACTCCGCCTCCCGCCCGACTGGGCCGACACGCCCGAGACGCGCGACGATTTCCGCAACTACCTCGCCGAGTGCACGGCCCTCGACGCCGAGGTGGCCGACGCGCTCGCGATGCTCACGGAAACGGGACGGGACAAGGACACCGTGGTGGTCTTCCTCAGCGAGCAGGGCACGTCGTTGCCGCGCGCCAAGTGGAACCTGTATGACCGCGGCATCCAGAGCGCCTGCCTCATCCGCTGGCCAGGCAACGTCCGCCCGGGCACGACCACGGCGGCGATGATCGAATACGTCGACCTCGTGCCCACCTTCCTCGAAATTGCCGGCCAGCCTCGGACGCCCGATCTCGATGGCCGCAGTTTTCTCCCGGTGCTCCGGGGTACGACGGACAGCCATAAGGAGTTCGTCTTTGCCCAATACACGAACCGCGGCGTGAACAACGGCTCCGATCACTACGGCATCCGCTCGGTCCGCTCGGCGCGTTACAAATACATCTGGAACTTCACGCCGGGCGATCCCTACGCCAACGCATCGATGAAAAACGCGACCTACGAAAGCTGGGTGAAAGCGGCCGCCGCCGGCGATCCGGGCGCCCAGTCCGCCATCCACCGTCTACTCCATCGGACCGAAGTCGAATTTTACGACGTCCTCGCCGATCCCGGGGAACTGAAAAACCTTTCTGCAGAGGTGTCGCTCGCGCCCGAGCTGGCCCGACACCGCGCGCAACTTGACGCGTGGATGCAAGCCCAGGGCGACCGGGGTCAAGCCACCGAGATGGAGGCGCTCCAACACATGAAGCGCTACGTCGAAGATCCCGGCGCCGCGTCCGGTGCCCCGAGGCAAAAAAAGAAAACCGTCAACCAGACCCGATGAACCGGCACCGGAGCGTTTCTGTCGCCGCGCTCGGCGTCGCGCTGCTCACTTCCGGCCAGGAGTCATCAGTGCCGGCGGTGCCCGCCCAGCCCGCTGTCCTCCTCCTCCTCGCCGACGACCTCGGGTGTTCGGACCTCGGCTGCTACGGCAGCGAAATCAAAACCCCGGTGCTCGACGCTCTCGCGGGCGGCGGCGTGAGGTTCACGCAGTTCTACAACAGCGCCCGCTGCGGTCCCTCGCGCGCCTCGCTCCTCACCGGGCTCGATCGGGCGGTCTTCGCCGCGATGGTGGATCGGATGGACCAGGCCATCGGCCGCGTCGTCGCCGATCGCAAGGAAAACGGCCAGTTCGACCACACGCTCATCCTGTTTCCCAGCGATAACGGCGCCTGTTGGGGATGGGATCCGCTCGGCTTTGATGGTCCGGGCAGTCCGAAAAACATCCTGCCCACCTGCGCCGACCTGAAGAAACTCGGCCAGCCCGGCGACTCCATGAGCTACGCTAGCGGCTGGGCCAATGCCGGCAATACGCCCTCACGCCACTCCAGGCACTTTAGCCATGAGGGCGGGATCCGCTCGCCGTTCATCGCGCACTGGCCCGCCGGGATCACTGCCCGCGGCGAACTCCGCATGCAGTCCGATCATCTGATCGACGTCATGCCTACCTTGGTCGAGCTGGCCGGGGCCCGGTATTCGGCCGCGCGCCCCGGCGCTGCGATTCAACCGAGGGAAGGCCGCAGCCTGCGGCCCGCACCCACCGTTGGCCGCCCCATCGCCCGCGCCGTCCCGCTTTTTTCGAACACGACGGTTGGCGCGCCGTGCGCGACGGGGACTGGAAACTCGTCTCTGTCGGGGGCGACGCCGGGGAACTCTCCCCTCTCGCCGCCGACCCGACTGAGAGGCGAAACCTTGCGGCCGCCTAACCCGACGGCGTCCGCTCGTTGTCCTCCGCTTGGCTCGCATGGGCGAAGCGCACGCAGATCGAGATTGGCCGCGATCCGTTCAAACCTTTCCCGGCCACGAAAAAAAACAAAGCCAAGAACTGAACGCGCCGCGCTGCCATGAAACTCTCCCTTCTCCTTCTCCCCCTCATCGGGGTCGCTTTCCTCGGCGGGTCCCTCAGCGCGGCCGAGCACCGGCCCAACATCGTCTTCATTCTCGCCGATGACCTCGGCTGGAACGGCCTCGGCGTTACGGGCAACCGGGGCGTTGATACCCCCCATCTCGACCGCCTTGCCGCGCAGGGCATGCGCTTCACCCAGGCCTACGCCGAGGCCCAGTGTTCGCCCACGCGCGGCGCCTTGTTCAGCGGTCAGTGGCCGGCCCGCACGCATATGTTTGCCGTCACCCACGAGGCCGATCCGCTGCACGCGCCCCTGCTGCCACCGGAGCACCTGATGGTGATGCCGCCCGAGACCGCATCGCTTTTCCGCATACTGCGCGGCGTCGGCTATGCGACTGGGATGAGCGGCAAGTGGCACATCGCCCACAACTATAATTCCGTGCCGCTCAAAAAGCGCGACAACGGAAATTATTTCGACGCCTACGGGATCGATTTCGTGGGCGACGCGAGCAACGGCCACGCCGAAAAAGACAAGAGCATCGACGCAATCACCGCCGACGGTATCGCGTTCATCGAGCGCAACCGGGACCGTCCGTTCATGGCTTACCTCGCGCATCACGCCCCTCACGCGCCGATGGAAGCGCCAAAAGCGCTCGTCGAGAAATACGTGGCCCGCGGCTTAAAGCGCAGTTCGTCGCCCCTCAGTGTGTCGGCCGAGCGTCCCACTGCGGACTACGCCGCGATGCTGGATCATCTCGACGCCGGCGTCGGCCGTGTGCTGGCCAAACTCGACGAGCTGGGGCTGACGAAGAAGACCGTCGTGATCTTTGCTTCCGACAACGGCGGGCTTGGCCGGATGGCCGACCTGGCCCCGCTGCGCGAATCAAAGGGCGCGCCCTACGAGGGTGGACTGCGCGTGCCCTTCCTCGTGCGCTGGCCCGGCCGCATCGCGCCCGGCTCGGTCAGTGCGGTGCCGATCCACGCGGTCGACTATTATCCGACCTTCGCGGCACTCGCCGGCGCCACCGTGCCGGCCGGCCACCGGCTCGACGGCGAAAATCTGGTGCCGCTCCTCACGGGCACGGGCGGCCTTCGCCGCGACACGCTTTACTGGCACATGCCAACCTACACCGCTATGTATGGCCGGACGCCTTGCGCCGTGGTGCGCCGCGGCGAGTGGAAACTGATCCGCTACTTCGGCGATTTCCTCGATACCACCGGCCAGCTGCCGGTGCACGGCGGCCTCTATGGCCGCCTCGTCCTCGGCGCCCGCACGGAGCTCTACCATATTTCCAGCGACGTTTCCGAGGCACGCGACATCGCCGCCCTCGAGCCTGCCCGCGTCCAAGAGCTTTCGGGCGCCCTCGACGCGTTTCTCGCCGAAACGAACGCGCGCCTCCCCCGACCCAATCCGGCCTTCCGCGCCGGCCATCCGGATTGGTGGCGCCTGCCCAAGCGGGGCGCGGGCGAGCCGTGACGAGTTGCTTCCTCCGGCCATCGCCGGCGGAGGCGCCCCGCGCGCGTCACTCTTTCGGCCGGCGGCCGACGCCCCACACCAACCAGCCGCCGATGGCGAGCAGCAGGATGAGCCACCAGAGGTAGCGCAGTTCCCGGGCGGCCATTTCCACGAAGCGTGCTGCCCTCGGAAAAAACGCCACGAGCGCAATTCCCACGATGAGGAGGATCCCGAACTGCCAAAAGGCGCGCTGGCGCGAGGTCATTGCGAGACTGATTTCTCGACTGAACCGAGCGGCAGGAGCAGCGATGCACCCGTGTTTTCCGGGCCGGAAGGAACGACCATGGGCGAGCGGCCGTTCCAACGTTCGACGATTCGCCAGCGGAGGTAGGAGGGGCTTTGCCGGAGGGCTTCACCGCGCACGCGGATGGCCTCGGCCTCGCCCTTGGCACTGATCACTGCGGTCTCGGCCTCGACTTGGGTCTGCACCTGCGTGAAGCGGGCTTGATTGGCCTGTTGCTCGGCAACCATTTTTGCCTCGATGGCCTTTTCGAGCTCGTTGGAAAGGTTGATATCGCGCACCACGATATCTTCCACCACGAGAAGCGTCCCGATTTTTTTCAAGGCCGAAGCCAGCGCCTTTTTCTTAATGTCCTCGCGGCTTTTCACGATCATCTCGGCCGTGAGGAGGGCGGTGACTTCCTTGATGGCTTCCTGCACGCGCGGAGCGATGAGACTGTCGAACGGATCGCCGGCAAATTCCCGGTAGATCTGCACAACCGAGGCCTCCGGCACCCGGTAGAGGACGCGGAGATCGATTTTGACCTGCTGCAAATCGGACGAAAAACAGTCCGCCCGCACGGCCTGCGTCCGCTGCCGCACGTTGACCGTGACGATGCTGGTGACGAACGGCGTTTTGAAGCCGAAGCCTTCCGGCAGAAAATCGTCCGCGGTTTTTCCGAGCGTGACTTTGAGTCCGCGCGTGCCGGGCTCAATCACGTAGGTCGCGGCGGACGATAGGAGCAGGAGTACAAAGGCGAAGGCCACCGCGCCGATGAGTTTAGGGAAATGGTCGGGATTCATGGGATCAGCGTCGGGCCGGACTGTTCGCAGCGGCCGGTTGAGTGGGCGGGGTGGCATTGGACTTCTGGATTCTAAGTCGTTCGATGTCTTGGAGCGTGAGCATCACCTTGTCGCCGCCACCGATGATGGAGGGCGCAATGCCGTCCCATTTATCGACGATTTGCAGGTCGACGAAGGCAGGGTTCTTCTTGAGGGCGTCGCCGCGGATCATGATGGACTCGGCTTCACCCTTGGCGCGGATGATGGCGGTGTCGGCCTCGATCTGGACGCGTTGCTGGAAGTATTTCGATTTGGAGGCCTCCTGCTCCTGGACCATTTTGGCTTCGATCGCGTGCTCGAGTTCCTTAGTCAGCGCGATATTCTGAATCACGATGTCCTCGATCACGAGGAGTGATCCCAATTTTTGCCGGGCGATTTCCAGCGAGCGGGTTTTGATGTGTTCGCGGTTCTTCACGATCTGTTCGGCGCTCTGCAAGGCGGCGACCTCCTTCAGCGCCTCCTGCACGCGCGGGGCGACGAGACTCTCGAAGGGATTACCGTAGTAATTCTGGAAAAGTTTAACCACGGATGCTTCGGGGATGCGGAAGAGCACCTTGAGCTCGACGGTGATCTGCTGGAGGTCGGACGAGTAGCATTCGGCTTTGTCTTCGGCGGTCTGCTGCCGGATGGAAATCTGGGTGATTGTAGTGACAAAAGGCGCCTTCAGGCCGAAGCCCTCGGGTTTGAAGGCCCGGGAGACCTCACCGAGGGTGACCTCCACGCCGCGATAGCCCGGCTTCACGACATAGGTGCCGGACGAAGCCATAATGACAGCGCAGAAAATCAGCAGGCCGATTCCGATAAACTTGGCGAGGGCTTGTGGACTCATGATGTGGAGCGGAAGAAGAGGAATGCGGACCGGGCGGGAGACAAGCCTTGGTTGGACGGAAGGGGCATTTATGGAAACGGCGCCGTCGATTCCATACGGCCCGCGCGACGGCTCGGCGCCTTCGAATGCGCCCGCTCAGACCGTCGGGCGCGTTTTCAGCGCCTGGGCGAGGACCACGGTGACGTGAGCGAGTTCGGTGCCCTCGAGCGGGAGGCGCGGCGGGCGGACCGTCGCACTGCCGCACCCCATCTCGGCCTGGATCCAGTTGATCTACCGCACGAATTTCGGAACCGGATCGAGGCGCAGCAGCGGGAGAAACCAGTCGTAGAGTGCACGGGCTTTCGCGTGCTTGCCGGCGCGGGCCGCCTCGAC
>CANHJG010000135.1 GCA_947461205.1 Opitutia bacterium
CTGTTCGGGATCGACCTGTTCACCCTGCAACCGGCGGGGCCGCGGCGCGCCTCGTTCTACGAGGCCCACGTCGCGGCCACGCTCGTCGACCGCACGATCGACAAACCTTATTCTACCTCCGAGCAATACCTCGAACGCTGGGCCTACCTGATCGAGACGCGGCTCGCGCCGGAAGCCAATCTGAGCGGGGCGGTGAAGCGGCAGGTGGCGGCGTATCAGCGCGCGGTGGACGGAGACGGGCCGGCGGCGGGCGATTTGGCGTGGCGGGAACGCCAGGAACTGTTCGCACGGTTCACGCGCCGGCTGGTCGAGCAGAATCCCGCCGTGAAGGATCTGCTCCTCACCGGCACGCGCCGGCAGCTGGATGCCGCGATCGCGCCCGCCCGCCGGGGCGGGCGCGGACCGGTCCAGCCCGCGCCCGCCGCCGCGCCCGCCGCCCAGCCGATTGCGGCGGCGCCCGCACCCGCGCCGGTCCAGGGCGGCGGGCGGGGGCGGGGCCGAAACGCCCCCTCGCCCGAAGTGTTGAAACTGTGGAACGAAGCGGTGCGTCCGGCGTGGAAGGCGGCGGTGCTCGCGGACCGGGCGGCCGCGTTGCCGGTGGGTGCGCGGGAGTTCGAAAAATACCTGTTGGCGCAGGAGGCGAAGGGGAAGGATTTTCTCTTCGCGAACGCGCGGGCGCTGCCCGACGAAGTGTACTGGCAGTCGGGCTACGCGGATCCGGCGACGCTGGACCGGGCGAAGGCCGAGGCTGTGGTGGAGTGGGGTGCGGAGCGCCGGAGCCGGATTCTGGCGTGGGCCAAAGCGTCTGATCAGCCGGCGGTGCGCACGGCGGCTGAGGACATTACGAAGCGGCAGGCGGCGAACCGGCGGTCGGGGGGCGCGGCGGCCGCGGAGAGTTCCCCGCCGGCGGCGGCGGCCGTGGTCGTCGCGCCGGTGAGCCGCAAAACGGCGGCGGAGCGGGTGCTGTTTTACCGGCGCACGCTGGCGGCGTGGGCGTTTTTGCTCGCGCTGGACGAACGCCCGGCGCTCGCCCGGATCGCGGAACTGACCGCGCTGGAGCGCACGCCGTTGCCGCCGGCGGTGAAGTGAGGCTGCGCCGAGGCGGTCGGGTGCCTTGGCCCGATGGCGGCCCTTGAAAAATTCTTTAGTAGGTTTTCGGTGTTCGGGTGTTTAGATAGGGAGCGCCGTCGCGTGACGGTTCTTCCGCTGCAACGTGTCATCACGAAATTCAGATTCCGCCCGCTGGTTCGCCGAGGAGGTGCTGCCGCACGAACTGGCGCTGCGCGCGTGGTTGCGGGCGCGTTTCCCGGTGGTGACCGACGCGGATGATCTCGTGCAAGAGGCCTACGCGCGGCTCATGCGGGCTCATGCGACCGGGCCGGTCGCGTGCCCGCGTGCTTTACTCTTCGTGACGGTGCGGAATCTCGCGTTGAATCACCTGCGTCACCAGCGCATCGAACGGCCGGAGGGTGCGGCGGAGATTGATGCCTTGTCGGTCGCGGATGAGCGGGTCGGCGCGCCCGAAGCGCTCGCGCAAGCGGAAGATTTCCAGGTGTTGATCCGCGCGATCCAGGCGCTGCCCGAACGCTGCCGGCAGATCGTGACGCTGCGAAAAATCTACGGTCTGTCGCAAAAGGAAGTCGCGGAGCGGCTCGGGCTCTCCGAGCACACGGTCGAAGCGCAAGGCGGCATCGGTCTGCGCAAGTGCATCGAGTATTTCCGCCGTCACGGCTACGGTCCGAGGTCCCGTCCATGAACCGCCCGTCCCAAAATCCGCGCTCGAGCGAGGAAATTGCCACGGCCGCCGCCCAGTGGGTGCTGCGGCGCGACCGCGGTCTCACCGCCGCCGAGCAGGATGAGTTTTCGCAGTGGCTCGCCGCCGACCCGCGGCACGGCGAGGCGCTCGCGGAGCACCGCTGGGGCTGGGATGAATTGGACCGATTGACCGGCCTTCAGACGTCGCTCGGTGCGGTGCCAGACCCGGATCTGTTCGCGCCGCCGGCCCGCGGCCGGGTCAGCCGCCGATCATGGGTGGCGGGGATGTTTGCACTCGGAGCGGCGGCGGCGCTCGTATTCGTGTGGCTAAACTACCGCACGGAAAAAACGGCACCGATCACGGCTGCTGACTTCGCATTGGCCGCGCCGTGCGAGCGACGCACCTTGGGCGACGGTTCGATTGTGGCTTTAAACCGCGGTGCGGTCGTCGAGATCGCGGAAACGGCATTTGAGCGGCGCGTCATCCTTGTGCGGGGCGAGGCGAGTTTCACGGTCGCGAAGGATCCGACGCGGCCCTTTATCGTCAGCGTCGGTGGCGTGGAGGTGCGGGCGGTCGGCACGGCGTTCAATGTCAGGCGCGACACCGCGGATGTAGAGGTGATTGTCACCGAAGGCACCGTGCAAGTGAGTCCCCCAGCGGGGTCGGCTGCCGCAGCACCGTTTATAAAGGCGAGCCAACGCGTGGTCGTGCCGATCGAGAAGACCGTTGTTGGCACGCCGTCGTCCGTGACGACTCTTGCGCAGGATGCCCTTGAGGCTCGGCTCGCCTGGCATCCGCAACTGCTCGACTTCACCGATGCACCGCTCGCCGATATCGTGGCGGCATTTAACCGGCGCAATCCGGTGCGGATCGTCGTCGCGGACGCTGCACTCGCGAAGATGCGGCTGAGCGCCACGTTTCGCTCGGACAATGTGGATGGCTTCGTGCGCCTCATGGAAGCCAACTTCGCGATCAAGGCCGAGTGGCGTGACTCGCGCGAGATCGCGCTGCGGCGCGGCCGCTGAGTTTTCTTTAGCGGAAACCGCCGCTTCGCGGTTTGTAGTCATAGAACCCCAATGCACCTCATGACGCCCCATCACCGCCCGACACTCGGCTTGTATCGGCAAATCCGATTTTTTTTGTTGCTGCCTTTGTTCGTGCTCGCCGCAGCCGGAGCCGAGCCCAAACGGCTGTTCGATCTTCCCGCTGGCCGGGCTACCCAGACACTTAAACAATTTGCCACCCAAGCCGGCCGCGAAATTGTATTTTCGACGGAGGTGCTAGGTGAGGTGCGCACGCCAACGGTGCGCGGTGAACTCACGCCGAATGACGCCTTGCTGGCTTTGCTGGCCGGCACGGGCCTCGTCGCCGGGCAAGATGCGCGAACCGGGGCGATCGCCATTCGAAAGGACGCCGACCCAAACGCGGTTCGGGCGGCTCCGGTCGACCGGCCGGCCCGCCCCAACGCCGCTCCGACTGATCCCCAGGTTTCCGGGGAAACGATCGAACTATCGCCGTTCGTGGTCGATACGAAGAAGGACGTCGGTTTCGTCGCGACGACTTCCTTGGCTGGCGGCCGACTGGCGGGCGAACTGAAGGACACGCCAGCCGCCTATTCGGTGCTCACGCGCGAGTTCATCGATGCCCTCGGATTGACCGAGTTGTCCGAGGCGAGCCGCTGGGCGCCGAACACTACGCTGGTCAACGATGACGGACGGCAGGAAATGTTTGGCAACACCACGGCCTTTGCGTTTCGCGGAGTGAGCGGCAGCACGCAGCGGAATTTTTTCCCGTTCGCCGTCAACTACGACAGCTACAATCTCGAGCGTTTCGATTACGCGCGCGGGCCAAATTCAATTTTGTTTGGTCAAGGGAGCTTTGGCGGATCCGCGAACGTCGTGACCAAGCGGGCCCAAACGGGAAGGTCTCTCAGCGAACTGCGCCTGAGCTATGGCTCGTGGAACAACGAACGGGCAACGATCGATGTGAACCGGCCGTTCGCCGGTGGCCGGGCGGCGGTCCGCGTGAATGTCGTCCACGTCGACCGCGACGGGTGGCGTGACCGCGAGATGGAGCGCAAGCGTGCCGGACATTTTTCCGCCACCTACCAACCCTTCAAAAATACCCAGATCAGCATCGAGGCGGAGCGCGGTCTGATTCAGCGCAATACGCCGACCACGTGGATCAATGACAGTCTCTCGGGCTGGGATGGGAGGACGACCTTCTCCGCGCTGACGGCCACGTTGCCGGCCAACGCTTCGGCCATCGGCATCGCCCGTAACGGCTCCACCACCGCGCAATACCTCGTCTACGCGCCGAGCACCGGCCTGAGTGGGATCGTCAATTTCGCGAATACGATGCGCTCCACGACCAACGGCTCGAATATCCTCGGTGTCCCCGTGGTCGGACCTTCGCTGAATATCGCCGCTCTTCCGTTGTTCGAAACCATCGGGTTGCCGGAAAACCGATTTGCCAACGCCATCGCCGGGTCCGCGTTCAGGCCCCAACCGCGCACCTTCAACACGTCTCCGGATGCCGTGGGCTTCGAGCAAAACTACAAAATTTATTCCGCGTTTTTGAATCAGCAGATCGGCCGGAATTTCTTCTTCGAGCTCGCCGGCAATTACAGTTGGGACAAGCGTGCGCGGGAGTATCCCGCGGTCCGCGGGCTGGTCGATACCTACCTGGATTTGCAGCGTAATCTGCCGACGGGGGCGCCCAACCCGGAGTTTCTGCAGCCTTACAACGAGTCGCCTTGGACCCGCGCCAATGAAGGGGCCTCCAACTACCATGTGCGCACGGCCTTCGCCGGAGTTTTCAACAACACGCGCTGGGGCGATTTCACTTTCAACGTTTACGGCGGCCAGAGCTGGATTCTGCCCGAGAGTCGTTTCTACAACCTGGCGCTGAAGCGCAATGCGGACGCGACGCAGTGGCCGAGCGACACGTTTCGTTACCGCTACTATTGGGATCAAACCAATCGGCCCCTCACTGATCTGAGCGGCACGGTGCCGGTCGTCGATCCCATCACCGGCGTGACGACGCCGACTGCGGTTGGCTGGGTGCTCGACACCACGCGCAATACGAACGGCGCCCAAGGCGAGCGCACCCTCAAATACGCGCAGTCTGCCGTGAGCGCCAAACTCTGGCAGGGTCGCATCAATCTGCTGGGGGCGATGCGGCGCGACGTCTATTCTGCGTTGCAGAAAAACATGCTGGCTCGGCGTGATTTTCCGGGCGCGTGGGACGGATTCACCCCCTACTATCTGCCGGCGGCTCCTGCCGATTACTTCACGTTGCAATACGTGCCCAAGAGCACGACGGGAGTCGTCACGGGCCCGCTGCAATCGGCGGATGTGCGTCCACGCGACGCGGCCGGTCTACCCTTGGCTCAATACGCCGGAGATCGCTTCCGCGATGACACCAACACTCCGAAGCTGAAGGGAGCGGCGACCACGACGTCGGCCGGTGCCGTGGTGCATCTCACGTCTTGGCTCAGCGTTTTCGGCAATTACTCGGAGTCCTTCAATCCTCCGAACGGCGGCGCGCGGATCACCGGCGAACAGCTCGACGCTCAACGTTCGCGCGGCCGCGATTACGGTGTTCGTTTCAATCTGCTCAACGGACGTTTCTACGCCTCGCTCGGCACCTACGACAGCACAGAGAGCAATCAGGCGGTGGATACCGGCGGCGGGCTGGGGCAAGCCTTCGGTTTGCCGCAAAGCATCAATCAAATCTTACAGGCCCGCGTGGCCGGCAATCCGGCGACCGGTGCCCAACCAGACAATAGCACGGGCGGCCGGAATATCCGCGGCATGATCAATGTCCCCACTACCTATCTCGACACGCGCGACCGGAAAAACAGCGGTTACGAGGTGGAGGCCGTGGCCAACCTCACTCAATCTTGGCGACTCACCTTCAATGCCGCCGCTCCGCGCGCGGTGCAGACGAACGCCTATGCCGGCACTCGCGCCTATCTCGCCAAGAATGATGCTGTGCTGCGCCAGATCGTGAACGACGCAGGAGTGCTGGTCGACGCGAACAATTTTGCGACCGTGAACGCCGCCATCCCGGTCAACTTTCGTTCACCTGACGCGGACGCCGCCGCCCGCTTCTGGAACGGCCTCTATTCGATGACGCTGAACATGGTCACCGGCGCCCAGAAGATTTCCCGTCTGAACGAATTTCAGGCGAATGTGTTTTCCGACTACACCGTGCGCGAGGGCCGCTTCAAAGGAGTTAAGTTTGGCGGCGGAGTGAACTATCGCGGTCGGGAAGTGATCGGCTACCGCGGGGCCGATACCATCGTCGATCCTGCCGATCCCACCCGGACCAGGGCGATCTCTGATCCGCGAGTGAGCGCCTACACCCCGTTCTACGCCGATCCCCACTATCAGGTCGTGGGCACCTTGGGCTATCGCTTCAAACTCACGCGCACGCTCGCGGTCACGATCGATCTCCGTGTCAACAATCTCCTCGACTGGTCGAAGCCGCTCTATTGGGGCACCACGCAACGGCCGTCCGGCGGAGACATCACGACGCCGGCCCGCGTCACCACCCCGACTCTCTACTCGTGGGTGACCCCGCGCAGCTACACGCTGAGCACATCGGTAAATTTCTGAGAAATCTTTCTCCCATGAACCACACCCTTACCCGACGTCAGTTTCTCGCCACCGCCGCGTCGCTGCCGATCGCCGCGTCAGTTCCTGTCTCCACCGCGAGTGCCGCAGCCGTGCCCGCGCTGGAGCCAATCAAACGCACGGGCGGCCCCTGCCTCAAACCTGCACTCAATATCTACTCGTTTCTTGAAGCCCTGAACGAAAACAAGAAGGACGCAGCCAAGGGGATCGACCTCTTCGGCGTCTGCGATTTTTGTGCCCGGCTGAATATTGAGGCGATGGATATGACCGGCTATTTCTTCCCAGAGTATCCAAAGGTCCCGACCGATGCGTTCGTCAGCCGTATCAAGCGCTACGCCCACGCACGTGGCGTCGTCATCAACGGCACCGGCATTCGCAACGATTTCTCCGTCGCGGATAAAGCCGTGCGCGCCACCGGAGTGCAGTTGACGAAGGATTGGATCGAGGCCGCCGCCCGCCTCGGCGCGACCGTCGTTCGTGTTTTCGCCGGGCCGCAGAGTCCGATCAAAGACTGGCGTGTCGCGGCTAGTGGTATGAAGCGCGACGACGTAGAGCAATGGATGGCCGATGATCTGCGGACTTGCGCGGAATACGCGCAGAAGTTCGGCGTGATCGTCGGCGTGCAGAACCATGGAGATTTCCTCAATACCGGCGCCGAGCACATCAGCCTCCTCCGGCGCGTCGGGCACCCGTGTTGCGGCGCGCTCGTGGACACCGGGAAATTCATCACCGCCGATCCCTATGCGGATATCGCGCTGATTACGCCCCACGCTGTCGGCTGGCAGATCAAGGAAACCATGGGCAGCGATCTCAAATCGCCGCGGGCCGACTTCAAACGCCTGATGAAAATCATCGCCGCTGGCGGCTACCGTGGATTCGTGCCGATCGAAACCCTCTCGATGGGTCGCAAGGACTACAACCCCGCCGCCGAGGTGGAAATGGTATTGAAGGGTATGCGTGAAGGTATCGCCGCGCTCGCCTAGCCGCGCAAGCAGCCACTAAATGCGGCGCTCGCTGTCACTTTCTCGCTTCCTTCGGGCCACGCTCCTCGGACTTTGCGCGCACTCGATGATCGTGGCGCCGGCCTTGGGTGTGGAATCGACTGGGGCCACTCCGGTGCCGCCGCGCGTCCTCGGGCTCTCGCACGTGGCGGTGAAGGCGACCGACTACGAGGGGTCGGTGGCGTTCTACCGTGATTTCCTCGGATTCGCTGAGCAGGGCCGGCTCTTCGATCTCAAAAACGGCCGGCGCCAGCTGGTGTTTCTCAAGATCAGCGACACGCAATCGATCGAGGTATTCGATGCGGCCAATGTCACGCAGGTGGCCGGTAACCTTTACCAGATCGCCCTACAGATTGAGGACGCCGCCGCAATGCGGCTCCATCTTTTGAAGCACGGTTTCAAGATGCCGCCGAAGGTTCCGCTTGGGCAGATGCTCAACGCGAACTTCATGGTGCGTGATCCCAACGACTACATCATCGAGATGGTGCAATACCTGCCGGAAGGCCGCATGGTTTTGGATCGCGGGAAATTCCTGTCTGCTACGCGCATTTCCGATCGGCTGGTCGCTGCGGGCGTCGCGACCACCAAGCTTCCGGAGACGCTGCGTTTCTATGGCGAGATCTTCGGGTTTCCGCAGGACCCAATGCGGGTGGGGCGCGCCGCAGGCGAGCCGCCCCGGCGCTTTCGGGTGGGCGCGAACGGCGACTATGTGGACGTGCTCGTCGCGCCGAAAGACGAAACGCCGTTCTTCCGGCTTGAGGTGCGCGATCTCGATCAAGCCAAGGCCCAACTGGAACGTTCTCCGTATTTTCCGACCTATGGCCGGCCGGTCGCAATTCGGTCTGGTCCGTTGCTCCCCCGCGCCATCCACCTCTGGGACCCCGAAGGTATTCGCGTAGAATTGGTCGAGCCTGAGACGGCCACTCCCTCTGGCTCTCCGAGTCCCTATGCGCCGCCTACCCGCACGCGTTGACGCGCTTTTGTTGCCGCCGATTCGTATGGCGCGAAGGGGAGTCGTGGCCGTTTTGCTTTGGGTCGCCGCCGCGCACGGTGCGCCCTTCGAGGTTCCGCCGCACCTCCGTCCCCACGTCCGCGTGCCGGTGCCCGCGCCCCGAATTTTCGCCGAAGCCGTGCGCCCCGTTCATCCCCGTCTGATCCTCACCACAGAGCGCCAAACGGAGATCAATCACCTGCGGGCGAACTCACCGCACGCGCAGGCGTGGTATCGCACCGTCGCTGCGAATGCCGCACTCTACGAGCGAACCGCGCCTATCGCCTACGTGCCGGAAAAGCCCGGCGAACGCGCCCAGGTGATTCCCATGCTCCACCCGGGGCGGGCGCTCATCGACCGCATTTTTACTCTGGGGCTCGTGGCGGTGCTCGACCGCGACGAACCGATGATGTCGCGGCTTCGGCGCGAAGTAATGCATGTCCTCGACGCCTGGCCCGACTGGCAATACGGCCTCGCCCGCTACGAAATCGCGGCGGGCGTGGCGATGGCCTACGACTGGCTTTACGACCGCTGGACGGCGGAGGAACGCGCCCGAATCAGTGCCGCGTTGCGCCGCTTCGCGCTCGAGCCTTTCGCCGCCGAGTTTGCGGGCTTCTCCAAACCGACCGAGCGTAATGCCGGCATCGTGCGCAACAACGTCAACTTCGTGTGCAACGCCGGTGCCTCCGTCGCCGCGCTCGCGGTAATCGACGAGTATCCGGAGCTGGCCGGCGATGTGCTGGCCAAAGCGTTTGCGCTGATCCAAGTGGCGCTCCCTGGATTCGGCGAGGATGGAGCGTGGGAAGAAGGCGTGGGCTATTGGAAGTTTGGCGTGCGCCACCTCGTGCAGTATCTCGCCTGCATGGACAGCGCGGGCGGCACGGACTTTGGGCTCGTCACAAAGCGCCGGTTTCCGGGTGTCGCCCGCACCGGCCTCTTCCCGCTCGCCATGACTTCGCCTATCGGGCGGACCTTCAATTTCGCCGACGACGCCGGCGGTAACTTCAGCAGCGCCACGCTCCTGTGGCTCGGTGCGACCTTTGATCTGCCGCTCGCTGTGTCCCATGAGGAGAACGCTCCCGTCGAGCCGGTGCGCGACGCCGCCGTCAGCGGCGCAGGCAGTGAAACCGCACGCGATGTGGTGCAACGGTTTCTTTACTATCGGCCGTCGCCCACGGGTTCGGTGACGCCTCCGCAGCCGTTGGACCTGATTTACCGCGACGCAGGAGTCGCTACCTTGCGCTCCTCTTGGAGCGATCCGCAGGCCACCTTTGTTGGCATCAAGGCCGGCAGCGCTGCGGGCAACCGGCACGCCCATCTCGATGCCGGCACGGTGATCATCGACGCACTCGGCGAGCGTTGGCTGACCGAAATAGGCCGCGGCCCCTACGTCACGCGCTACTTCAATCAGGATCGCTATCTTTACTTCCAGGCCCGCACTGAGGGACACAATACGCTGCTCGTCGCTCCGGAAAAAAACCGCGGGGGCAACCAGAAGGTTTCCGGTAAAACGATTATCATCGGTCTGCCCTCTTCGGCTGACGAGGCCGCGGGTCGCATTGATTTGACCGGCGTCTATCCGGCTGCGAGCCGCGTCGTGCGCACCGTCCGGCTGTTCGCGGAACGCCGCCGCGTCGGCCTCAACGACGAAATCGAGTTATCCGAACCCGAAAGTGTGCGATGGCACGCCTACACGGCTGCGCCCATCGTGCTGCCGAGTGCCGACGGCCGCTCGCTCACCCTGAAACATCGGGGTGACAAAGATCCGCGGGCGGGGAAACGCGCCGTGCTCACGATCGTATCACCGGACCCGTCGCAGCGCTTCATCATCGAACCAGCGGCGCCGCTACCCGGATCGGAAGCGATCAATCCTGATGTGCTCGTGGGTTTTTTGCGTCTCGCCATCGTCAGCGGCGCGGCGCGTTCGCACCGCATCGTGGTCGAGTTTACGCCGGTGAGCGACGAGCCGTAGCTCTGCTTACGTCCTGATGCTCTCGCGGTTCGTGGTGGCGGGGCGTCTGGCTATCTCGGGGCGTCGGTGTGCGGCGTGGCGACGGGTGTGCTCGTGGACCGCGGTGGGAGGAACGGCGTGGTGTGGTCTTGCGCGGGCTCGGCGGTGAGCGGAGCGGTGTTGTTGGCGACGACGCGGGGTGTGCGGATGCCAAGGCGACGACCGAACTGGCGGCGCGACTGCTGCTCGTCGTTTACAACCTGTGGACTCTGTTCGTGCGCTTCATCGTGCGGCAAAAACATACCGCGGCCAAACGCGGTCGACGCTGGTTTCTTTTGATCGCCGCCAGGCTCGTGCAATCAGGTCGTCAAAAAGAACTCCAAGTCTCTACCAGCGGTGGCTGGGCTGAACAATTACGCGACGGTTATCTCCGGCTCCACGAGTGGATTCGCACACCTGCGCCGCACTTGAAATAGAGTGTTCCAGACCACCACCAAACTACCGCGAATCCGGCCCCCGCCGGCGCCTGAATCCGCTCTTCAGCTGCGGAATCTAGGTTCAAACCGCCCAATTTTGGTGATGTTCACGCCGCCGCCGGGGCTTGCCCCGCCCTCGCCCCGCCGGTCTTTCCGCCCGGTCTGCCGTATTCACAGCCGCGCGACGAGCCGATCCGGTTCCGCGCCGAAGTCAGGGCGCCGGGCGAATCGTTCGACCCAACGGGCGGTGCGGGGCCCCTGCCACCGCGCGTCGCGCCGGCGGACGCCGGGCAGGGAGAACGGTGCGGCGACGACGCCCCGCCCGATTCCGCCGACGGCGAGCCGGTCTTCGGGAGCGCGAGCGGCGGGCAGGCCTGCACCACCGACGATGGCGTGCAGCCCGACCCGTCTGCGTGCGACGCACCGGCCGACGCGCCCGCTGGTGCCGAATGAAAACTCGTCGCTTGACTGCGAGGAGACGGAGCTCTGTTAGTTCGCTTCGTGACTGCCACGACTGACCTCCCCACCTTCTCCTGCGCGGCGCCGGAATCGGACGAGTTACTGAGTTTCCGTCGGGATAGCTTCGGTAACCGGCGCTTCGCGCCGCCGACCGGTCAGACTGTCGTGAGAGTGGGGGGCCACCCAGGGTCCGATTTCGTTTCTACCGGCCACCCTCTCCTGCAACCCCTCCCGGATCCGATCCCCCCGGAAAATCCAGTGTCCGATCGGTACCGAGCCCAGCAGACCTCCCGCTCATGACGCTTCGCCACGGCTATTTCTCGGGAAGCGGCTACACCTTTGACGCCCAGAGTGAATCCTCCCCCGAACGGCTGGCCTTCCTGGCGCTGCTCAACCGGCACCGGCCCCCGGAGGTTGCCGGGCCCTTCCAGTTGCTCGAGCTCGGCTGCGGCCAAGGCGTGCAGCTCTGCTTGCAGGCCGCCAACTATCCCCAGGCCCGCTTCCTCGGCATCGACTTCAGCGCCGAGCACATCGCCCATGCCCGCTCCCTGGCGGCGGCGAGCGGCCTGGAGAATATCCGCTTCGAGCAGGCCGATTTCCTGGAGCTAGAGCAGGCCGCTGGCGGCTGCATTGCCCGGGGCGCGTTCGACTTCACCGTGGCCCACGGGATCCTGAGCTGGGTCTCCCCGGCGGTCCGCCTCAGCGTGATGCGCCTGGCCGAGCGGGCGCTGCGTCCCGGCGGCCTTTTTTACCTCTCCTACAACACCCTGCCCGGTTGGCTGGCGATGATGCCGTTCCAGCACTGCGTGACCAGCCTGCAGGGCACGCTCGGTGCGGGTCAGCCCGCGCTCGACGCCGCCCGGGAGCTGTTTCAGGGCCTTCGCGCGGCCGATGGCCTGGTTTTTGGCGCCCAGCGGGACCTAGCGCTTTGTCTGGATAGTTTGGGCAAGCTGGATCCCTCCTACCTGCTGCACGAATACAACCACAGTCACTGGCAGCCGCTCTATGCCAACCAGGTGATCGAGCCCCTGCGCGAGCTGGGCTTGAGTTACCTCGGCAGCGCCACCCTGGCCGAGAACTTTGATGGGCTGTTGCCGGTGCCCGCCCAGCAGCAGATCCAACGCCAGAGCGATCCCGCCCTGCGGGAGCTGGTGCGCGATCTGGTCACTAACCAACGGTTCCGCCGCGATGTCTACGTCAAGGGGCGCGATCCCCTTTGGCCCTTGGAGGCTTCAGCGGCCCTTGCGCGGGTGCGGCTGTGTAGCCAGCTGAATCCAGATGCCCCAGGCAGCGAGAGCTGGTATCGCTTTACCCTGGCTTGGGGCGAGATCCAGGGCAACTGCGAGTGGATTCGGGCCCTGCGGGCTGGCCTCGGGGATGGCATCCGCTCCCTGGCTGAGCTGGAGCCATCCATCCCCCCTGGCACCACCCAGCTTTCGCTGCTGCAGAACCTGGGCCTGCTGCTGGGCAGCAAGGCCTTTGCGCTGGTGCCGGGCGAGCGGGATCGGGGCCCCAGCCAACGCTTCAACGCCCACATCGCCGCCAGTGTCGCCGCGGGTGCCA
>CANHJG010000136.1 GCA_947461205.1 Opitutia bacterium
GATTCGTTCACCTACACCGTGCGCAACGAAACCTCGGGCCTCGTGTTCAAAAACACCGTCGTCGTCCACGTGAAGCCGGCGCCGCCGATCGTGATGCAAGCGTTCGAAGTCGGCGCCAACCGCGAGCAGGCCATGAACATCCGCAGCGTCTCCCTCGCCACACGCCCCAACACCCCCGTCACCCAAAAACTCCCGAATCACGAGGAGTTCATGGCTCTCACCGACCGCGTGCGCATTGTCGACGCCCAGATCGCCTACCTCCTCGACGAAAAAGCCAAGCCGCAGCACGGCACCGCCCGGCTTGACCGCGTCACCGGCCAACTCACCTACGCACCCAATCCCGGCTTCATCGGCGAGGATCGCTTCAAGTATTACACGCTGGACGCCCGCAACCCCCAGCTCGGCGTGGAGAACACCGTCGCGGTCAGCGTCGAGCCGATCCGCACCGTGAAGCACATCGCCGTCGACCGCTCCCGCAGCCGGGAGGTCGACCTCGTGTTCGTCATCAACAACTCCCCCTCGATGGCCGCGCACCAGACTCGCCTCGCGGCCAACCTCACCCGCTTTCGCCAGCTCTTCCGGGAGCGCGATCTCGACTACCGGATCGGCGTCCTCACGACCGACTTCGTGAACGCCGATCCGGACCGCCGACCCGGCGATCAGGCCTACTTCAAGGCGGTCCGCTCCGTCGAGCTCGACGCCGCGGGCCACCCGGTGCTCGACCGCCGCGGCCGCCCGATGCCGACGACCAAACGCGTCGCGAGCAACGGCACGCTCGTGACGCTCCCCGTGCTGCCCCAGCCCTGGATCACGCCCCAGACCCCCGACCCTCTCTTTGCCGAGCTCGTGAAAGTCGGCACCAACGGCGACAGCAACCGCACAGCGTTCACCTCGATCTACAACTTCGTCGCCGGGTCCTACAACCGCGAGCACGTCTTTCTCCGCCCCGAAGCCACCACCATCGTGGTCTTTTTCATGGACGAGGAAGAGACGCGCCTGGCCACCTGGAAAGAGCCAAAAAACGGGTCCCGGCAGGCCGAGTGGATCGAAAACGGCAAACTCCCCGACCTGCTCAACCAGTACAACGCGCGCCACCCCGCCCAACGCCAGACCCTCGACGCCTACATCAACACCTGGGTGCTGCGCCCCTTCATCATCGCCAAGGGCAACAAGCGCGGAAAAATTGAAATGCACGCCGTGGTCTCGCCGAACAACGTCTCGCACCGGCGCGCCGCCGAGCTCACCGGCGGCACCGTGCTGAATATCGACGGCGATTTCTCCGGCCCACTCGCCGCGCTCGGTGACCGCATCGCCGACACCGTCGCCGTCGCCCTCGAGCCGGTCGAGGGCGGAGCGACGTTCGCGCAAAAAAGCCTGCGCGTGTCGGTCGACGACCAGGAGGTGCCCGCCGACCCCCAAAACGGCTGGGTCTACGACGGGCTCACGCACAGCATCCGCTTCCAGGGCGCCGCCAAAAAACAGGCCTTCCTCGCCAAGATCGACATCACTTACGAGGAACACCGGTAGGACGGGCGTCGGGCCGGAACCTTGGCTGCGGAGCGCCAGCACCGGCGCAGGCGATCGCCGCTACCCACGCGAAACCGGTTCGACGATACCTCCTTTTTTGCGTCGCTCGCCGCCCGTTCCGACTCCACCGGCAGCCGACGATTTCGCGCGCCCCGGCCCGCCCCCCACCCTCCAACCTCCGCCCGGCCGGACCGCCTGCCTCAGGTCTTCCCCTCCCCGCACACAGTTTGACCTCCGTCCCGACCGCACCCACTGTCCGCCCCTCTCCATGGCCGATTTCCTCGACGACACCCGTCCCACCAAACTTGAACGCGCCTTTCTCGTCGGCGTGCAAACCTCTGACATGAAGGACGGCGAGGGCGCCGAACTCCTCCTCGAACTCACCGAGCTCGTCGAAAACCTCCGCCTCACCGTGGTCCGTACCGAGCTCGTCAACCTCCGCCGCGCCACCCCCGCCCTCCTCCTCGGCACCGGCAAGGCCAAGGAACTCGTCGAACAGGCCAAGGCCGACGGCGCCGACGTCATCGTCTTCGACGAGGCCCTTTCCCCCGCCCAGCAGCGCAACTGGGAGGAGCTCTCCGGCCTCGCCGTCATCGACCGCCAGGAAGTCATCCTCGAAATCTTTTCCGACCGCGCCCACACCCGCGAGGCCACGCTCCAAGTCGCCCTCGCCCGCATGGAATATTCGCTCCCGCGGCTCACGCGGGCCTGGACCCACCTTTCGCGCCAACGCGGCAAGGGCGGCCTCGGCGGCGAAGGCGAAACCCAGCTCGAGAACGACCGTCGCACCGTGCGCGACCGCATCACGCACCTGAAGGCCGAGCTCCGCGGCGTCGTCAAACAGCGCAGCGTGCAGCGCACCAAACGCCAGCGTGTCCCCGTCCCCACCTGCGCCATCGTCGGCTACACCAACGCCGGTAAATCCACCCTCCTCAACACGCTCACCGGCGCCCAGGTCCTCGCCGCCGATAAACTCTTCGCCACCCTCGATCCGACCACCCGCCAGCTCGTGCTGCGCGGCAACCAAAAACTCCTCGTCACCGACACCGTCGGCTTCATCCGCCGCCTCCCCCACGGCCTCGTCGAGGCGTTCAAGGCCACCCTCGAGGAGGTCATCGTCGCCGATTTCCTGATCCACGTCCTCGACGTCTCCAACCCCAACTTCGAGGAACACCACCAGACCACCCTCGGCGTCCTCGCCGAGCTGGGCGCCGCCGACCAAACCATCGTCACCGTCTTCAACAAGACCGACCTCGCCGATCCCGCGATGCTCCAGCGCGCCCGCCGCCTCGTCCCCGACGCGCTCTTCGTCAGCGCGCGCACGAAGGCCGGACTCGCCACGCTCGAGGCGCGCTGCGTCGAACTCATCGCCGACGCCCTCGGCGAGACCGAGCTGCTCATTCCCCACGACCGCTACGACGTCGTGGCGCGTATCCACAAACTCGGGCACATCCACGAACAGGAACACGAGGAGGCCGGCGTGCGCATCAAGGGCCGCTTCCCCGCCACCCAAGCCGGCTTTTTTGCGCCCTTCGTGGTGAAAAAATAACGCGGCCCCTCCGGGCGCAGCCCGTCCGCATCGACCGGCCGCTTCAGGCACCGGGAAATTCCCCGTTGTTTTGGGGCCCGGCCACCAAGCCGCGCCGCAGGCAACGTCAGCTGCGCGATGGGGCCCCACCGCCCGGACGCGGATCGCGCGCCGCCGACCGATTTCCTCTGAAGAACATTCTTCGGCCTATCCGGGATCATCGCCGGAAACCCGCCTGCGTCGCCGGCCCGCCGGCCCGCCGCGCGAACACCCGTCGGGAGAAAGGGCGCGCACGCGAAACGGCAGCTCCGGGGCAGGACCCGCGGCACCCCCTCCGGCTCATTCGGCCCGTTCGTTCGCGGGCCGCGGCCGATTTGTCGCCGGCCCGCGCGCCCCGGGGCGCGCCGCGTCACTGCGCGTCGTAAATCTGCACCTTGGTCCAATACGTCTTGAACGTCGCGATAAACGCCAGATGGATCGGATCCACCTGGTAGTAGTCGTGCCCGGCGAGGTCTTCCACCACGACGGTCAGGCCAAACGTGTAAGAATCGTCGATGATCGGACGCTTCTCCGTCTTCGCCGGCGTACCGACGTAACATTTCACCACAGATTTGATCGCCCCGAGCGATTCGACGCCCTGGCGGAAGTCGGCCAGCTGGGCGGCGGTGAGATCAGGGCGGAGCCAGAAGTAGACAGTATGGACGAGCATGGGAACCCAACCTCAGCCGCCCGCATCCCCCTTGGCAAGCTCTTCGCCCACGTTGAAATTCATCACCACATCCGGGTCCGGCGACGGCACGGCGGACAGCAGGATCTTCGGGTAGGCGTGCTGCGGCGCGGAAAAAATCTGCCCCGTCGCCGCCAGTTCCACGAGCCGGCCCTTGCGCATCACCGCCACCCGATCGCAAAAATTTCGCCCCCATCCAGATTGTGGGCGACAAACAGATACGTAAGCCGAAACTCGCGCTGCAGCTCTTTCAACAGATCCAGCACCTGCGCCTGCACCGACCCATCGAGCGCCGACGTCGCCTCGTCGCAGACGATGAGCGACGGCCGCATGATCAGCGCGCGCGCGATCCCGCTGCGCTGCCGCTGTCCGCCGCTGAACGCATGCGGATAACGCGCACGGTGCTCCGGCTGCAGGCCGACCCGCGCCAACACCTCCGACACCCGGTCGTCGAGGTCCGCGCCTGTCGCGAGTCCGTGGATGACCAGCGGCTCGCCCACGATGTCGCGCACACTCATCCGCGGATTCAGCGACGAAAACGGATCCTGAAACACCATCTGCGCATGCTGGCGGACCGGCTTCAGTTCGCGGTCGGTCAGCTGCGCGAGATCGACCGTGCGCCCGTCGGGCAGCCGAAACCACACCTCGCCCGCCGTCGGGGCAATCGCCCGCAGGAGGCAGCGCGCCGTCGTGGTCTTGCCCGACCCGCTCTCGCCCACGAGCCCGAGCGATTCGCCCGGCGCGAGGTCAAAGCTCACGTTATCCACGGCCTTGCTCACCCCGACGAGTTTCCGCGGGAAGCCGCGGCCGTAGACCGGAAATGTTTACTCAGCCCGCGGACGGACCGCAGCGGCGCCACCCCACCCGGCGACGGGACGAGGCCGGCGGGCGCCGGCTCGGGCACCGGATTCATCGGACCGTCCCTTTCCCCGCCCCCGCCTGCCCCGCTCCGGCCGCCGGCTCGGCAGCGCATCGAGCAGCGCGCGCGGGTGGGCGTGCTGCGGATTCCGGAGCACGTCCACGCGCGGGGTGTCCTCCCGGTAGCTGCGTTTGAACGTCAACGGATCGACGTGGCTGCGCATCGCCGGCACGTGCCAGCCGTGTGCGAGCGAAACCCGCGGCAACTGCGGCGGGCAATAAGCATGCGACAGGTCGCGCCATTGCCGCGTGTAAGGCGCAAAAAATTCCGCGCCGGCCGCCAGCGTAGAGAGTACCCCCAGCACATAGAGCGAGCCCACCGCCAGCTTGTGCCGGAAGAACCGCCGCCGGATCAGCCCCCAGTGGGACAGCGCACCCGCCGCCTCCGCAGGAGCCGCGGAGCGGGGAACGGAAACATCGGCAGGGGCGGCCATCCCACCTGAAGAACCCGGCCCCACCGCGAGCCGCAAGGGGCCATTGCCCCGCAGACCCTTCCGCGCCCCGCACCCTCCCGGTTTTTTCGCTGTTGCCAGACCCGCGTGGCGCTCGCTCTTGTCACGTTGCTTTACAGTCCTCCCGGTTCCTATGAAATCCCTGCTTTCCCTGCCCTTTCGTGCCCTCGCCGCGCTCACCGTGCTCGCCCTCGCCGCCCACGCCGCGCCCGCCATCAAGATCGGTTTCCTCGTCAAACAACCCGAGGAACCGTGGTTCCAGCTCGAATGGAAATTTGCCGACCAGGCCGCCAAGGACCTCGGCTTCACCCTCGTCAAAATCGGGGCCGGCGACGGTGAGAAAGTGCTGTCCGCCATCGACAACCTCGTTGCGGGCGGCGCCCAAGGTCTGGTCATTTGCACGCCTGACACCCGCCTCGGCCCCGGCATCGTCGCCAAGGCCCGGGCCGCCGGACTCAAACTCCTCGCCGTCGACGACCAGTTCGTCGGGGCCAACGGTCAGCCCATGACCAAGGTCCACTACCTCGGTATCTCCGCCGGTAAAATCGGCGAAGAGGTCGGCAAGACCCTCGCCGCCGAAATGAAAAAACGCGGCTGGACCGCCGCCGACACCGCCGTCTGCGCCGCAACCTTCGACGAACTCGCCACCGCCAAAGCCCGCACCGACGGCGCCCTCGCCTCGCTCACCGCCGCCGGCTTCCCCGCGAACCGAATCTTCAAAGCCCCGCAGCGCACCGCCGACATCCCCGGCTCGTTCGACGCCACCAACGTCCTCCTCACCCAGCAGCCCGCCGTGAAACACTGGCTCGTCTGCGGGAACAATGACAACGCCGTCCTCGGCGCCGTGCGTGCGCTCGAAGGCCGCGGCTTCACCGCCGCCACCGCCGTCGGCGTCGGCATCAACGGCACCGATTGCCTCGTCGAATTTGAAAAGGCCAAACCCACCCCGTTCTTCGGCTCCATGCTCCTCTCCGCGAAAAGCCACGGCTACGAAACAACCCGGATGATGTATCACTGGATAAAAGACGGCAAGGAGCCGCCCCTCGACACCCGCACCGTCGGCGTCCTCATCACCCGCGAAAACTTCCGCCAAGTGCTCAAGGAACAGGGCCTCCGGGATTGAGGTCGGGCCGGTGTCCGACCGGCCCATCGTCGGATCCTTTCGCCCGCCCCGCCTCTTTTCCGCGTGAGCCCCGCCCTCGCCTTCGACGGCGTCTCCATGGCCTTCCCGGGCGTCAAGGCCCTCGACGACGTCTCCTTCGACGTCCGCGCCGGTTCGATTCACGCCCTCATGGGCGAAAACGGCGCGGGCAAATCCACTCTGCTCAAAATCCTCAGCGGCGCCTACACGCCGTCCGGCGGCTCCCTCGCTCTCGCCGGCCGGCCGCGGACCTTTGGCGCCACCGCCCAAGCCCTCGCCGCCGGCATCGCCGTGATCTACCAGGAACTGCACCTCGTCCCCGAGATGAGCGTCGCGGAAAACCTGTTTCTCGGCCACCTCCCGCAAACCTGCGGCCTCGTCAACCGCCGCGCCCTCGCCGCGGCCGCCCGCCGCCAACTCGAGCTCATCGGCGAAGACCTCGATCCAGAGACCAAGCTCGGCACGCTTTCGCTCGGCCAGCGTCAGATGGTCGAAATCGCCAAGGCCCTCACCCGCGGCGCCCGCATCATCGCTTTCGACGAACCCACCAGCAGCCTCTCCGACCGCGAAGTGCGCCGGCTCTTCACCATCATCCGCGAACTCCGCTCTCGCGGCTGCGCCGTCCTCTACGTGTCCCACCGCATGGAGGAAATTTTCGAGCTCTGCGACCGCATCACGATTTTGCGCGACGGCCGCCACGTGGACACGGCCGACCTCGCCACGCTCACCCGCGACGCCGTCGTCCAACGCATGGTCGGCCGCAAACTCGCCGACATCTATAACTACACGCCACGCCCGCCCGCCGGCCCCGGCCTCGTCGTCGCAGGCCTGTGTGGCCCCGGCCTCGCCGAACCCTGCACATTCTCCGCCGCCGCCGGCGAAATTCTGGGTTTCTTCGGGCTCATCGGCGCCGGCCGCAGCGAGTTGTTAAAACTGCTTTTCGGCAGTGCCGAAAAAACCGCCGGCCGCGTCACCTTCGCCGGCCGGGCCCTCACGATCACGTCCCCCCGCCAGGCCATTGAAGCCGGCATCGTGCTCTGCCCCGAGGACCGCAAAAAAGAGGGCATCGTGCCGGTGCGCTCCGTCCTCGAAAACACCAACCTCAGCGCCCGCCGCCGCCAGGCCCACGCCGGCCTCTTCATCCACGAGGCGTGGGAGCAGACCAACGCCCGCGAGCGCACCGCCCAGCTCCGCGTCAAAACGCCCTCGGTCCACCAGCTCATCCGCAACCTCTCCGGCGGCAACCAGCAGAAAGTCATCCTCGCCCGCTGGCTCTCCGAAAAGGTCAACGTCATCCTCCTCGACGAACCCACCCGCGGCATCGACGTCGGCGCGAAGAGCGAAATCTACACGATCATCCAGGACCTCGCGCGCTCCGGCGTCTGCGTGATCGTCGTGTCGAGCGAACTCCCCGAAGTCCTCGGCGTCTCCGACCGCATCGCCGTCATGCGCCAGGGCAAGCTCGCCGCCATCCTCGACCGCGCCGATGCGACCGAAGAAAAACTCCTCAAACTCGCGCTGCCGCTCGAAACGGCGCGCGCCTCGTAACGCCCTCCCGTCATGTCGTCCGCCGCCGCCCCCGCCCCCCGCCAACCCCTCGCCGCATTCCTCGACCAAGCCGGTATGCTCGTCGTGCTCGCGATCCTGTTCGCCGGCTGTTCGGTCTTCGTCGAAAATTTCCTCTCGTGGCGCAACCTGCAGGGCCTCGCCCTCGCCGTCTCGATGACGGGCATGGTGGCCTGCACAATGCTGTTCTGTCTCGCGGCCGGCGATTTCGATCTCTCCATCAGCTCCGTCGTCGCCTGCGCCGGCGTGCTCGCCGCGGTCGTGATGAACCAGACCGAGAGCATCACGCTCGGCGTCGCCGCCGGCCTCGGCATCGGCGCCCTCGTTGGCATCACCAACGGCTACGTCGTCGCCAAGCTCCGTATCAACGCCCTCATCACCACGCTCGCCACGATGCAGATCGTGCGCGGCTTCGGCTTCATCATCTCCGACGGCAAGGCGGTCGGCATCGGCCTCGAGGATTTTTTCTCCCTCGGCAGCTCCGCCCTCTTCGGCGTGCCGACACCCGTGTGGATCACCGCCGGGTGCTTCGCGATTTTCGGCTTCATTCTCAACCGCACCGTCTTCGGCCGCGATACGCTCGCCGTGGGCGGCAACGCCGAAGCCGCTCACCTCGCCGGCATCGCCGTCGACCGCGTGAAGATCATCATCTTCACTGCGCAGGGCGTGATGGCCGCTTTCGCCGGCATCGTGCTCGCCTCGCGCATCACGAGCGGCCAGCCGAACACCTCGCAGGGTTTCGAACTCGAAGTCATCTCCGCCTGCGTGCTCGGCGGCGTGTCGCTCACCGGCGGGGTGGGCAGCATGGCCTTCGTCATCGCGGGCGTGCTCATCATGGGCATCGTCCAAAACGCGATGAACCTGATGAACGTCGCGACCTTCTACCAATACGTCGCCCGCGGCCTCATCCTCCTCGCCGCCGTGCTGTTCGACCGGTGGAAGCGGCGGAAGCAGTGAGGCGAACCGCGCCGGAGCCCCAGGTTCCGTGAGCGAATTCTCTACGCCATCGGCGTGCCGCTTACTCTCGGATGGGCGGTCTTCCCGATCGCAGGGATCATCGAGATCGGCCGCAGCGTCCGCCCTTCGTTCCACTGGCCCTCGAGCATGATCGTCGTCGCCTGCTCGGGCAGGCCCCGCTCGTTGCGCTCGACCATGCTGATGAGCGCATCGACGGCCATCGCCCCAGTGAGCTTGCCGTTTTGCCAGACGCCGCTGAGCGGGTCGCCCAATTTCGGGCAGGCCAGCCAGGCGAACCCGATATCCTCCGGAATGCGCCGGCCTGTGCGCGTGATCAGATCGCGCAACGGCGCTCCGCCCAGATTGATGACCACGTCGGGCTTCTCCTGCTTCAGCCAACGCGCCACGTGCGGCGCCGCCGCCTCATTCCAGTCGTCCACCCACAAGGGCTCAACCAGCGTGAGGTCCGGCAGCAGGTCCGCCGAGACCAGATAGCCCGCCTGCCACCGGCCCTGAAAGCGGTGCCGGTGGACGTGGCGCAACGCGAGCCCAGGTCGGCGATAGCCGCGTCGGTAGCACTCACGCACAGCCAGCAGGCTCGAAAAATAGTGGTCGTTGCACACCGTCGTGAGGGTCAGCGAGGGCAGCGGCACACTGATGCTCACGGCCGCAAAATAATCCCAGAGCAAGGCCGGCGGCGGAGCGCCGTCCGCCAGCGGGCTGATCAGCAGACCCTGGATGCCACGGGCCCGCAGCATCTCCGAAAACCGCTCGTTGGACATGCCGTCACGGTGCAACCAGAACTCCTCCGCCCGGTAGCCGCGCAACGTCGCGCGCTCCAGCGCCCCCTCCCGCAGTTGCCGGATCGTAAGCGAAGGATGGCGGCTCCAGCCGTCCGCCGTATGGTGCGCGCAGACGAGCGCGAGCGCCGGCTTGTCGTTCAGCGGCTTGCCCTGCCGCCGGATGCGCATCAGCGTCGAAAGATAGGGGTTCGGCTGATAACCGAGCCGCTTGGCGACGGCCTGGATCCGCTCGCGCGTCACCCGCGGAATGCGCGGGTTGTTGGCCAAACTCATCGACACCGTCGCCTGCGTGACGCCCGCCTCCACCGCGATGGTTTTCATGGTGACGCCGACGCTCATTGTTTAACGATGTAAGCAAGACGAGGCTTTTGTCCGGTTGGCGCAAACGAAATCCTCGACTGGATCGCGCCCCTCTCTCTGACTCCCGTTTTCTACCCCGCGCCAGCCAGACCCATCCCGACCCACCAAACCCTGCCTCGTTCTATGACCCGCAAATCCCTGACCACCCTCCCGCCGGCCGCGCTGCTCCTGTTAAGCGCAACCGTCGCGTTCGCCCAAACCACGCCCTCCTCGCCTCCCGCCAAAAACCCGGGCGAGGTCATCCAGCTCTCGGAATTCTCCGTCAGCGCCGATCCCAACCGCGGCTACGCGCCCTCCGAAACGATGACCGGCTCGCGCATCGCGACCAAGATCGTCGACCTGCCCTACACCGTGAACATGCTCACGAGCGAGTTCCTCGAAGACTTCGGCATCTTCGAACTCGCCGATAACATCGTGCAGATCGGCAGTTTCACCGGCCTCGACATCGGCGGCAATTTCAACCTCCGCGGATTTCAATCCACTTACCAGCTGCGCGACGGCTTTTTCCGTCTCGGCCGCTATGGTTCGAGCAACATCGACCGGATGGAAATCATCAAGGGGTCGAACGCCGCTATCTACGGCCGCACTTCGCCCGGTGGCATGGTGAACATGATCTCCAAGGCGCCAAAGGATCGCCAGTCGGAGAAATTCAGTTATAATGTCGGTGACTACGGCACCCAGCGCGTGACCCTCGAGGCCACCGGCCCCGTGCCGGTCGATGCCCTCGGCAAGACCTCCTACATCGTCACGCTCAGCCAATACCAGCGCGACTTCGGCCAGGACTACGCCCGCAACCGTAACCTCGAGTATTATGCGGCGCTCAAGCATAAGTTCGACAACGGCGGCAACCTGCTCCTCTCCGCGGAATACCTCTTGCAGATCCGCCACTCGCCCAACACCGCCGCCCCGCTGATCAACGATCAGAAGGGGACCTCCACCAACACCGACGACGAAATCGTCGGTTACGCGAAAGGCCTTGCCGGCTACAACGCCTTCGGCCCCGTCAGCGAACTCACCCGCGGCGCCACCAGCTACACGGCCAACTACGACCGCCGCCTGAACGACGTGTTCAGCGTGCGTGCGTCCGGCAACTACTACCTCGCCCGCCGCTGGGACTATAACCAAAACAACGGCTGGCCCACCGTGAACATCAACCCCGCCCCGGCCGCAGCCACCGGCATCGTTCCCCCGATCACCGTCGTCCGCGGTGCCGTGCCCTCCAAGGGCCAGATCATCGAAGACGGCGGCGGCATCCAGAGCGACCTGCTCGCCCATTACTGGACCAACAACCGCAAGATCGAGCACCGCACCCTCGTCGCCGTCGACTTCAACGACTACTACCGGTGGGACCCGTCCCGCAGCTACGCCGCCGCGACCGATCCCGACCTCGTCGCGTGGAACACCGCCCTGAGGACCACCACGCTCGACCCGAAGACCCTCACGCCCATCAGCCCGATCAACTACTTCACCAAGACCTTCGACGGCTCCAAGGGCATCTCCACCCGCATCCGCAAACAGCGCGTGTCCGTCCTCGGCGGCCTGATCCGCCAACAGACGGCGTTGTTCGACGGCCGCCTGCTGAGCTATGCCGGCGTCCGGTTCGACACCGTCCGCTTCCGGCACCGTGATTTCACCGCACCGCCCGCCGGCTTTGCGCCCGGCCAGCAGCTCGACAAGAGCATGGACTCCGGCGTGACGCCCAACCTCGGCGTGAACTACAAACTGACCCAGAACCTGCGCGTGTTTGCCAATTACAGCGAGAGCTTCTTCGTGCCCCAATCCGACGCCACGCCCACGGTGGCCCGCGACGACTACGTGGCCGAGACCGCCAAGGGCTACGACTACGGCTTCAAGGGCGCGCTCCTGAACGACCGGCTCAACTTCACCGTCAGCGGCTTCTACGCCATCCGCAATAACGTCTCGGTAACCGAGTCGATCGAAACGCCGCCCGGTTCGGGCACGTTCGTGAACGAGACCCGCCGCGAGGGCAACCAGCTCGTGCGGGGCTACGAAGTCGACGTGAACTACAACCTCTCCAACGAGTTCAACGTCGGCGGCAGCTGGGGGCATGTTTACTCGATCTACACCGATTTCGGCAGCGCCTTCCCCCAGGCCGTCGGCCGGCGCGTCAACGGCATCTCCCCGGAAAACGGCGGCGCCTACGTCAAATACACCCCGTCCCACGCCAAGCTGAAGGGCTTCTCGACCAATCTCGGCGTCACCTTTGTCGACTCGACGCCGACTGAATCGCCCAACGCCGGCGACACGATGGGCCGCGCCGGCGGCGTGGTGGTCGTGACGCGTTCCACGAACCAATGGCGGATGCGGATTCCCTCCTACACGCTGTGGAATTTTGGCGCGCGCTACCGCCTTTCTGGGGGCCGCACCGGCTTCGACCACACCTTCGCGGTCAACGTGAACAACCTGTTCGACTTGGATTATCTCCGCGCGAACAAGATTCCCGGCGACGGTCGGTCGGTGTTCTTCACCTACACGCTAGGCCGCACCGGCAGCAAACGCTGAGATCGCAGCTTCGCCTCAATCGACGAGCCCGTCCGCCCCGCGCGGACGGGCTTTTTGTTGCCGGGGCGCGGCCTACGGCGGGGCAAAATGGAAAACGCCGCAGCGACGTTTCCGACCTTGACCGGCGCCCCCGAACCCGCACGGTACCCGTTCCGCACTTTCTTGCCTGATGGTGTAATGGTAGCACAGGTGACTTTGACTCACCCAGTCATGGTTCGAATCCATGTCGGGCAGCCAGTGTGAAAAAACCGAGAACTCAAAACGAGGTTAGTAAAAATAGGTGGCAAGTGATTGGACGCC
>CANHJG010000137.1 GCA_947461205.1 Opitutia bacterium
CACTCGTAGCACCGCTCCGCGAGCAAGGGCCGGATCTTCTTTTCGAAAAACTCAAGGTCCCCGGCGCTCGGCTCGGCGCGCAAAGTTCCGCCGGCCAGCAACAGCCAGCCGGCGAGCACGAAGTGAGGGGCACGGGGAATCATGGGGGGGAAGGGGGCACCAACCAAGCAGCCGAGGGGACCGACCGGTGCAGCGAAGCCGAGCCCCGGATGAAAATCAAGGGGACATCGTCGCGGCCGTGAAAACAGCTCAACATCACGCCGCGCCGCGGTTCTGTCCGCGCCGCGCGGCCGCACCGAACCAGCCCGGGCTGAAGCGCCGGGCTACGGGCGCGCGGCGGTGTTCCGCGCGTCCGCGGCCGGCGGTTCCCAGGGCGTCGCGCCGCCGCGCTGGACGTGCAGGCGGAGAGCGGCCTGGAGTTCGCGCGCGACCTTTTGGTTTTTCGCGAAGAGGTTGTCCTTCTCCTGCGGATCGTCCTTGAGGTTGTAGAGTTCGAGCGGCTCGTAGGGACTGTTCTGCATCAGCTTCCAGTCGCCCTTGATGATCGCCTCGTAGCTTTTCCCCCCGTAAGCCGGGCCGCCTTCGCGGCGGACGAAATACAACTCGCGGGGCTCGGCCGGCATCGGCGCGCCGCGCAACACCGGCAGTAGACTGACGGCGTCGATCGCCGCAGGCCGGGCCACGCCGGCCACTTCGAGCGCGGTCGCAAAAATGTCGAAGGTCAGGCCGGCATAGTCGCTCGTCGTGCCAGCCCCGATTTGGCCGGGCCAGCGCGCCGCGAACGGCACGCGCAATCCGCCGTCGTAGTGGCTCTGTTTGCCGTCGCGCCAGGGGTCGTTGTTCTGGAAATGCGGGAGCGAGCCGCCGTTGTCGGACGTGAGGAACACGAGGGTGTTTTGGTCGAGACCGGTTTCCTTCAATGTCGCCATCACCCGACCCACCGCATCGTCGAAGTGCTCGATCAGGCCGACGCTCAGCGCGCGCTGGGCGGCGATGCCGGGCACACGGCGCTTCACGCGCTCCAACCACTCGGCGGGCGGCTGCATCGGGAAGTGCGGGGCGTTGTAGGCGAGGTAGAGAAAGAAGGGCGCCTTCGCGGCCGCGCGCTCGCGCAGGTAATCGCTCGCCCAGGTCGTGAAAATGTCCGTGGCGTGGCCGACCGGCGTGATCACCTCCCGGTTGCGGCGCATGTACTGGTGCCCCTGCCGCAGATGCGTCGTGTAGCTGTCCATCATGTCGTCGAGGAAACCGTGGAAGAAATCGAAGCCGCGGTCGTTGGGCGTGCCGGGCGCGGTGAGGCCGAGGTTCCACTTGCCGACGAGGGCCGTGTGGTAGCCGGCCGCATGGAGGTGGTTCGCGAGGGTGGGCACCTTGGGATCGAAGTAGCCCCACGTATTCGCCGGCTCAGTGCGGATAAGGCCGGGCACGCCCACGCGGTCCGCGTAGCACCCGCTCATCAAGGCGGCGCGCGTCGGCGAACACACCGTGGCGTTGGCGCGCATCCGGGTGAAGCGCATGCCCTCGGCGGCGAAGCGGTCGAGGTGGGGCGTCTGCACATCGGCGCCCGGGCGGTAGGCGGACATGTCGCCGATGCCGAGGTCGTCGGCGAGGATGACGACCACGTTGGGCTGCGGTGCCGGGGCGGCCGTGAGCGACACGGCCCCACCGCCGAGCAAAATCGCGAGGGAAAGCAGCAGGTTCATAGGGGGGAGAAAGAAGAGCGGGGGCCGGGCAGTGTCAGCGGCCGGCGGGCGGCGGGGTCAGGCCGAGGCCGGCGAGGTCGAGTTCCCCGGAGGCACGCGCCCGCACGTCGCCGAAGGCGGCGCCGTCGGCCGGATGCAGGCGGCTCTCCAGACGGTAGGCGAGCTGGGGGGCCTGGGCGAACTCCGCCGCCTTGCGGAGCAGCGTGAGGTTTTCGAGGTAAACGGTGACGGCCGGCGTGGCGGTGCCGAAGGCCGGGACGGTCACGCGCTCGTTGCTCACCGCGCGGCCGACATAGCTGTCGTTGAGGTAGAGCTTGTGGGTCGAGCCGGCGAGCACGAGGGGCTGGGCGGACTCGTTGGTCAAACGCAGCGTCAGCTCGAGGCCGGTTTCCAGCACCGTGCTCTGGAGCGGCCGCAGGTTGACCACGCTCAGGCCCACGGTCGGCCCGGGGGCGAGCGTCGCGCACCCCGCGAGGCACGCGAGCAGGCCGGACCAAACCAACGAACGCCAAAGCGAAAAAGATTTCATGGGGAGTCGGGCGGCCAGCGTGCGGCACCGCTTCGTATCGCGCGAGGCGGCCGGGCAAGCGAGGCAGAAAGCAAACCGCCCCGCGCCCGGTGCCGCGGGCCGCGCCTCACGGCACGTCGTAGGCCTCGAGCAGCACCGTGCCGACCGCGCCCGCCGCGCCGGTGGCTTGCAGCGTGTAAGGCCCCGGGGGCAACGTCATGAACAGGGCGGCATCGGGATTGGCGCCGCCGAGCAGGCGAAAGGCGCCGACGCGGTCAAAGGCAGCCGACAGCCGCGTGGCGTCGGTGGCCATCCAGTTCTCATTGCTCGCCACCACGACGTTGCCGCGATACAGCGTCAGCACGGGGCGAGGCAAGGCATCGGCGACGCCAAAGACGCGCAGGGAGGGACCAACGGCGCGCGCCAGAAGATTCCGCGGCGCGGTGCCGCCGATGACAAATCCCGCGATGAGCGAGTCGCCGGCGGACGTGAGGCGACCGCGGGTCGAGACGTTGACGAAGGCGCGGTCGGCCGCGCTCGCCGGCGCGCCGCCGCCCGCGATGATGCCGGCGGTGGAGGCGGCAAACTGGAACGTCAGTTTGGCGCCTTCGTCGACTCGCTTGCCGCTGAAGCGCACCTGCACAGAAGCGCCGCCGGTGTCGGTCACATCGAGCAGCCCATACTGGAGGTTGCCGAGCAGCGGGCCGGCCGTGTAAGGCCCGCCTTTGGGCGCGCCCACCCGCGTGAGCGGCGCGGCGTGCAGCACGACGAGCGGGGCACCGCCGCCGACCGCGTAGTCGGAATTCGCGCCGTCGTCATAGGCGAGGGCGTGCATGTCGCCGGACAACATCGCGATATTTTTGATGCGGTTGTCTTTGATGAAATTCGCGAGTTCGGTGCGTTCGGTGGCAAAGCCCGCCCACGTGTCGACGCCGAGTTGGGCGGGGTCGATCCACGGGGAGGTGCTGACCCAGACAATGAGGGGAAACCCGGCGTCGCGCGCGGCGATCAATTCCTGTTTGAACCAGGCTTTTTGCGCGGCGCCGAGACGGGACTTGGCCGCCGACTCGGCGGCGCCGGCGACGGCCGACGCGCTGTGCAAATCGGTCATGATCACCCGCACCCGCCCCACCGTGAAGGCTTGGGCGATCGTCCCGCCAGTCACGTTGATCGGGTAGTGGGGCACATAGTCGCGATAGACACTGCGCGCCGTCGCGGCACCGAGGGCGGTGCCGTTGCTGTCGTCGCCAGTGAAATCGTGATCGTCCCACATGTAGGCGAGGGCGACGCCGCGGAAGAGCGCGCCTTGGGTGCGGTCGGCGAGGATACTGTCGTAGTTGCGGCGATAGTCCTCGGCGACGGTCGAGTTCGTATCGTTGTAGTGGAGATCGCCCATCTGCACAAACAGCAGGGGTTGGTCGGCCAGAATCGCATCGTAGGCGCGTTGATCCGGGTCGTGGTAGTCGCCGCAGGAGGAGAAGGCCAGGCGGAATGATCCGGCCCCCTGGGGAAAGGTGCGGAACTTGCCGCGCGACAGGGTCTCGGTGCGCAACACCCCGGCCACCTCGAGGCCGTAGTCGTAGTCGGTCCCGGGCTGGAGACCCTCGACGTCGAGTTTCACGATGTTGCCGGACGCGGCGGCGGTCGTGATCACCGGGGAAAACACCGCGGGCGAGAGGCGGTCGTTGGTGCTCACCGTCAAGCGTACCCGCAGGCCGGGGGCGTTGAGCCGGATCGAGACCGAGGCGCTGGTGGGGGTCACGTTACCGCACCACGCCCCGCTGGCAAAGGGGGACGGGGTTTGCGCGGACAGCCCGAGCGCACCAGCCAGGAACCATCCTAAGCCGACAACGACGGCACGAAATGCGTTGGAGCGAGTCACCGGTTCAACGCAATCCGGGCCGTTACGTCCCGCAAGCACTAACCCGCCACGGTCCAACCTAAACAAGTTCTTCGCGCCGTCCCAGCGGGGGCCCGCGAACCCATAGGCACGGCGAGCCGGGCGGAAGCGCGCCCGCTGCCCCGAAGCAACCGCCGGGGCAAGCCACGCTGTAGCCCGGCATCGGCCGTCCGCAGAGCGGCCGGCCTGGGCGGCGCTGGCCGGCCAACGCAAGGCCCCCCGCCGGCGCTGCGAACCGCCGGCAAGCGAGCCCCCCTGGCGCGGCCCGAACTCGGGATTGCCTCAGGGATTCGGGGCTGCTCCCGTAGCCGCGCTATGACCGACCCCCACCGTACCCTGTGGACCGCACCTGCCCTCCCCCTCGCGCTCCTGTCGATCTTGACCCCCGTACTCCGGGCCGACCCGGTGATCACCGAATTTCTCGCCGCCAATACCAAGACGAATGTCGACAACGATGGCGCGTATTCGGACTGGATCGAAATTTTCAACCCGGACCCGGTGCCCGCCAGCTTGGCCGGCTGGTTTCTGACCGACAGCCTGACGGACAAGAAAAAGTGGTCGTTCCCGGCCGTCACCCTGCCGGCCGACGGCTACCTGGTGGTCTGGGCGTCCAACGAAAACCGCCGGGATCCGGCCAAGCCGCTGCACACCAACTTCGTCCTGAACGCCGCCAAGGGCTATCTGGCCCTCGTCAAACCCGACGGCGTGACGATCGCCACCGAGTTTGCCCCGGCCTACCCCGCCCAACTGGACGATATTTCCTACGGCATCACGTCGCCGGCGGCTTCCGGCGAGACGGCGGTCCGCGGCCATTTTCGCACGCCGACGCCCGGGGCGCGCAATGGCGGCGCCACGACGCTTTTTCTGTCGGAACGCGTCGAGTTTTCCCGCGCCTCGGGCCCTTTCACCGATACGGTTACCGTGAGTTTATCCGGGGCCGCCGCCGGCCAACGGATCCGCTATGTGGTCGCGCCGCCCGCGACGACCGGCGCCGCCGTGCCCGAGCCCGGACCCACGGCCGCCGTTTACACGGGACCCATCACGATCTCGGCCTCGGCGATCGTGCGCGCCATGGTCTACGCCGACAACAACGTCGCGACCGGCAATCCGACGACCGCGCACTACGTCCGGCTGGCGACAACCGGGGCGGCCCGGTTGGACACCTTTTCCAGCCAACTGCCGTTGCTGGTGATCGACACCCACGGCTCGGGTCCGCTGGTGAAGACCGACGGGGTGCGCCCCGGCTGGATCTACACGTGGCCGCGGCCCGCGACGGGCGGCACCGCGCTGACCGCAACGCCGGCGGCGGCAAGCTCGGCCGGAACCAACGTGCGGGGTGCGTCGTCGTCCGATTTTCCGAAGAAAAGCTTCACGCTGCGGCTCGACGATACGCTGGGTCAGGACAACCCGCTGCCGCTGTATGGTCTGCCCGCGTTCGAAAATTGGACCCTGATCGGCCCGTGGAACTACGACCGCACGTTTCTGAACAACGCCTTCATTTATGCCCTCAGCAACCGCTTGGGCCGCTGGGCCCCGCGCACCCAGTTCGTTGAAGTGTTCTTCAACGCGAATGGCGGTGACCTCGATCAGAGCGACTATGTCGGCATCTACATTCTGACCGATTCGCTGCGGGTCGACAGCAAGCGAGTCGCCATTGCCAGCCTCGAGCCCAAGGATCTCGGCCCGAAAAAAATTACCGGCGGTTATCTTCTCAAATTGGATTTGCCGGACAGCAACGAATTCAATTTCCAGCTGCGGCGCGGTTTTCCGGGCCTGCCCTTCGCGCTCGGGGTCAGCCAACCCAAGATCACCAGTTTGGCGCCGGCGCAGCAGGACTACATCAAGCAATACGTGCAGGGTTTCGACGATGCGCTGACCGCGAATTTCGCGTCCGGTTGGCGCAACCGCACCCACCTCGACTATATCGACCGCGCGTCCTGGGTCGACCACCACATCCTGAATGTGCTCGCGATGAATGTCGACGGACTGGTGCGGAGCACCTACCTGACCAAGGACCGCGAGGGGCGCCTCACTGCCGGCCCCGTGTGGGATTTTGACCGGGCCCTGGGCGGCGGCGATTCGCGGTCGCAGAATTTCGAAGTGTGGAGCGGCGACAATGGGGCGACCGACTACTGGAACTACGGCTGGTGGGCCTATCTCGCCCAGGACCCCGAGTTCCTGCAGGCGTGGGTGGACCGGTGGCAGCTCCTGCGCCGCACGGAACTCTCCGCGTCGAGTCTCGGCGCGCTCGTCGATACGCTGGCCGGGCAGGTTGGTCCCGCGGCGGCGGCGCGCGATGCCGCGCGCTGGCCCGACAACGCGCCGCGCTTCGGCGGCGGGTGGCAGGGCGAAATTGATACGCTCAAATCCTGGCTCGCCCGCCGCGCCACGTGGATCGACACGCATTTCGCGGCCGCACCGACGGTCGGCGCCGGCGCCGGCACGCTCACGGTCACGCCCGCACCAGGCACGCAGCTTGCCTATACGACCGATGGGACCGACCCGCGCGCCTTGGGCGGCGGCCTGGGGCACGGCGCGCGCGTCGCTGCCGGGGCGGTCACGGTCCCGGCCACGGCCGATCTGCAGGCGCGCAGCTACCGGCCCAATTTCACCTCGTCCGACGGCCCCACGACCACGTGGAGTTCGGCGGTCGACAGCGGCCGGTCCTCAACCGTGACGCCGCGTCCACGCCTCGCGAACCTCTCCAGCCGCGGCTTCATCGGCACCGACGAGAACATTCTGATCGCGGGCGTCGTCGTGAACGACACCGCGGGCAAGCACTACCTCGCCCGCGCCGTCGGGCCCGCGCTCACGGCGTTCGGTGTCGCCGGCGCGCTGGCGCAGCCGGTGCTCCGCATTCTCGACAACCAAGGGCGAGAGCTCGCCCGCAACAGCGCTTGGGAATCCGGACCGGACGCCGACGACATTGCGGATCTGACTAAGGCGGTGGGGGCGTTTCCGTTTGCGAAAGGCAGCAAGGACGCCGCGTTGCTCGCCCGCCTGCCCGCCGGACAGTTTACGTTGCAGATTTCCAGTGCGAACACCGGCACGGGCGTCGGCCTCGCCGAGCTCTACGAAATCGACCCCGGCATCGGCCGCACCCTCAACCTCTCCACCCGCGGCCTCGTGCGCGCGGGTGAAGAACTCATGATCGGCGGCGTTGTGGTGCGCGGCCCCGCCCCGAAGCGTCTGCTGATCCGGGCCATCGGTCCGACCCTAGGCGCGTTCGGCGTCGCGGGCACGCTAGCCGATCCCGTGCTCACCCTCTTCAACGGGGCCGGCGCGCAGATCGCAACTAATGACGACTGGAGCACGCGAGCGGGGGCCGCCGCGACCGCCCCCGCCCCGGAAGTCGCGGCCGCCGCGGCGGCGGTCGGCGCCTTTGCCTTGGGCGCCGACAGCAAGGATGCCGCCTTGCTGCTCACGTTGCCCGAAGGTCCCTACACCGCGCAGATCACCGGCAAGGGCACCGCCAGCGGCGTGATTCTACTGGAAATTTACGAGGTGCCGTAACCCTGCACGCGGGTTAGCGCACCACCACGTCGACGTGCTCGCCAGGCTTTAGCCCGAGACTCGCCGGCAGCGCAAACTCCACGCGCAGGGCCGTCTCCGGCGTCGGCGTCGGCGGGAGGTGCATCGCGGCCAGCACCGTCGGGGAAATTGTTTCCAGCGCGACGCCCACTTGGGTGACCGTCGTCAGGGCCACTTTCGCCGGCGTGCTCCGTGTGCGGATTTCCGCGGTCATCCCGGGCTTCGGGTCAAAGGCCAGCGGTTGGCGCACGTAACCGGTGAGGCGCGCCGGTTTGGTCGCCGTGACGCGCAGGACCGGTTCGCCCGCCACGACCACCTCGCCCTCGCGGCGCAGCACGAGGGAGACGACACCGTCGATCGGCGAGACCAGCGGCACGGGGGAAAGTTGTTCTTCGGCGAGGCGGAGTTTCGCCTCCTGCACCTTGATCGCCGCGGCCAGGGCGGACTCGCCGGACAATTCCGCCGCCGTCGGATTCAGCGCATTTTGGCCGCTCAAAATTGGTTCCAACCGGGCGATCATCCGGTTCGTTTCGTCTCGTTGCGCCACGAGGCTGTCGCGCGTGATCTTGAGTTGCGTGTAGGCTTCCTCGGTCACCAACCCGGCGCGATGCAGCGGTTCGGTGCGGGCCAAGTCCGCCTCCGTCTGTTGCAGGCGGCCCTGCAGGGCGGCCCGTTCGACCCGGTGCCCCATCCAGTCGAGTTGCATCCGCTCCAACTCCAGGGCGACGCGCTGGCGGTCGGTCGCACCCGCCATGGTGGCGCCCAACATCGCGACGTCGGCCCGGATCACGGCCAGCGTAGCGTCGAGCAGGCGGGGATTGGCCGCGGCGATGTGGCCCACCACTTCGCCGGCGCGGACTTTCTGGTGCAGGGCGACCTTCAGCCCAGCGACGACTCCCGCCTGGGTCGCCCGCGAATCCGCTCCGGCGATCTCCGCTTCGGCGACCAACGTCGCGGGCGCCAAGGCTTCGCCCCACAGCCACGCCACGAGCAGGACGGCGAGAGCGAATACGATCCGCGGCAGGTAGAGCAAACGGACCTCGCGCCAGCGTTGGGCCGGCGGCGTCGGGATCGGGGCGAGAATGCGTGGGTCCATGGGGATTAGATTTCGGATTCGTCGGCGGCCTGGACGCTGGCTACGCGGTCGACCCCCGGCAGTTCGGCCAGTTCACTGAGCAACTCCGCCGCCCGCGAGGGGTCCCGCAATAGCACCCGATAGGAGAGGTTGGCCGCCTCAGTGCCCTTGCCAAAATGCTGGTTGGCCACATGCACGCGCAGGCTGTGCCGGGTCAGGAGGTGGCTCACCGCGGTTAACTCCGCCGCCGACCGCGTCCAACGCAAATTGAGAATCAAATCAAACCGGTGCCGGGTGCCCGAAGCCGTCATCCAGAGGAAGACGAACAGACCCGACACCGCCACGCCGCCCACAATGGCCGACGAAAATTTCTGGGTGCCGCACGCCGTGCCCAGAATGATCACCGCGAGGACGAAACACGTGTCCAACGTGTCGCGCAGGGCGTTGCGGAACCGCACGACGGCAAACACCGCGATCAGGCCAAAAGCCGTGATGACATTGTTCGCCATGACGATCAACACGAGGGCCACCAGCACGGGCAGCACAATCAGCGAAACCACGAACGAACGGGAGTAAGAAACCCCCGCGTGGGTATAGACATAGACCCACGCGATCATCTGGCCAAAGATATAGGCCAGAGTCAGAGCAAGGATCAGCGCTTGAAAACTCGTGGGGGCAGAGGCGTGGTCGCCTTGGAGGAGTACGTTCATGAGCGATTGGGACCGAGGGCACCGCGGACGGCGGCGGCGGCGTCCAGCCAAGGTGCGCTGGTGGCGGTGGAGACCACGGCGTTGCCCCACTCGAAACCGGTGATGCGTCGCGCCACCTTGTGCTCGCCCAAGAGCTCGACGCCTTGAACATACTTGGCGGCGCCGCTGCTCTTCAGTTCAAAGCCCCGCACCATCTCGATCAACCACGTCGGCATGCGTTCGGTAAATTTCAGTTCCAAAATCACGACGCCGGAAAACACCTCGACGCCCTCCGACATTTCCGTGCCCAGATCCCAAGTAAACTCCGGCGCCATCCTGACCGCGCGATCCAAGGTCACCCGCACGGTCGCATCCGGAGCATTCAAGTAGGCCTCACGCAAATACGCATTGTGGGCGCGAGGCGCGGCCTGCAAGCGCTCGACCAACAACCAAAAATCCTGGAGATCGTTCCATTCCTGGGGCTTGTTCGAGTGCAGAAATTCCGGCACGGGACTTTCCCCGGCGAGCAAAGCCCGTACGGCGGCGCGTTTCACCCGGGCCCGCTGTTTGACCACGCCCTCGTTGATGCGGCGCTTGATCTCGAACGCCACCGGCGAGAACGGGTCGTCGTCGTAATAACGGATGCGCAGCTTAAAACGATTGCGCTCGCCCGTATTCGCCGCGTGGTAGGTGACCAGTTGGTTGGAGTCGAGATAGAGCGTGTGCACCTGATACGAATTGTCCGGCTTGCCGACCGCAAACTCATCCGGCTCCAAGTAACTGCTCAGGTAGCTGCGAACGGCCAACGCCACATCCTCGGAGATGATGTACTTGATCTCACGGCGCTGACGTTGGGCTTTGTCGATCGACATCCGCCGTATGGTTCGCGGGCGGCCCTTTCCCGCGCAACCTAAAACGGGGTCGGAAATGCATTCGACTTGCCCGCCCTGCGGGCTTTAACACCGCCCGTGCGCCACTCCCTCCCCTCGCTCGCCGCCAACGCTGGCCTCGCCGCACTCGCCTTCGCCGCCCTCGCCTTCGCCGCCCCCCGGGCAGAGGCCCAAACGGTCACCCTCGGCGGGACCACGATTTCCCACAAGGGCCTCGTGGGAGTCGGCCGTATTCCGGCGGCCGAGCGGGACAAGTTCGGCGAAACCTTTGGCTCACTCTCGGGCCTCGCCGTCGACCTGCGCACCTGGCGGCGCAGCGCCGACGGGATCTACACTGGGACCTTCTACGCGCAACCCGACCGGGGTATCACGCGGTCGGGCGCTGCGACGAACTACACGCCGCGCACCCACCGCCTCGACGTTTCCTTTGTCCCCGCACCCAACGGCGCCGTCCAACAAATCCAGCTCGGCCTCTCACTCGCCGACACCAAGAAACTGACCGAATCAAACGGCACGCCCCTGACTTCGCTCGATCCCGCCACCACGACCGCCGGCCTCGGCACCCGCACGGGCTTTCCGGTATTACCCCAAGCCTCCACCGGCCGGCTGGCCCTCGACCCCGAAGGGCTCGTCCTGTTGCCCGACGGCTCGTTCTTCCTCTGCGACGAATACGGCCCCTACCTCTATCGCTTCTCCGCCGCCGGCGTGCTGCTCGGCGCGATTCGTCCACCCGAGGCGTTGATCCCGAAGCGCGGCGGGCGCGATTCCTTTTCCGCCGACAACCCCGCCGCGGGCCAGCCCTCCCCCTCGCCCAGCGAGCCGACGACCGGCCGCGAAAACAACCAGGGCTTCGAAGGCCTCGCCGCCTCGCCGGACGGCCGCACTCTTTACGCACTCATGCAGTCGGCCACGCGCCAGGACGGCGGCGCCGGCGGCAGCAGCCTGCGGCGGTACGCGCGCCTGCTCGCCTATGACATTGCCAATCCCGCCGCCCCCACGCTCAAGGGCGAATGGATTTTACCGCTGCCGCTCTACACCCAAAGCGGCGTGCAACAGGTCGCCTCGGTCGGAGACCTCACCGTCCTCAATAGCCGCCAATTTCTGGTCCTCGCGCGCGACGGCAACGGCCGCGGCTCCAGTTCGACCGCTTCGCTGTACCGCGCCGTGCTCGTCTACGATCTCACCGGCGCGACCAATATCGCCGGCACCGCGTTCGACACCGCGGCCACGCCCGTCGCCCCCAACGGCGTGCTCGCCCCCGCCGTCTCGCCCGCCACCTCCGCCGTCCTGATTAACCTCAACGACACTGCCGAGCTCGTGAAATTCGGCCTGAACAACAGCTCGTCGAGCAACAGCAACACGCTCGCCGAAAAATGGGAAAGCCTCACCCTCGCGCCCGCCCTCGATCCCACCGCGCCCGACGATTTCTTCCTCTTCGTCGGCAACGACAACGACTTTTCCACCACGGATGGCTTCCAGGACGGCGCTGCGTTCCGGGCCTCGCTCAGCACCGATTCGATGATTTTGGTGTATCGCCTGACCCTCGGCGCACGCCTCATCAACATCTCCAGCCGCGCACTCACCGGCGCCGACGGCGACGCGCACTTCGCCGGCTTCGTCGTGTCGGGGGCGCGGGCCAAGACCTTCGTCGTCCGCGGGATCGGCCCGGGCCTCGCGGCCTTCGGCGTGCCCGGCACCCTCCCCGATCCCGTGCTCCAGATCTTCGATGCCAACAACCGGCTCGTGCTGGCCAACGACAATTGGAACCAAGGCTCCCTCGTCGCCGATCTGCGCGCGGCGACGGCCTTCGTCGGCGGCTTCGCCCTCCCCGAGGGCAGTAAAGACGCCGCCGTGCTCGTCGCCCTCGATCCCGGCGCCTACACGGTGCAAATCGCCGACGTCAGCGGCCGCAGCGGCGTGAGTCTCGCGGAAGTTTACGAGCTGCCGTAAGCCACGCGGGACTGGGCCGCGCCACGCCGCCGTCCCACGCCACGATCTGGTCCCGGCGCCGGCCGACGGTTTCGGCCGTGAAACAGGTCGTCGGCCTTCGCCAGCGTCTGGCTGACCGTGAAAGCGGCGATCACCGCGAGATCCTCGGGCGGCAGACCGGAGAAGGGTTGGCTGCAACGCAACGACCCATCAGCCCGGTAAGTTTCAAATCGGTGGAGCGCGGGGCCGGAACCATCGGCGGCAAGCTGACCGGTCTTGCGCCGGGATGTCGCGCGCAAAATGCCGGGCCCCGCCGCTTCGTCCCCGGACCGCGCCCGGCGGCGCCGGACACTCCCGGCGGGATCACTCCCGGGAGAAATTGACCGCCCACGCGCCGTCGGCCCGACGTTCCATCGTCGCGCGAAAGCCCTCGCTCTTGCGCAACTCGATCAACGGGGCGGGCATGAAAGGCGCGATGATCGTCACGCCGTGGCCCGGCGTCAGCGCGTCCACGCGCGCGCGGATCAGGG
>CANHJG010000138.1 GCA_947461205.1 Opitutia bacterium
CGGCTTGGGTTTTGAGGGCGGTGCGCAGCAACCCCACGACCGGGCATCGCCGCGCCGCAAGGAGCCTTCGTTCAGCCTGAGCTACGCCTTCCCGGTGGGAAAAAAGCTCTCGGTCAGCTTGGGTGGCTCCCGTTCCTGGCGCCAGCGGCCGACCGACGACACGCCCTCCGAGGTCGCCTTTTGGAACCTCAGGAACACCTATTTTGCCACCGGCGCGCCGAAGGATTATGCGCTGGCGATCACGCAATGGCGGCAGGAGGCCTCGATTTCGCGGACCGAGAATCTCCAGCTCGGCCTCGATTGGCGGCTGACGAACAATGATACCCTCAGCCTGCAGATCCAGGAACGCTCGGTGGACGAAAAGAAGGCCCAGAGCTTCATGACCGCGCGCGTGAACGCCGGCTACGACGCGATCGGCAATGCGGATTACACCCAGAGCCGCGGTGCGACCGGTAGCTTCGAAATGGGCACCCTCAATCCGTCGAATTTCGACGCGACCACCGACACGAGCATGCGTTCGCTGAAGTATCAGCATCGCGGCCCGGTGTGGAACGTTGACGCGCAGGCGTCCTACTCCGCCGCCGACCGCGAGCGCAGCAGCCTCGGCAAGGGCTACTTCAACGGCGTCCTGGCCAGTATCCTCAACGTCAATATCCGCGGCGACGGCATCGGGAAGGGTTCGAGCATCGGGCCGCAAACCTACACGATCAACCGCACCAACGGCCCGCTGCTGGATCCCTTCAACGCCAACAACTATACGCTCGGCACGGCGAACGAAGAGTATGCCCTGTATCAGACGGACGCCACGGCCGGGCGCCTGAACGTCAGCCGCGCGATCGGCCGTTACCTCACGCTCAAGCTCGGCGGCGCTTACAACCGCATGGACAAGGACGACACCCGTCCCGTCAAGAACTACACCTTCATCGGCCGGGCCAGCGGCCAGACCGCCGTCTCGCTTTACGACCTTGTGGATGAGTCGATTGACGTGAAGGTGAACGGGAACCCGGTGCGCTGGATCAGCCCCGTGAAGGCCTATGATCTCTTCGTGCAACACCCGGAGTATTTCACCCTGAACACCACCCATATCCAGAACCTCGCGCAGAATTCCAAACGGATGCTCGAGGATATTCTGGCCGGTTATTTCCGGCTCGATCTCCGCCTCCTCTCCGGCCGGCTGAATCTCACCGGCGGCGCCCGCTATGAGAAAACCGATCTCAAGGGCTGGAGCATGAAGCGCGACAATTTCGCCATCTACCAGCGCGATGCGGCGGGCAACCTGCTCCGCACGAGCGCCGGCGCGTTGATCCCCATTACGAACAACACCGAGCAGCGGCTCAGGCTCATCAATCAGGAGCGGGGAAATTTCGAGAGCCAAGGCTACGGCGGGCTCTATCCCAGCCTGAACGCCAATTACGCGTTTACCGAGAACCTGGTGGCGCGGGCCGCCTACGCGCGGACGCTCGGCCGTCCGGACGTGCAGTATGTCGTAGCCGGGATCACCGTGCCGGTTCCCACTGACACCAATGCGACCACCGCTCGCACCATCGTGGTCGGCAATCCCGGCTTGGAACCCTGGACGGCGGATAGTTTCCACCTGTCCCTCGACTCCTATCATCTGAAGGGCGGATTCGGCTCCGTCGGGGTCTATCGCAAGCAGGTCAGCAACTTTTTCGCGCAGCGCGGCCGGCCGACCACCGCGGCCACGCTCGAGGCCTACGGCATCCCGGAGGGAGACATCGAATATATGTTGGCCGACAACTACGTCCTGCGCCGCTGGGAAAACGTGGGCGATGCGACCCTGGACGGTGTCGAACTGAGCTACCGCCAGGATCTGCTGTTTTTGCCGTCATGGCTGCAGCTGATGCAGGCTTGGGTAAACTATACCCATCTGAACGTGGGTGGACCCAATGCGGCGGATTTCGTGGGGTTCAGTCCCGATTCTCTGACGGCCGGGTTGAACTACATTCGGCCACGCTTCTCCGTCCGGCTGACGGCGGCCTATCAGGCCGAGACCAAGCGAGCGGAGGTTTTGGCCACACCCGGGACCCAGGCCGAAGGGTTCATTCCCCCCTCCACCTATGAATACCAGTCGGCCTACACCCGCTACGGCATCAGCGCAGAATACGCCCTGAGCAAGAAGTTCGCCCTCTACTTGAACTGGGACGACGTTTTCGCCAAGGATCGCCTCGTTTATCGCCGGGCGCCGAATACCCCAGCTTTTGCCCAAGCCTCCCAACGCTACGTCAGCCCTTCCTTCATCGTGATCGGCGTGCGAGGAAGCTTTTGAGGTTCACTCGCAACTCCTAAATCGCCCTTGATGAGATCGATCCCGATTCTGCTGATCGCCCTCGCGGCACCGCTCGGTGCCGCGGAGGTGCCCCGCTTTGAAGCGGACGTCCTGCCCGTGTTGTATCGTCACTGCTTCAGCTGCCACAGCGAGAAACAGGCGAAACCCAAGGGCGGGCTGCGGTTCGACTCGGCAGAAGGTCTGGCCCACGCCGCGGTCATCGCGCCCGGCAAGCCCGACGAGAGCGAGCTGCTGCAGCGGGTGTCGCTGCCGCCCACCCATGAAGACGTGATGCCCCCGCTGAAGGGGGGCGCGCAACCGCTCTCCGATGCCGAGCGCTCGGTGCTGCGCGCATGGATCGCCGCCGGGGCAAAGCTGGACGGCTGGGTGAAATTTCAACACCGCGAGGCACCGCTCGACGCGCCCGTCGCCGCCCTTGCTCGCGCGGCGGTGCCGGAGCTCGCCCGCCAAGTGGACGCCCTGATCGACGGCCACCACCGGGCGAAGGGCACCACACGGAACGCGCCCGCTAGCGACGAGGTGTTCCTGCGCCGCGTCTATCTGGACGTCGCCGGCCGCATTCCGAGCCTCGAAGAAAGCACGCGGTTCCTCGCCGACAGCCGCGACGACCGGCGGGCCCGGCTGGTCGACGCGCTGCTCGCTGGTGAGGGCTATGTGAGCCACACCTATAACTGGAAGGCGGACCAGCTCCGCCTCAACCCGCGCGCGCTGGCCGGCGGGCAACCGGCCTGGCTCTACGACGACTGGGTGAAAGACGTGATCCGCGCCGGCCGGCCGCATGACGAGACGGTGCGCCAGCTCATCACCGCCAAGGGCTACCTTTGGGAGAACGGCGCGGCCGGATTCTACCTGCGCGATCTCGGCATGCCGCTCGACCACGCCTCGAACCTGTCCCGCGTCTTCCTCGGCACGCGCATGGAGTGCGCCCAGTGCCACGACCACCCGCTCGAGCCGGTGACGCAGAAGGACTTTTTCCAGATGGCCGCCTTCACCGCGGGCGTCTCGAATCTCAGCAGCCCGAGCGGCTATTCCAACGACAACGTTGAGCAGTGGCCGGAGATAAAAGCCCTCCTGGCGCGAATGGACGCAGACAAGGCACTGCAAGACGGCGTCAGCCGCGCAATCTCCCCTCTGAAGCGGCTCACCACGGATAACGACAAGCCGCTCTCTTTTCCGGCGACGTATGTCTACGACGCGGCTGCGCGGGGTCGGCCCGTTTCCCCCCGGACGCTGTTCGGCGACGAAGCCCTGATCGTCGACGGCGACCGCCGGCGGGCCTTTGCCGAGTGGATGACCTCGCCGCGCAATCCGCGGTTTGCCAAGAACGCCGCCAACCGGCTCTGGAAACGCGTCATGGGCGCCGGCCTGATCGAGCCGGTGGACAGCCTCACGGCCCTGACCCCGCCGGAGCACCGCGAGCTGCTCGACTTCCTCACGTCCGCACTGATCGGCTTTCGTTTCGACGAGCGGGCGTTCCTTGCCGTGCTGTTGAATACGCGGCTGTATCAGAGCGAAGCCGTGCGCGAGCGACCGGAGCCGGGGGCGCCCTTCGGGTTGCACGGCCCGCTCCTGCGCCGGCTGTCGGCCGAACAGATCTGGGACTCGCACCTCGTGCTCCTCGTGCCGGACCTCGATGAACGCAAATCCGCCATGCGCCACGAGGGATCCCTTTTGAATCCCGCGCGGCTGCGTCGGCTCACCGCCATGACCGCCGATGAGATCATCGCGCGGTCCCGCGACGAGATGGCCTACCGCGCCCGCCGCCGTGAACACACGCTGCGGCTCGCGGAACAGAAGAAAGCGCTCGCCGCCGCCCAGGCCGGAGGAAATACCGCCGAAGCGCGGCGGTTGCGGGCCGCCCACGCGCAGGAGAACGAAAACTTCTTCAGCCCGGAATTGCAGGCGCTGGAAATGGGGGGGGCGGAGCCGGCGCCGGAAACCGATCCCCGCTGGCAATCGCTGCCGCGGGAGTTTGTCCGCGCCTCGGAGATTCCGCTGCCGTTGCCGCTCGGCCACTTTCTGCGCCAATTCGGCCAGTCGGATCGGCGCGAGATCGACGCGTTCAACCGCGATCCCAACACCACCCACGCGCTGGCGCTGATGAACGGCGAACTCGCCGCGCGCGTCCTCGCTCCGGACTCCCCTCTGCGGCGCCAGTTGGCTTCCGCCGATGGCCGCAGGGACCGGCTGACCGCGCTCATTTACCGCGCCCTCCTCGTGCGCTCGCCGAGCGACGGGGAACTCTCGACCATCGCGGCCCTCACGGCAACGAGCCTCACGCCGGTGGAGGACACGGTCTGGGCGTTGTTGAACTCGCCCGAGTTTCTCTTCCAACGTTAGCCCCGCCCCTCATTTTTCCCATGAAGTCGATCCCTACCGATCTGTCGCGCCGCGCGTTTGTGGAACGCTTCGTCAAAACCTGTCTGGGCGTGAGTCTGCTGCCGGGGCTGGGTGCCTTGCGGGGCGCCGGCGCTCCACCCCGCGCCCGGGCGAAGAGCGTCATCTTTCTCTACCTGCGCGGGGGACTGTCGCACATCGACACCTTTGATCCGAAGCCCGGCCGCCCCGAGATGGGCGGCGTGCGCGCCATCGGAACCACCGCGGACGGCGTGCAGGTCTCCGAGTGGTTTCCGCGCATGGCGCGGCAGATGCACCACGTTTCGCTCGTGCGCTCCATGACCTCCACGCAGGGCATTCACGAGCTCGGCGCCTACTCGGCGCACACGAGCCACTTCATGACTCCGACCATCCGCCACCCGGCGCTCGGCTCGTGGGTCGTGAAGCTGCTCGGCTCGGAGAACCGGCTGTTGCCGGGCAACGTCCTCATTAACGGCAGCCCGCAGCATCCGGGCAGCGGATACTTCCCCGCCCACCTCGCCCCGCTGCCGATTGTCGATCCCGGCGCCGGCTTGCAAAACTCCGTGCGGCCCACCGCGGTGAGCGAGGCAGATTTCAACCGCCGCGCCGCGCTCGCCCGCGCCCTCGGCAGTCACTTCGTGCAGCAGACGCCGCATCGCGACGCGGCCGCCTATCTCAAGATCCAGCAGGAGGCCGCCACGCTAATGAAGAGCGAGGACTTGAAGGTCTTCGACATCACGCGCGAAGACGCGGCGACGCAGGCGGCCTACGGCGCGCACACGTTCGGCAAGGGCTGCCTGCTGGCCCGCCGCCTGGTCGAGGCGGGCGTGCGCTTCATCGAGGTGGAGGACGACCAAAACTGGGACACGCACAACGATCAGCTGAAGTCCATGCGCCTCATGACGCCCTCGGTGGATCAGACGATGGCCGCCCTGCTCGAGGATCTCCATCGGCGCGGTCTGCTCGCGAGCACGCTCGTGGTCATGGCGACGGAATTCGGTCGCACCCCGCAGCTCAACACCGTCACCGCCGGGCGCGGCCATCATCCCGGTGTGTTCACCTGGTGGCTGGCCGGCGGGGGCGCGAAAGGCGGCTATGTCCACGGCCAGTCCGACGCCATCGGCGAACACGTCGCGGAGAATCCCGTCACCATGCCCGATCTCAACGCGACCATCGCGTTCGCGCTCGGCTTGGACATCGGCCACATCGAGCATTCGCCCTCGGGCCGACCGTTCACCGTGGCGGACAAGGGCCAGCCGGTGACCGCGCTTTTCGCCTAGATCCGCCCTCTTCACGTTCCTTCCCCGTGCACCGCTACCCTGAATCCGTTCGCCCCCTGCTCTGCGCCGTGGTCTTGGCCGTCACCGCCGTCTCCGCGAATGCCCTGGAGCTGTTCACGTTCGACCGATCGTTTGATGCGACCCGCCTTACCGCGCGCGCCGCGACGATTGCCGTGTCGGACGGAGCCTTGGAGATCACGGGCACCGTGCCGTCCTCCGACAGTGGGGTGGTCTTGCCCCTGCCGGAGCAAGCGCAGGACTTGTCGCGTTTTCGCTTCGTCGAAGCCGACATCGAAAACACCGGCGACCAGCCCTTGCGCTTCACCTTTTGGGCGCGATCGGGCCACGGCTGGGGCGGCGTGAGCACGTTCACGCCCGACGGCGGGCCCACGGCTGGGCGCGAGACGCTCGCCCCCGGACAACGCGGCACGTTCACGATCGACCTGCACACCCGCTATCCCGGCAAAGATGTCTACACCCCGGCGACGAATCCGGCCGCGATCCGCTGGCTGGAACTCGTCGTTGGCGACAGTCGCATCACGCCCTCGCTCCGCGTGCGGAGTTTTCGCGCGACGGGGGAGGCGCCGGCCGGGCCGCCCGACATCTCGCGCCGCGTGCTCGTGCCCGACGTTTCCCGCGATTTGCCTGGTCCCGGGCGGCGCGTGTATCAGCCGTTGCCGGGTTGGGAAAAAACGCGCGTCACGCACGTGCTGAGCCTGCCCCGCGAATGGCAGCCCGGCGGCAAATATCCGGTCATCGTCGAATACCCCGGCAACATTTTCTACCACAAGTTCTGCCACTCCACCGGCACCACCGATCAGGGCACCATGGCCTACGGTTTGGCCCGCGGCGAAAAATTCATCACCCTCAATCTGCCGTTCATCAGCGTGGACGGACAGCGCGAGCAGATCGACGGGTGGGGGAACATCGAAAAAACCGCCGACTACTGCGTTGCGGCGGTGCGCGCCGTGTGCGAGCAATTTGGCGGCGACGCGCGCGCGGTTTTCTTCGTCGGCTTCTCGCGCGGCGAATACGCCGCCAACTACCTCGCGCTGCGCGACGACCGGATCGCGTCGTTGTGGTTCGCGTTCGTCGGCACGAATCCCGGCCGGCCGTGGAAACCCGCCGACGGCGCCGGCTGGAACAAAGTCGGCCTCGGTTGGGATGAACGCGCCGCCCGGCTGCAGGGGCGACCGTGGTTCGCCGCCCCGGCCAACCTCGGCGCCCACGTGCACGTCGACGTCGAGTATCTCGAAGACCGTCCGTCGACCGTTGCCACCCGCCGTTGGATGCAGGAGATCCTGGCGCGTCGCACCGCACCCTAGCCTCCCCGAAAAACGTCATCCCTTGCTCATGAGCTTAAACGTACCCCCGTCTTCCGCCGCGCAATTGTCTCCGTCCGCTCCGTCAACGCGTCGCCAGTTTCTGGCGAGCAGTGCCGCTTTCGGCTCTGTCCTGATTTTGCCGCACGGCCTGCGCGGCCAAGGCACGCGGTCGCCCAACGAACGCCTGCGCATCGCCCAAGTCGGGGTGGGGGGGCGCGGCGGTGCCGCCCTCGCGGGCCTCGCCGCCGAACAATTCGTCGCCCTGTGCGATGTGGACGAAAAACGCAGTCGGGCCGGACTCGCCGGCGGCAAAAAGGCGGGGCCCGACACGGATCGCCTGAAAGACGCCAAATGGTTCAAGGATTTCCGCGTGATGTTCGAGCAGATGGCGGACGAGATTGACGCCGTGGCGATCGCGACTCCGGACCACATGCACTTCCCGATCGCGATGGCCGCGATCGCCGCGAAGAAGCATGTCTACGTCGAGAAGCCGATGTGCCGTTGCCTCACCGAGGTGCGGCGCCTCCATGCTGCCGCGAAAGCCGCGGGCGTCGTGACCCAAATGGGCAACCAAGGGCGAGCCGCCGAGGGTATCCGCCTCGCTCGCGAGTGGGTGCAAGCCGGGCTGATCGGTGAGGTCCATACCGTGCACACCTGGACGGACCGCCCCCGTACGCCGTGGTTTTACCCGGCCGATTTCGATCCCGACGCGAATCCCAAGGAGACACCTGTGCCCGCGACGTTGGACTGGGACCTCTGGCTCGGCGTGGCGCCGCAGCGTCCTTACCGCCCCGAACTCGTGCCGTCCTTTTGGCGCGGATTCACTGACTACGGCACCGGTTCGCTGGGCGACATGGGGTGCCATCAACTCGACGCACCGTTTTACGCGCTCGATCTTGGTTCGCCCACGAGCGTGGAGGCCGCCACGACCAAGCAGTATCCGAAAACGTTTCCCGCTTCGACCGCCGTGACGTGGAAATTTCCGGCGCGCGGCGGCCGTGGCCCCGTGGAAATGAAGTGGTTCGACGGCACGATGAAGCCACCGCTCCCCGTCCCGGGATTCAAGCTCTCCGAGAGCGGCGGCAGTCTCTTCTACGGGACGAAGGGCATCATGAGCGTGACCTCGCACAGCGGTTCGTGCCGCCTGCTGCCCGAGGACCGCATGCAAGCGATGGCGGGTGCGCTGCCGCCGAAATCCATTCCGCGCGTCCCGGGCGGGCCGTTCACCGAATGGACGGCCGCCATCCGCGGTGGCCCCACGTGCGGCTCCAACTTCGACTACGCCGCCGGCCTCACCGAGGTCGTGTTGCTCGGTGTCGTTGCGCAACGCACCCAGGCCCGCCTCGAGTGGGACGCCGCATCAAGCCGTTTTCCCAATCGCCCGGATTGTGATGTCTTCGCCGGCCCCGGCTACGCCTACCGCCCCGGCTGGGGCGTCTAGTCGCCGCGCCGGCTGTTTCGCCTCCGAGCCCTTCGTCAATTCGCTGGCATCGCGCCAGAGCGGAGCTGTCCGACCCGATTGAACGGTTTCAAAGACGGCGTGGTCGCGTCCGCGACCGCGTGACCCAACGTGCCTCGCTCTCCCTGCTTTCTCCGGCCCCGGTTTGCTTGCCGCCTCAACCACGACCCCGATGAAAACCGAAAACCTTACTCGAATATTTCTGTTGCTCGCGTCCCTCCCGGGTGGCGCGGCGGCCGTCGGCCAAAATGCCGCGAAACCCGCTTCGGAAGCGGTCGATGTGCGCGGGGAGTTTCGCGTGAACACCGCCAAGGACGACGGCTTCATTGCGCCGGAAAGCGCCTCCGGCACCCCCACTGGCGCGTGCGGCTCAAGATCTGGATACGCAGCCCGCGGCAGACCCGGGAGAACCACGCCTGTCCACTTCACGGCGTTTACCCGACCGGCCCGCGCCGTCGCAGCGGTCGAGATTATCGCCGGAAACCGGCGGCGCGTGCAGGCGCCGTCAGTCGAACGTCCCATCGCGGTGGTCCAAGCGTGGTGCGCCCACCCGACCGACTGGCTGCTCCACGCCGACGGTCTCCCGGCCGCACCTTTTTCCCGACCGCTCCCATGAGACAACATCCCTCACTGACGCGCCTGGTCTTTCTCGGCGTGCTCGCTTGCACGTTCACGCGCGCCTCGCTGATGGCCCAATCGAACGCAAACGATGTATCGAATACGCTTTGGTACAAGGCCCCGGCGCGCGAATGGGAGGAGGCGCTGCCCTTGGGCAATGGCCGGTTGGGTGCGATGGTTTGGGGTGGAATCGAGCGAGGAAAAATCAGCCTCAACGAGGAGACGATCTGGGCGGCGACCAAATCTCCCTGGACCACGCTCTCGTCCGAATACGTCCGTGTTAACCAACGGAAGCGCCCACTGGCCCTCGAAGGGAAATACGATCAGGTCCGCAAGGTAACCGGCCGAAACGCCGGCCTCCCGCCCGACGCGACCATCACCCAGAAAACGGTCGAGGGCGGTTTCCGCGGCGAGATCTACAACCCGCTCGCGGATCTCTATCTTCACTTTGGCTCGACGGAGTCGATCCCGCGCGACTACCGACGCGAACTCGATCTGGAGACCGCCGTCTCGACCGTCCGCTATACCCTCGAGGGCGTGGCCTACAAACGGGAGACGTTCACCCGCTTTCCCGACCAGGTCATCGTGGTCAGAGTCTCGGCCGACCAGCCCGGAAAAATCTCTTTCACCAGCCGCATGCATCGCCGCGAGAACACCGACGGCGACGAGTATCGGTGGCACCCGAGCGTCGAACCCCGGTTCCTCAAAGATCTGCCGCCGCCCGTGCAGCCCGTCGTCACCGTGCTAGGGTCTGATCATTTCAGCTTCAACGGGGCCACGGCTCCGGCGAGCGTTCACTTATCCCCACCTCGGCCAACGGCGGGCGGTGCAAAATCCGCCATGCCGAGAAGGCGATCGAGTTCGAGACCTCCGCAAACACCATTTGCGCACTCGATGCTTCTCTGAAGCTCACTGCGAAGTGACCAAACTCGTCAGCGACCTTCGCGATTCCATTCTCCCTGCCTCTCATGAAAATGCTTTCGAGTCTCACATGCCTGGTCCCGCTCAGCGGGTTGAGCTGCGGTCTGTCTGCGGCCGGCGCCGCGCCGACGCCCTCCGTCAATCCCTATAACGAGGAACTGGCGCCCGTTGATTTTCTCATGAACCTCTCCCGTTTCCTCCGCTCGGTCCGCTCGCCCGCGGTGATGGCGCTGCTGCTCGGCGCGGCTGCGCCGGCGTGGGCTGATGTCCGCCTCGGCACCCCGTTTCAGGATCACGCGGTGCTGCAGCGCGACCGCTCCGTGCCCGTCTGGGGCTGGGCCGATCCGGGCGAGCGCGTGTTGGTGACGCTCGGGAACGCCGCACCTGTCGAGACGGCCGCCAACGGCGCCGGCCGCTGGCGTGTGACCCTGCCCGCGCAACCGGCCAGCGCGACGCCCGTGGAGCTTGTGGCCGCGGGAAGAAACCGCCTCGTCGTGCGCGACGTGTTGGTCGGGGAAGTGTGGTTGTGCTCCGGACAGTCGAACATGGAGTTCCGGCTGCGCACCGCCGCGACGGCCAAGGAGGACATCGCCAGCGCGGAGTTTCCTCAGATCCGCCAGCTCAAGGTTGCGCGCAATCCGCGGACGACCCGCCAGGAGGAAGCGCCCGCTGCCTGGGACGTCTGCTCGCCGGTGACGGCGGGCGAGTTCAGCGCGGTCGGATATCATTTCGCGCGAGAACTGTGGCAGTCGTTGCGCGTGCCCGTCGGCCTAATCAATTGCTCGCACGGCAACAGTCATGTGGAGGGCTGGATGAGCGCGGAGGCGCTGGCGAGCGAACCGGAGTTCAAGGTCGTCGGTGATCGCTGGGCGGAGGTGATGGCCAAGCATCCGGCTGCGTTGGCTCGTTACGAGGTCGCCTTGAAGAAATGGGAGGCCGACTCCGCCGCAGCGCGCGCTCCAGGACAGAAGGCCCCTAATAAACCGAGCCCGCCTGTCGGCCCGAATCATCAACAGGAGCCGGCGGCGCTGTTCAATGGTATGATCTCGCCCGTGGTGCCTTACGCCGTGCGCGGTTTCCTCTGGTATCAGGGCGAGGGTAACGCCCGCCGTGCGGCCGAATACGAGCAGCTCTTCGGCGCGTTGATCCGGCAGTGGCGGAGCGATTTCAACGCGCCGGATGCGCCCTTCTTTTGGGTGCAGTTACCGGGCTTAGAAAAAATGCCGCCGACGACAACCCACGCCGATTGGATCGCCCTGCGTGAGGCGCAGACCGCCACGCTCGCGCTGCCGCACACGGGTCAGGCCGTCACGCTCGACGTGGGCGATCCGACGGATATTCACCCGACCCGCAAGCGCGAGGTCGGTGAGCGCCTGGCGCGCCTCGCTCGGCAGCGGGTTTATCGCGAAGCGATCGCGGATTGCGGACCGGAGTTGGTGCGGGCGGTCGCTCAGCCGGGGTCGGTGGAGCTCACCTTTACCCATGCGGGCGACGGCTTGAGAATCGGTGGCGTTGCCGCGCAAGCCTTCGAGATCGCCGGGAAGGACGGGCAGTTCGTCGCCGTCGCTGCGCCCGAGGTTCTCGATGGCGGGCGCCTGGGGTTGCCCGTGCCGGCCGGTCTCCGTCCGACGGCGGTGCGTCAAGCGTGGCGCGCCTTCCCCACCGGCTGGCTGCTCAACTCTGACGGCCTTCCGGCCGTACCTTTTTCCCGGCAACTCCCATGAACGCAGCTCACCCGGAAAATAATCTCCTATTCCGGCACGATGCACCGGTGCCATCACACGGGGTGCGGGGCGCGTTACTCGCCGCATGGTTTCTTCTCTGCCGAATGAAACCCGTTTTCCGCTCGGGTGCGCACTCCCTGATCGTCCTCGGCTGCGGTGTGGCTGCATCCGGTGCTGCGGGGCCACCGCCGTCGGTCAATCCTTTCAATGAGGAACTCGTGCTGGTCTTCGCCGAGGAGTTCGACGGCACGCGGCTCGATCCGGCCGTGTGGGAGTCGCAAGCCTATGATAAGGGCCTCTCGCGCGACACCGCGCGTGGTCCGGACAACCTCGAGGTGCGCGACGGCGAGTTGCGCCTGCACGTCCGCAAGGAGGAGCGCCCGGC
>CANHJG010000139.1 GCA_947461205.1 Opitutia bacterium
CGTTTTATGCCGAGATCGCCCGCGGTGTGGCGGCCGCCCCCAAAGCCTCGGAAAGTGCGCTCCAGCTCTGCAATTCCGACGAAAAGCTCCAGAAGGAGCGATTCTCCCTAGACGTGCTGCGGTCCGAATTCGTGGACGCCCGGGTGCAGCCCCCTTGCGACGATACCGATGCGGCCGTTATCGACCTCGCGGTCACTGGCAGGCTCCTCGGCTGCGTCGATCGCAGCCTGGCAAAGCTGTAAACCGACCGTTGGGAGGTGGACAACCATCGCGGCGCATTTGAGGCCGTGGGCATCTCCTCGCGAAGGGGCACCGCCGCATCGGCCTCATCGCGAGGCGCACGCCGGTGTCCGCAGGTCGCGAACGCCGCCGTGGCGACCACGCCGCCCACCGTGGTGCGTCTACCGGCCGACGAGGTCGGCCGGCAGTCGATGGAACTGCGGTTGAAGCGCATCATGGAGCCCGGGCGAGCGCCGGTGACGGTGGGCTTGCTCCCCGGGGGGCGCGCGGCGCTCGAGGGAGCGGCCGGTAGTGCGGGGCGGGGGAAAAGGAGCGACCCGGCAATGGGCGCGAATAAAATCGCGGTGCGCGCGCCGCCCCTCCGGCGCGTTCCCGCTATGCTGGGTTGGTCAAACACGGACTCCCTCACCGGCATGCCATGAAAAAATGATCGCCATCGTGCCGGGCCATGCGGATCCGGACGGGCGACCCTGAGCCGCGTCCATTCAGCCCGAGGCTAGGGTCCTCGAGCCTACAAAAACCGAACGGTGACTTCGTGGGCCGCCCGCTGGCGGGCGCGTTTTCGGAACGCGCGCGAGCGCGCGGCGGACGGCTGACTGAATCGTTACCGCTCCGGGCATGCGCTGGCCGCGGGTTAGGTGGACGCGGCGGTTGCTGCCGGCGCCCAGGTCAACGTGATCGATGTCGCCCGGCTCGGGCTCCCGCTCGTCCGGGCCAAAGCCGATTTCGCTCACGGTGCGCCACCCGCGGCGATCCGCGACGCGCCGTCGATCAGCGGGCGCGCGGAACATCAGGTGATTCTTTCCCCCGGGGGTTGGGCGCGATGGCGGTGCGGTTCTACCGGTGGGAGTGGGGCGCGCCCGGCCTGAAAGGTTAGGAGCGAAAAAGTCCGGGGTCTTGCGGCGTCGGTCCGATCGGGGAGAATCTGATCGGGCAGGTCGAAACGAAGCGCGCCCGGTGTCGGGGGAAATGGCTGGGAGGGATGAGCCGGGCTTGGGCGCGCGGGCGCCTGAATGGGAGCTAGGGCAAAGAATGGGCACAGATCCGCAACCGGTGCGCAGCGGGGTGCGGCCAGAATGGCTAAGGTCTGCGGCCAATCAGCCGTCCTTGCACCTCCCGTTTCATGAAATCCGTCCTCGCTGCCATTGATTTTTCCGCCGGCGGCAAGCACGTCATGGCTGAAGCCGTCACGCTTGCCCGGGCCCTCGCCGCCCGGCTGGTGGTGCTCCATGTGGTCCAGCCGCCCCCGGTGAGCGACAGCGATACCGGCGGGCTCATGAGCAGCCAATACGCGGCCCTCGCGGCGGAATCGGCCGCCGCGGCGCTCGTCCGCTTGCAGAAGAAGCTGCAGCAACACGCCATCACGATCCAGACGGCCCGGCTCGTCGGCATTCCCGGCCAGCGCATTGTCGACTGCGCCCACGAGCTGCGGGCGGACTACATCGTGCTCGGCTCGCATGGACACGGGGCACTCTACGACCTGATCGTGGGCCGCACCGCCAGCCACGTGCTGAAACACGCGTCCTGCCCCGTGGTTGTGGTGCCGTAGGCACCGGGCCGGAGGGCCCCGCGCAAAGTGAAACCCGTTTAGCGCCTGGGTTCGGACTCGGCGGTGGCGCGGGAGCCGACGGCTCGGCGGCGTCTGCCGGCGCGGCGTCGGCGCCGCGCGAGGACAAGAAATGCACAGGGATTCGCAGCGCGCGCGTACGTTCCACGCTTTGCTCCCCAGGGCGGCCAGATCAGTTTGGGTCGAGCAATGAACCCGCCATGACGACCAACTGGAAAGCCCAAGCCGTGTCCGCCGCCGACGCGGTTTCGGTCGTGGGCCCGGGGCACCGGCTCTTTGTCCACGGCGCGTGTGCCACCCCGGCTCCGTTGCTCGAGGCCCTGTGCGCGCGGCAGGACCTGGCCGACGTGCGATTGTATCACCTCCACACGGCGGGGCCGGCGCCTTTTGCGGCGCGCGGGCGGGAACGCGAATTTCGCTCGATTTCGCTCTTCACGGGCGCTCCGCTGCGGCAGGCCATCGCCGAGGATCGGGCGGATTATATCCCGATTTTTCTGTCGGACATTCCGGGTCTTTTTCTTTCCGGGGCGGTGAAGCTCGATGTCGCGTTGCTCCAGTTGTCGCCGCCGGACGTGCACGGATTGTGTTCGCTCGGTACGTCCTGCGATGCCGCGAAGGCCGCGGCGGAGACGGCGCGGATCGTGATCGCGGAAATCAACGAGCAGATGCCCCGCACCCACGGCAACAACGTCGTGCCGTTCGACCGGCTCCATGCCTTCGTGGCGACGGACCGTCCGTTGGTGGAGCACCACTTCGAGCCGGAGACGGCGGTCGAGGCCCGCATCGGCGAGCTCGTGGCCGACCTCGTCGAGGACGGCTCGACGCTCCAGCTGGGCATCGGCGGTATTCCGGACGCCGTGCTGGCGCGGCTGCACCACAAACGCGACCTCGGCATCCACACCGAAATGTTCTCCGACCGCATCGTGGATCTGGTCGAGTCGGGCGCCGTCACCAACCGCCTCAAGGCCGTCGGCGCGGGCCGCAGCGTGACGAGTTTTATCAACGGCACGCGGCGCCTCTTCGATTTCGTGCACGACAACCCGCTGGTCGCGTTTTATCCGTGTGATTGGACGAACGACACGGCGGTGATTCGGAAGAACCCGAAGGTCGTCGCGATCAATTCGGCGATCCAGATCGATCTTTCGGGGCAGGTCTGCGCGGATTCGATCGGGCACCGGATCTATTCGGGCATCGGCGGGCAGATGGACTTCATCCGCGGCGCGGCGTTGTCCCGCGGCGGCAAGCCGGTGATCGCGCTGCCCTCGACCGCGGCGGGCGGAAAGGTTTCCCGGCTGGTTGTACAACTGGATGCCGGCGCCGGCGTGGTGACGACGCGGGGGCATATCCACTGGGTCGTGACCGAATACGGTGCGGTGAATCTCCACGGCAAATCGCTGCGCGAACGCGCTGCGGCGCTCGTGACGATCGCCCATCCGGATTTTCGCGCCGGGCTCCGGCGCGACTTGGTGCAAGCCCGGAGTTTTCCGGCGAAACCCGCCGTCTGACCATGTCGATTGAAAGCCATCCGGCCCGCCAAAGTCGCACCGTCGTGGCGCAGTTGAGGCGCTCGCAGGTGTTTCGCGACTATGAGCAGGCCTTTCGCGCAACCACGGGGCTGCCGATCAATCTGCGCCCGGTCGAGGCGTTCGACCTACCGCACCACGGCGACCCGAAGGAGAGTCCGTTTTGTGCGCTTATGGCGCAGTCGAACCACTCCTGCGCGGCGTGTCTGCAGCTGCAGAAACGGGCGGAGGTCGAGGCGCGGTTGGAGCCGAAGACCCTGAAATGTTTTGCCGGACTCTGCGAATCGGCCGTGCCGGTGCGCGTGGGGGACGACCTGATCGCGTTTCTCCAGACCGGGCAGATTTTGCTGCACGCGCCGACGAAAGCCGACTTTGCGAAGGCGACGCGGGAGCTGGTGAAGTTCGGCACCGGGGTGGATCTGAAGCGGATGGAGGAGGCCTATTTCCAGACGCGCGTCGTCACGCGCAAGCAATACGAATCGATCCTCCGGCTGCTGACGATTTTTGCGCAGCATCTCTCGACGCTGAGCAACCGGTTGATGGTTGAAAAGGCCGCGGAGGAACGGCCAGCGGTGACGCGGGCGCGCGGGTATATCGCCGAGCGTTACGCCGACGAACTTTCGCTGAGCGAGGTCGCCCGGTCGGTGAACATGAGCGCGTTCTATTTCTGCAAGACCTTCAAGAAGGCGACCGGCCTGACGTTCACCGAATATCTGGCGCGGGTCCGCATCGAGAAGGTGAAAAATCTGCTGCTCAATCCGCACAAGCGCGTCAGCGAGGCGGCCTACGAGGCCGGGTTCCAATCGTTGTCGCAATTCAACCGGGTGTTCCGGCGCATCGCCGGCGAATCACCCACAACTTACCGGGAGCGATTGCACGGGTCCGGCGGGTGAGGTGGGCCGAAACTGGCAGACGCCGCAGAAGGCCTCGATCTCGCGCCGCGCGATGTGGTGGAGGGCGAGGTTAAGTTCGCGGAACGACGCGTCGCGCTCGAGGGAATCGAGCGGAGAAAAGCCGGACTGGGCGAGAATCAGGGCCTCCCGGAGCGCCTGCTCGCCGGCGGCGAAGTAGGCGAGGAGCGGGTTGCGGCCGCAGGCGCATTCCTGGCGGTCGATAGCGTTGAAGTGGGGGCCGGCCGGCCGGTGGCACGAGAGCGGATTCGTGAGCGCGGTGAAAATTTCGTCGAGGGTCCAGTCGATCAGATGGACGAGCGCGTCGGGGTTCCCGAGCGGCGAGCTGACCTTTTCGGCGCGCAACAACGCTTCCCATTGGCCCCGGACGGTGGGGCGCCGGATGCGCAGGGCGCTCACCAGTGATTCTCGCATGGCGCCACAGTGGCGCAACGCGGCTCGTTCGGCTGCGCGCGGGTTGTCAAATTCTGCGCAACGCTTGTTCTGGAGAGGGCGATGAGGATTCCACCGACTGCGTTTCGACCCAGCGCACCGCGTGCCGGATGAGGGCGGTCGCGCCTTTCAGCCCGAGCTTTGCTTTGAGGTGACTGCGGTGGACGTCGACGGTCTTTGAGCTCAGATGCAGCTGCTCCGCGATGTCGCGCGTGCTCTTGCCCTGGCCGATGAGTTGAAAGACCTCGAACTCGCGGTCGGTGAGGCGCTCGATGGGCGAAGTGGACCCGCGGGGCCGGCGGGCGGCGAGGTCGTTGAGAATGCGCGACGACATCCGCGGGCTGACGTAAACTTCGCCGCGCAGCACCTGGCGGATGGCGGCGAGGAGGTTTTCGCCGCCGGCCTCTTTCATGATGTAGCCGCGGGCGCCGGCGCGGAGGGCGCGTTCGGCGAAGACGACTTCGTCGTGCATGGAGACGACGAGCACGGCTAGGTTCGGCTCGACGGCTTTCAAATCCTTGATGAACTCGAGGCCGCTGCGGCCTGGCATCGTGAGATCGGAGAGGACGAGGTCGGGTTTCACTGGGGCGAGCGAACGGAAGGCCTCGCTGGGGTTGCCCGCTTCTCCGCACACAATCAGGTCGCGCTGGGCGTTGATCAGCTGCGCCAGTCCGGCGCGCATGAAGGGATGATCGTCGATCAGCAGGACGCGGCGAGGGGGCGGCGGTGCCGCGGCGGCGGGCGCAGCGGTTTTCTTCGGGGCGGGGGTTTTCATGACGGATGGGCGAGGCGGCACTCGACGCCGACGCCGCCGTCGCGTTTGGCGACGATCGCAAGCTCGGCGTTGATCGCACGGGCGCGGTGTTGCATGACGCCGAGGCCAAGGCCCCGGCGGGTCGTGCGGCTCTTGGGCAGCCCCACGCCGTCGTCCGCGATGGCGAGGGTCAGCACGTGGTCGGCCTGGGTGAGCCGCAGGGTAATCTGCGTGGCATGCGAGTGCTTGAGGGCGTTGTTCACCCCTTCCTGGGCGATGCGGTAGAGGTGGCCGGCGACAAACCCGTCGGCGACGAGCACGGGCGCCGGGCACTCGAAGGTGCAGTGCACGCGACCGAGCGAATCGATGCGCGCGGCGAGTTCCGCGAGCCCGATTTGCAGCGCGTCGGGATCGCTGCCGACGGGCACCAGACCGCGGGCCAACGCGCGCGTCTGGGTGATGGCTTCCCGCAGCATCCGGCCCAGCGAGTCGAGGCCGTTGGCCAGCCTGGGTTGGCTCGCGGCGTCGGCCTTCAGCGCGGTGCACATGAGTTCGAGCGCCGTGAGCTGCTGACCGAGGTTGTCGTGGAGGTCGGCGCCGATCGCGTGCCGTTCGCGTTCGCCGACGGCGAGGATTTCGCGCTCGAGCCGCTGGTGCTCGACCTGGGCCGTCGCCAGCGCTTTTTCCTGGGCGACGGTGCTGAGGGCGCGGCGGACAATCGTGGGCAGCAGTTCGATGAGCGAGGTGTCCTTCATCACGTAGTCGAGTGCGCCCTGCTTCATGATTTCGACGGCCACGCGTTCGTCGCCTTGGCCGGTCACGACGATGAACGGTACGGGATGGCGGTCCCTCTGCAGCTCGGCGACGAGGGCGGGGCCGCTGCCGTCCGGGAGCTTGAGGTCGAGAATCATCAGCTCCGGGGTGTGCTCGTCGAGCCAGGCGCGGGCGGCTCGGGCGGTGCGGGCGGGTTCCACCGCGCAGCCCTCGGCGCGCAGGGCCTCGGTCATCAGGACGAGCAGGCCCTCGTCGTCGTCGACGACGAGCAGTTGCGGAAGATGGGGCGGGGCTGCCACGGCGGCGCTCAGGGCAGGCCGAGAGGCGGCACCAGCAGCAACGGCACCAATAGGCCGATGCGCCGGATGGCCTCGGCGAACCGGTCGTAGTCGACCGGTTTTTGAATGTAGACGCTGCAGCCGAGCTGATGGCAGCGTTCGACTTCCCGGCTGTCCTCGGTGGTGGTCAGCATGATGACCGGCAGCTTGCGGAATTCGGGGTCGGCCTTGAGCCGCCGCAGCACCTCGATGCCGTCTACTTTGGGCATGCGGATGTCGAGCAGCACAAGGTAGGTTTCGTCGGCGAGGTCGCGGCGGGTAAAAAAGAAGTCGAGGATCGCCTGACCGTCGCGGAAATGCTCGATGCGGTTGTTCAGGCCGGCGATTTCGAGGTTTTGCCGGATGAGGATCGCGTGACCCTCGTCGTCGTCGACGATCAAAATGGTAGGGCCTTGGTTCATGGGGAAGGGGCCGGAGGGTCGATCGCCGGCAGCGAGACGGAAAAAGTCGAGCCCCCGCCGGGCGTCGTCTCAACCCAGATTTTGCCTTGTTGCCGCTCGAGTACGCGCTGCGCGATGGTCAGGCCGAGCCCCTCGCCGGTATTGGCGTCGGGGTTCAGGCGATGGAAAATCTCGAAGACCTTCGCCTGGTGTTCGGGCGCGATGCCGAGGCCGTTGTCCGCGACGGTGTAGACTGCGTGGCCGTCGTGGATCCGGCCGCGGACGACGATGCGCAGGGGGCGCGTGGGTTCGCGATATTTGACGGCGTTATCGAGCAGGTTGGCGAAAACCTGGCCCGTTTGGATGTGGTCGGCGAGGCAGGTGGGCAGGGGCTCGACGCGGACTTCCGCCCCGGTTTCGTCGAGCTGAAACTTCATGGCCGCGAGGATTTCGGTGAGGAGGCCGTTGACGTTGAGGGGGCGGATCGTGAGGGCGACGCGGCCGAGGCGCGAATAGCGCAGGAGGCCGGCGAGGAGGGTTTCCATCTTGCTCACGCCGGCATTGATGAAACGCAGGGCCTGCGGAATCGCGACGTCGACGGGCTGCCGGAGCCGTTCCGCCGGCACCGGTCCGCCGCCCTCGGCGGCGACCGCCGCGTGGATGGCTTCGCAGGCGCGGGTGAGCTGTTGGCCGAAGCCCTGGACGTTCACGAGCGGCGAGCGGAGGTCGTGCGAGACGGTGTAGACGATGGCCTCCAACTCTTTGTTTTTCTCGTCGAGTTCGGCGGCGATACGGTGGAGCTCGGCCACGTCGGCTTTGCGCTGGGTGATGTCGGTGCGGATGACGACATATTGCCGCGGTTTTCCGGCGTCGTCGAGAAACGGATAGATGGTCGTTTCGACCCAGTAAAACGAACCGTTTTTCGCCCGGTTCCGAATCTCGCCCTGCCACACTTGGCCGCGACCGATCGTCGACCAAAGGTGGCGGAAAAATGCAGGGGAGTGGGTGCCCGAGTTGATGATGCGATGGTCCTGGCCGAGGAGTTCCTCGCGGGAAAATTGGGAGATGGCGCAGAACTTGTCGTTGACGTAGGTGATGCGGCCGGCGGGGTCGGTGATGGCGACGATCGAATGTTCGTCGAGGGCGGCTTTGACATCGTGCAGCTCCTTGACCGTTGCGAGCAGGTTTCGCTCCAGCTGTGCCCGGGCGGCTTCGTTGGGGCGGGCTTGTTCGATGGTGGCGCGGTCCGGCACGGCGGGATGGTCGGGGAGGGAGGTCGCTTTCGCAAGGTCGGAAAGGCCGTCCGGCGGGCGAGGGGGCCCGGACTAAGCAAATCCCTTAGCGAGATGCCGCCGTGGCTCCAATGGCGCCGCGCGGTGTGTGCCGCTACACTGCGCCCCATGAACACCGCCACGCACGCTCCCCTTCCCGTCACCCAACCGCCCCGGGCCGACGAGGTCGTTTCGCGTCTGCGCTCGTCAGACATTTTCCGCAGTTACCAGCAGGCGTTCCAGACGGCGACGGGCCTGCCGCTCGTCCTGCGGACGGCGGGTTCGTTCCAGAAGCCGCTGCATGGTGCGAAGAACCCCGGTCCGTTCTGCGTGCTGATGGCGGCGAAGAGCCGGAGCTGCGCGGCGTGTTTGGAACTGCAGCAGCGCGCCGAAGCGGACGCGGGCGGCGGGTCGGTGACGCTCGAGTGTTTTGCCGGGTTGAGCGAGTCGCTCGTGCCCATCCGCCTGGGGGCCAGCGTCATCGCCTATCTCCAGACGGGCCAGGTGCTCCTGCACGCGCCGACCGAAAAGCAATTCCGCGCCACCGTCGCCCAATTGAAAAAATGGAACGTCGCCGGGGACGTCGCGGTGCTGCGGGAGGCGTTTTTTCAGACGCGCGTGCTCACGAAGTCGCACTATGACGCGACGGTGCGCCTCCTCGCCAGTTTCGCGGAGCACCTGACCCTAGTATCCAATGAGCTGATGCTCAAGGAAGCCGCTGCCGAGCCGCCGGCGGTGCGCCGGGCCCGGTCGTTTATCGCGGAGCACCTTGGCGAACCGCTCGCGCTGAGGCAGGTCGCCCAGGCCGCCCACATGAGCGCCTTCTATTTTTGCAAAATCTTCCGGGGTGCCACGGGGCTCACCTTCACGGACTACATCGCCCGCGCGCGGATCGAAAAGACGAAGCAGCTGCTGCTCAACCCGCACCGGCGGGTGAGCGAAGCGGCCTACGAAGCGGGTTTCCAGTCCTTGTCGCAATTCAACCGGGTGTTTCGCCGGATCATGGGCGAGTCGCCCTCGATCTACCGCGACCAGCTCCACGGGGCGAACGCGGGCACGAGGGGAAGCAACGCGCTGGCGTGTGCGGCGTGAGGCGGCGGGCTGGGCGGGACGAGCGGCTGGGGGTGGAGGCGGCCCGTTCAGGCCGGGATCGGTTGTTCAGACGGTGATCCCCTTGCGGCGATGCTCGGCAGGAGCAGGCGCCGGAGGTTTTCGCGCAGGATGAGTTTTTTGGCGGCGAGGGTAAGATCGGAGCCGAGCACGCGGCCGATTTGCGAGGTGCCGCGCCGGCCGGCGACCTCGCTGCCGTCAAGCACGCGGTCGGCGCCGAGTTCGCGCACCGCCCATTCGACTTCGCCGTTGACGGGATCGCTGCCGCCGAGGTCGGCATAGACGTCGCGTTGGGGGCGGATCGTGCGGAGGCCGAGCGCCCAGTCGCCGCCGCTCGGGTGGCCGCAAATGAGCGGCATGCCGGGGTGGCGGCTGGCCAATTCGGCGAGTTCTAGCGGCGTGGATTCTGCGGGGAGGTTGCCCTTGCCCCGCTGCTTGATCCACGGGTGCGGTCGAATGACCGCGTGGAGTTCGCCGGCGCGCCGCACGATGGTGTCGACTTCGGGTTGGCGCGCGCGCCAATCCACCCCGAGGAAGTGATCCTCCGGCAGAACATCGCCACCCTCACCCGTTCCTCCCTCTCGCTGATGCCAGAGGGTCTGGAGTCCCCCATCGCCCTGCAGGATAGGGCCGATCTCCTCGCCTTCCCGGCGGCGCCCTGACCGGACTTTCTGCCCGGTTTTCGCCGGACTTTTCCGGACGGTTCCCGGTGCGGCCGGACCGCGCGTGACGCTGCGCGCCGGTGCGGTCCACGCGGACCTCACGCCCGATGCGCCAAGGGTGAACGGGTCACGGGCAAACCCGAGAGCTCCGTGCTCGATCGCCTCAGCGTGCCCGCGCTCGGGCTCGACGATGGGGCGACGAAGGGGGGCGCTGCCCGACCCAGTGATGGCGGGGAGGCGCGTGCCGGCGGTGGCCCGGCTGATCCCGCCGCCCCGAAATGCGGAGCGGCGATCGACCGACGGGCTGGCGGTGGACGACCGCGACGTGGCCACGGCCGTGCAGTCATCCGCGAGCACGCGGGCGCGGGGATCCACGGGAACGACGTGTGGCGGGCGGGCGGGGAAATCACGCGGCACTTTACGGCTCGCACGTTTGGTGCATGGTGGGGGGATCATGAGTCGCAATTTCCTCTGTTGCGCGGCCGGGGTCGGAATGCTCGCGGCGTTTTTGCTGGGCGGATGTGCGTCGGGTCAGATGAACCGCATCGATGCGAACCGGGATATCTATGAGACGTGGCCGATCGAGACGCGGCAGGCGGTGCTCGACGGCAAAGTGGAACCGGGGATGTTACCGGAGATGGTGAAGGTGGCCTGGGGGACGCCGACCGAGGTGGTGGCGAGCCCGGGCGGTGGGCCGGGCGACGAAATTTGGGTCTACAAGAAAGGCGGGATCGACGACAGCGCGATGATGGGTTATCCCGGGGCGAGTTACCCGGGGGGTGGGTATCCAGGTGGCGGATATCCCGGGGCGGGGTACCCCGGCTCGGGCTATCCGGGATCCAGTTATCCGTCCACGATCGGGGGGCCCTCCATCGGGATCAGCACGGGCCGCGGCGGCACGGGTATTATCACCGGCGGCGGCACGGGAATCAGCATCGGCGGGGGGGCCGGCGGGATCAGCCTCGGCGGCGGCGGGATGGGTGGCCCGATCATGTCGCGGCCGACGCCGGCGGACGTGAAGGAAGTCGTGTTTCGCGCCGGCGTGGTCTACCGCGCGGATTTGCCGACGGATCCGAAGTAGCGGCCCCGGCCGTGGGTGGGGTGGCGCGACGCGCAGCGTGGGACGAGCGATGAGCCGGGGCGCCTGGGCGGAGGTGTTTGCGGCAAACTTAGCCGTGGGAGGTCCGCGCCACGCAGGAAACACGGGTCGGGAGACCCGTGCCACCGGACCTGTGCCCCGGGTGGGGGAACTTAGGCGCGGGCGTCATTGGCCGAGTTTCTTGTAGTCGAGTACGGTGTGGCTGATAAAACCGGTCGCAAGGGCGGTGCGGTCGGTGAGAGGCGCGGCGGGCGAAAGATCCTCGCCGAGGCGGAAGATGAGGCGGTGCGTGCCGTCGTCGTCGGCGGGGCTGAAGAGTCCGGGCACAATCACGCGGGCCGGAACGGTGCGGCGGACGGGCGAGTCGGGGCGGCACGGGAGTGGGAAATTGACGTTGTGGACGATGAAATCGCGCGGCGGGGTCGCGGCAATGCAGGCGGGCACGAGGCGCGCGGCATGCGCCGCGGAGATTCTGAGGATGGCGTGGAGTTCGGCGTCAGGAAGGTCGCCGGCGGCCTTCAGTCGGTGGTAGATTTCGGCGGTGAGATCCTGCGACAGGGCGATGGCGGGGAGGCCATGGAGGGCGCCTTCCCACGCGCCGCCGATGGTACCGCTCGCGATGATGAAACCGAGGCTAGCGTTGAGGCCGATGTTGATGCCGCTGACGACGCCGTCGGGTTGCAGCGCGGGCGGAAGGAGATGGTCGAGGGCGATGTTGACGCAGTCGCTGGGCGTGCCGTCGACGACCCAGGTGGGGCAGCCGAGACGGTGGTCGGCGGCGACGGCGTGGACGGGGCGGCTGCGGGATTTGGCGGCGCCGATCCAGCTTTGCTCGGTCTTGGGCGCGACGACGGCGACGGTGTGGCCGGCGGCGAGAAGGGCGCGGACGAGTTCGTGGAGGAAGACGCTGTGGATGCCGTCATCGTTGGTGACGAGGAGTTTCATAGTGGGAGCAGGAAACACTGGGAAATGACGAAAGGGAAAGACTTGAAAGGGGGGCGTGGGCGAGGGGACGGGCGAGTGAAGGTAAAATTTGCCAAGGCACCGGGGGTTTCGTTTGGTCCGGACATGACCCTTCGTGCGCTTCCCCCCGTGTTGTCCGTGAGTTTCGTACTGGCGTTGGCCGGTTGCGCCACCGCCCCGACGGAGAGCAGTGAGGCGGAGGCTTCGTCGTCGAGTTCCACCGCGGTGACGGCGGTGGCTGCGCCGGACGCGGCGCCGGCACCGCGGGCTGCGACCGACGCGGCGAGCACGGGCCGCGTGAGCGAAA
>CANHJG010000140.1 GCA_947461205.1 Opitutia bacterium
GCCAAACACGTCCACACCGCCCCCCACGGCGGCACGCTCGTCGAGCTCGGCGAACACGCCTTCAACCTCGAGCTCGTCCGCGACGCCGCCACCGGCAAACTCACCGCCTACGTGCTCGACAGCCACGCCGAAAGTTTCGTCCGCATCTCGGCGCCCTCCTTCGAAATCACCGCCACCGTCGCCGGCGCAAAACAAAAGCTCTCGCTCGTCGCCGTCGCCAACGCCGCCACCGGCGAAAAAATCGGCGCCACCTCCCAATTCGAAGCCACCGCCGACTGGCTGAAAACGACCGCCGCCTTCGACGGCATCATCACTGCCCTCACCATCCGCGACAATCCGTTCAAGAGCGTCGCATTCAAGCTCCCGCAGGGCTGAAGCCGATTTGCCCAATGCCCCGGCCCGGCCCCAACTCACCGCTTCGCTGGCACGCACCCCTCCGCCGCACCGTGGTCGTTGCGACGGCGGGTATGCTGGCCACAGTCACCCTCGCCGCCCCGCCTTTTCTCAAAGGCCCGCGCGACCACTCCCTCTGTTGCGGCCTCAAAATCCCCGTCAGCGCCGACGGCGGCCCCCTCGATTTCTCCGATCCCGCCTACGCCAAGGCCGTCGCCCTCCACCAGCAATCCTTCGACCCCGAATCCTCCGCGCTCCCCGGGAGCGCCGCCCCGGATCTGACCGATTCGGCTCCCCCGCCTCCCCCGGCTCCGCCCGCCCGTCCCATTCTGCGCCTCCCCGGCCCGCCGCTCTCCGCCCTCGACGGCCCCCTCGAAACCCAAAGCGGCTACACCAAAATCGCCTTCAGCCAACTCGCCGGCTGGACCTTCACCGCGCCCCCGCAACCCCTCCCACCCGGCACCCCTCCGCCCGACGTCGTCGCCCAGGTCCCCGCCTCCATCCGCCGCCTCGACGGCCAGAAAGTCGTGCTCACCGGCTTCCTGTTGCCCACGAAACTGGAGGGCGGCTTCGCCACCGAGTTCTTCTTCCTCAGCAGCTCCCAACTCTGCTGCTACGGGGTCACGCCGACCGTCACCGAATGGATCGCCGTCAAAATGAAAAAAGAAGGCATCCCTCCCGTGCAGGATGTCCCCATGACCCTCGCCGGCCGTCTCCGCGTCCGCGCCCAATGGAACGACGGGTTCCTCTCCACCCTCTACGAACTCGAAGGCGACGGCCTCTTGAAAACGAAAAACTAGTCCCCACCGCGCCTCCCCTCCCTTTCACTCTCACTTTCACTTTCACCCGCACGTTCACTCTCACTTTCCCGCCCATGCCCATTCCCGTCACTGTCCTCACCGGCTTCCTCGGCGCCGGCAAAACCACGCTCCTCAACCGCATCCTCACCGAGCAGCACGGCAAAAAACTCGCCGTCATCGAAAATGAATTCGGCGAAGTTGGCGTGGACAACCAGCTCGTCATCCAGTCCGACGAAGAACTCTTCGAGATGAACAACGGCTGCATCTGCTGCACCGTCCGCGGCGACCTCATCCGCATTTTGGGCCGCCTCATGAAGCGCAAGGACAAGCTCGACGGCATTCTCATCGAGACCACCGGCCTCGCCAACCCCGGCCCCGTCGCGCAGACGTTTTTCACCGACGACGAGATGAAGGCCAACTTCCGCCTCGACGCCATCGTCACCGTCGTCGACGCCAAACACATCCTCCAACACCTCGGCACCGACGACGAGTCCGTCAAGCAGCTCGCCTTCGCCGACGTCATCATCCTCAACAAGACCGACCTCGTCGCCCCCGCCGAGCTCGACGCCCTCGAACTCCGCATCCGCGGCATCAACGCCGTCGCGAAAATCCACCGCGCGCAAAACGCCGACGTCTCCCTCGAGCACGTGCTCAACGTCGGCGGCTTTAACCTCGGCCGCGCCGTCGACGTCGATCCCAAGTTCCTCGAGCCCGAATATCCCTTCGAATGGGCCGGCGCCTACGCCCTCCCCGTCGGCTCCCACGAACTCATCATCGGCCATCACGATCACGATCACGCCGGCCACGATCACTCGCATTGCGATCACGAGCACGGGAAGTGCGACCACGAGCACCCCCATCACCACCACGGCAACGAAAACGAACTCGATGTCGTCGTCATGCCCGTGAAGTTGACCGCCAACGGCGACTTCACCACTCCCGCCGCCCTCGCCGCGATCGCCACGGCGCGCGACGCCGCCGTCCACGTCTTCGCCGACTGGGAGGCCCGTCTCAAAGACGGCGATACCGTCGTCCCCGGCGCCACGCTGCACCGCCTCCTGCTCACCGCAGGCAACGGCAAGTTCGTTCTAAAAATCCCAGCCCCCGGCTTCTTTTTCGTCTTCGAAGCCTGCGGCGAACACCCGCTGCACATCCAGGTGATGGGCGAAACCGCCAAACCGTGCTGGCAACAAGATTACCACGCCGCCCACACCCACAACGACGCCGTCACCAGCGTCGGCATCAGCACCCCCGGCGACCTCGACGGCAAAAAACTCAACGACTGGATCAGCGAACTCCTCCGCGTGAAGGGCGGCGATATCTACCGTATGAAGGGCGTGCTCGCCGTGAAAGGGAGCAACAAGCGCCTCGTCTTCCAAGGCGTGCACATGCTCTTCGACGCCAAGTTCGACCGCGAGTGGCACAAGGGCGAAGCCCGCACCAACACCCTCGTCTTCATCGGCAAAAACCTCGATCGCCCCGCCCTCACCGAAGCCTTCAAGACCTGCTTGGTGTAGGTCATCCGAGCGAAACGGCCATCCCGAGCCCTCGCCACGAGGGCAGCACGGGATCGGCCCTGCACCTATCCCGGGTATTTCCCACTCGAATTGAGTGAAATTTTGGCCCACGGGCACGGGCCCAAGCCCCCAGAGCAGCACAGAGCGCCATTCCTGTTTGGCTCCGTGTCCTCGGTTTGGACCTCGGTGCGCTCGGTGAAAAATAATTTCTTCAGGAAGGTGTGATTGATGCAGGCTAACTTCGCGAAATTTTCCCGCCCGCCTCCCGACCGGGTACCGCCGCCGGCACCAGCCCGGCCGCAACGACCACCGGTCGCGTGATCGTCGGGGAACGGAACGGTCGGGCGAGCTGGCCGACCACCGGAGGAGGGGCGCGTTCACCCGTCTGATCGACCCGCGCCGCCCCGGAGTTGAACCAAAACTCCCGCACGGATCTCCGACCTGGCCCGCGCGCGGAGCTTGCCGTCCCCCGCCCTCTTCGCTCCACACTCCGCCATGGCGTCCCACCTCCCCCTCACCGCCGCCGTCGCGCTCGCCCTCGGCGGCCTGCTCGCCAGCTGCGTCCAACCCACCGCGACCCGCGAGCCCCTCGCCGCCTCCCTCGCCTCCACCGAACCCGTCGGCCGCAGCGGTGCCGGCCGCGCCGTCACTCCTGTCAACCAAGTCCTCACCCCCCTCGGTCGTACGGTCGAACTCCCCGGCCTCCGCCCCCAGGCCCTCGCCCTCTCCCCCGACGGCCGGATTCTCGTCACTTCGGGCAAGACCAGCGAAATCGTCGTCGTCGATCCGGCCACCGGCACCATCCGTCAGCGCGTCGCTCTGCCCAGCGAAAAACAAGGCGAGCCGCACCCCGACGTCGTCTCGCCCAACATCCTCGAGCCCGACGCCAAGGGCCAGGTCAGCTACACCGGCCTCGTCTTCTCCCCGGACGGACGCCGTCTCGTCCTCAGCAACGTCAACGGCAGCCTCAAGGTCTTCGCCGTCGCCCCCGACGGCACCGTCACGCCGTCCCACAGTGTGGCGCTGCCCCTCGCAAACGCCCCGCGCCGCAAAGAGGAAATCCCCAGCGGCCTCGCCTTCTCCCCGGACGGCACGCGGCTCTACGTCTGCGGCAATCTCTCCAACCAGCTCTTCGAACTCGATGCCTCCTCCGGCCAAGTCCTCCGCACCTTTCCTGTCGGCGTCGCCCCCTACGACGTCGTCCTCGTCGGCGCCAAGGCTTACGTGAGCAACTGGGGCGGCCGTCGCCCCGGCCCCGGCGACCTCACCGGCCCCGCCGGCCGCGGCACCGTCGTGCGCGTCGATGCTGAAAAACAAATCGCCCACGAGGGCTCCGTCACCGTCCTCTCCCTCTCGCCCTCCGCCCCGGCCGCCACCCGTTCCACCGAGCTCCTCACCGGTCTCCACGCCAGCGCCCTCGCCGTGTCCCCAAACGGCCGTTACGTCGTCTGCGCCAACGCCGCCGCCGACACCCTGAGCGTGATCGACACCCGCTCCGACACCGTCGTCGAAACCATCTGGGTTAAACCGAAACCGAGCGATCTCTTCGGTGCCTCGCCCAACGCCCTCGCCTTCGATCCGTCCGGCCGCCGCCTCTACGTCGCGAACGGCACCCAGAACGCCATCGCCGTCGTCCGCTTCGACCCCGCCGACCGCGAATCCAAACTCGAGGGACTCTTCCCCGTCGGCTGGTTCCCCGGCGCCCTCGTCTTCGACGCCCCGCGCCGCACGCTCGCCGTCGCGAATATCAAGGGCCTCCCCGAAGCCAAAAAACGCCAAGCCGACACCGGCGCGATGGGCTTCAACTCCAAACACTACGCCGGCTCGCTCTCCCTCGTGCCCGTACCCACCGCGTCCGATCTGCCCAAACTCTCCGAAACCGTCTGGCGCAACCTCCGCCGCGACGCCGTCGTCGCCGCCCGCCTCCCCGCCCGCCCCGGCCAAGCCCCCCGCGCCATCCCCGAACGCATCGGCGAGCCGAGCCGCATCAAACACGTCGTCTACGTGATCAAAGAAAACCGCACCTACGACCAGGTCCTCGGCGACCTCCCCGCCGGCAACGGCGATCCCTCGCTCTGCATCTTCGGCGAACGCATCACGCCCAACCAACACAAGCTCGTGCGCGATTTCGTGCTACTCGATAACACCTACTGCGCCGGCATCCTCAGCGCCGACGGCCACCAATGGAGCACGACGGCGTTCTCGACCGACTATCTGGAAAAAAGTTTCGCCGGCTTTCCCCGCAGCTATCCGGACGGCATGGGCGAAGACGACGATGATGCCCTCGCCTACTCTCCCGCCGGTTTCATCTGGGACAACGCCCTCAAGCACCGCGTCAGCATCCGCAACTACGGCGAGTTCATGGCCCCCATCGTCACCTGGCGCGACGGCCGCAAGGGCACGCCCGATTTCACCACCTGTTTCCGCACCTGGCAGGGCAAGAGCGACGCGGCCCTATTCAAGAGTTACCCGATGATCGAGACGATCCGCGCCATCTCGCCGCCCCACTACGTCGGCTGGGAGATGAACGTCCCCGACCAATACCGCGCGGACGTTTTTCTGCGCGAACTGCGCGACTTCGAGGCCAAGGGCGAGTTCCCCGCCCTCACGATCATCTGTCTCCCCAACGATCACACCAGCGGCACGAAAAAAGGCTCGCCCACCCCCGCCGCTTGCATGGCCGATAACGACCTCGCCTTCGGCCGCATCGTCGAGGGCCTGAGCCATTCGCGTTTCTGGAAAGAAATGGCCATCGTCGCCATCGAGGACGACCCGCAGGCCGGCTGGGATCACGTCAGTGGCTATCGCACCACCGCCTACGTCGTGAGCCCGTTCGCGAAACGCAAAAGCGTCGTCAGCACCCACTACAATACGACGAGCCTCCTCCGCACGATCGAGCAAATCCTCGGCCTGCCCGTGATGAACCAGTTCGATGCGAGCGCGACCCCGATGGCTGACTGCTTCACGGAGACCCCCGATTTCACCCCGTTCACCGCCCTGCCCGCCAACATCCCGCTCGACCAGATGAATCCCGATCCCGTCACAATCGCCGACCCGATTTTGCGCAAGGACGCCCTCGCCTCGGCCCGGATGAACTTCCGCGAGGTGGACAAGGCGCCCGAGGATCAACTCAACCGCATCCTCTGGCGCGCCATCAAAGGCAGCCGCACCCCGTATCCGGAATGGGCCGTCGCGCCGGACGCGGACGACGACGAAAACTAGTCCGACGCCGGAAAAATCAACCGCCCCCGGGTCACCGGCCGCTCCGGGAGATCCCGCGTCACTTCTTCACCACGAGCACGCCCTTCATGCCGATGGCGCAGTGGGCGGGAAACGTGCAGAGGAACGGATACTCGCCGGGCGCCGTCGGCACGGTGAAGGTCACCTCGCCCGTTTCGTTCGGTCCGAGCAGCTTGATGAACGCGACCACCTTCTCCTTCTGTTTTTCCGGAATGTAGCCGCTCGCGGCCTCGGTCGCCGCCGCCCCGGCAAACGCCGTCGGATCGGAACCTGCCGTGAGCAACACCCAGTTGTGCCCCATGACGTTTTTCGGATACGCGCACGCGTTGGTCAGCGCAACCGTAATCGATTCGCCGGGCGCCGCCGCGATGCTTGCGACCTCGAACTTCATGGCATTTTCCACGCCGGCGCGGATCTTGATCACGCGCGGCGCTACCTCGGCGGCCGGCAGCCGCGCCAAGCTCGCGCCCAGCACGGCGAGAGCGATCAAGACGGAGGTAAATAATTTGGAGCTCATTTTTCGAAAAGGAAAACGGGAACGACCCTGGGTCAGAGCTTGATCTGGAACATCACGCCGAACCAGTTGACGCGATAGTCCTGCGGGCCGCTGTCGAGCATGAGGAGCGTCGGCGGATTGTTGACATTGGCGGTAATCACCGGGGTCGTGTCGACCCGGTTGTAGTGCCAATCGCGGATCGACTCCCATTGGTTGCGATAGACGAGGCGCAGCGCGAGGCGCGGGGTCAGCGGGAAGCGCAGGCTCGCGTCGAGGTAGCTGATGTCAGCCGCGAGGTCGGGCATGCGATCGCCGGCGAAGACCGCGTTCGCCGCGTTGATCGCGCCGCCGATGCCGTAGTCGTAGGTGATGCGCGTGCGGCCGAGGGAGTAGGAGTAGTCGATAGCGAGCGTGGCCTTCCCCCATTCCTGCTTCACGCCGGCGCCGAGGACGTGGTTGCGGTCGGTGTGCTTGGCACTCCACTGGTTGCCGAGAGAGTAGAACGGCCCGCCCGGCGTCGGCCCGATGATCGACGCGTTTTCGGGAGTGACGACGCCGAGAGCGGTGACCGCGCCGATCGTCACGTTGTTGGCCTGCTGAATCGAGGCCTGGCGGTTGCGGCCCTGCTGGTAGGAGTAGAACCCGTAAACGTTCAGCTTAGGCGAGGGCTGGTAATTCAGGTCGAGATTGGCGGAGTCCTGGCTGCTCTTGCCGAGGCCGAAGGCCGCATCGGGGTAGCGGGATTCCCGCATCTGCACGGAAATGCCCGCGTCGAGATTCGGGCGCACCATCGTGTCGAGGCGGAGATGGGCCGTGTGTTGGTTGCGGTCGGAGAGCTCGTAGTTGCGGAGGCCGGCATTGTTGCGGACAGCCCACGTCGTGACGTTGGTGCCGGCCGTGGTGGGCATCGGGATGAAGGCGGCGCTGAACGTGTCTTCGTAGTAGGCGGTGACGTAGCGGCTGCCGCGACGCTGGGCGAACTCATACGAGGCACGGAGCGTCGAGGAGAACAGCCCGCGGTTCACGTAGCCGAGCTTGTAGCGGTCGTCCCACGTGCGGGCTCGCTCGCGGTTGGTGCGCTGCATCACGTCGCGTTCGGCACTGCCGGTGAGATTCGAGGTCTTCGTCAGCTGGTAGTCGGCCGTGGGGCCGAAGCGATACTGCTTGGATGAGTAGATGTGATTCGCGATCTCAATGCTACCGGTGGGGTTCGGGTTCGTGCCGAAGAGCACGCCGCCTGAGCCAGTGCCGTCGTTCAGCGGGCGACCCCAGACACCGGTGAAACCGCCGTAGGCAATCCCCCGCGTCTGGTTGCCGGCCGTGGCAGCGTCGGCGTCGACGTAGACGGCGTTCGGGTTCACCGCGTAGTAGGGATCGCTGTTGTTATCGGTCTCGAAGTACCGGGCCTTGGCCTTCACGTTGAGCTCGGGCGTGGGGTTGAGCGAAACCGTAAGATCGGCGAGGCGGGTATCGATGACACCCTTCGCCGACGTGCGGCTGAGGGAACTCAGGGTGCTCCAATCGCCGCCGGGCAAAATCGTGACGTTCGGCAGCGTGAGGCCGGAGACCGTGGTGGAGGGAATTAGGTTGTCGTCTTGCCGCATCGAGCCGGCGGAGACGACCGCGGTGACGAAGCCCTTGTAGAAATCGGGCAGCTTGCGGGTGTATTCGGCGCGGGCGTTGTGCGCCTGGTTGCTCGGCGTGAGATCCATCCGGCCCTGCGTAAAGGCGCCGGCCGCGGGCGTAGTCGTGAAACCCTGCGGCGCGATGCGGAACGGCTCTTGCAAGGTGAGCGTGTCGATCTTGTTTTTGAAGAGCGACGTGTTCCACCGGAAATTGAAGGCATGCAGGCCGCTCGAATAAATGACGCCGGCTGCAATATCCTGTGTGTCGTAGTCGATAGGCTCCGCGATTTCCATCGGAGCGGTGCCGCCATTGTTCCCCCAGACCGCGGCGAACGGACGGGCGCCCTGGCGTTTTTCGAGCGCGTAGCTGGCATAGGCTTTCAGGGCCGATGACAGCGTGAGGTCGAGGCGCACACCGCCGCGCTTGCGCGTGAGGCCGAGCGTCGAGGGCGTTGCCCCGCGTGCCGCGGCCGTGACGGCGGCGGTGTCGTTGGCCGTCGTCGCGGTGCCGCCGGGTGTAAGGCCGGGCAAAAGGACGAGGTTACCGGTGCCGATCCCCGACCAGAGGCTCTTGAACGTGTCGGTGAACACGTGCGGCGTCTCGCTGAAAAAAACTTTCACGCCCCAGGAATTGGTGCGGCCAAAATTGAGTCCGTAATACTGGTCGCGCCGGCCGGCCGCACCGCCGGTCACATTGACGAACGCGCCGTCCTTTTTTTGCAGGAGCAGGTTGAAGTGGTTGACGTAAGATCCCTCGTCGAGGTCCTGATACATCCGGTATTGCGCGTTGCGCTCTCCGGCGTCGGCGCCGATGGTGCCGAGCTCAATCTGGCCCGAGTAATCCCAGCCGGAAGCGGTCTTCTTGATCTCTTCCAGCTTTGGCACGTTGAACGGCAGCTTGAACATCTGGCCGGTCGGGGTGTGCTTCGCGTCCGGCCACTCGGGGTCGGCGGACTGTAAGGCGGTGGCGGACGCGGTTTCCTTGTTGCCGAGCGTGGTGCCGACACCGGAGGCGGAGGTGGCAAACGGCGAGGCGGCGGCGCGGGCGGCAAGGGCGACGGCGGCGCAAAGGACGAGGCCGGAAACCGGGGGAAGAAAATGCGTTTTCATCATCGGGGTGGTTTCAGGGGGGGGAACTCAGCGCTGGAAACGGGCACCGGCCGGGTGATTGCTCCCGTGGATCTGCGAATGGCAGTTCTGGCACGAGCGACCGATGATGCGGGTGCTCGGCGCCGCGCCGCCGCCAACCAACTGGCCGGCGTTGTAGAGGCTGCTCTGATGGTTCGTGTTGTCGTGACACTGTTGGCACGAGAACGGCCGCGCCACCGTCAGCAGCTTGTCGTGATTGGAGCCATGCGCAGCGTGGCAGTTCAGGCAATTTTCCCGCACCGGCGCGTGTTCCCACAAGAAAGGCCCACGTTTCTCTGCGTGGCAGTTGTAACAGGTCTCGTTCACCGAGTCGTTTTTCAAGAGCGCCTTCGAGGTCGAACCATGCGGATTGTGGCAATCCACGCAACTGAGCTTACCCTCGTTCACCGGCATGTGGGAACGCTTGGCAAATTCCGCCCGCTGCTGCTGGTGACAGGTGTAGCACGTTTCGTTGATCGTCGGTTTTTTGAGGAGACCCGTGGCGGAGATCTTCGCCATCGGGTTGTGGCAGTCGCTGCAGCCCAGTTGATTCGACGCATGCGGCGAACCCGGCCAAAACATCCGCTCGCCACCCTCGTGGCACGCGAGGCACATGGCGGTCTGCTGCGCCACCGGGGTGCCCCACTCTTTGGTGAAACCAATGAGCGAGCCGCGGTTGGCCGGTTCCTTGACGTGGTTGGAGCCCGGACCGTGGCAGGCCTCACAGCTCAATTTTTCTTTTTCATTCTTGGGATTCAGCCGAAAGACCCCCGCGTGCTGCGTATGCGAGAACTGCTTGTTCTGCGGCGCATGGCAGGCGATGCAAACGGCCTCGCCGATCCTCTCGGCGCCACCGTTCAACGGGGCCGCGACCGGTGCCGCCGTCTGGGGTCTCGCCAAAATCGTCGAGACCAGCGCGAGAGCACCGATGCCTCCGGCCACCAGGCCGAAACGTGAATCGAGGAAGAATCGCAGGGAGTTCATAGGCGGAGGGTCGTTGGGTCGGGGCAAGCGCGCAGGCAGGGCCTCACGGAGACCGAAGGTCGCCGGTCGCCGTTTCCGGCGCGAAAACGAAACCGTAACGATGCTGTTACCGACCATTCTGCCCGGTCCGCTTCGCCCGCACCCGCCCTCCCTTTTTCACGGCGCCCACTCCAGCCTCGTCGAACAGCGCCATCGTCCCCAGCGTGAGCCCCTCCCGCCCTTCGACATGAAAACCCTCCTCCTCGTCGGCGCCACCGGTCTCGTCGGCCAATCCGTCCTCACCCAGGCCCTCGCCGATTCCCGTGTCGCCCGCGTGGTCGCACCCACGCGTCGCCCGCTGCCGTCCCAGCCCAAGCTCGAGAATCCCCTGGTCGATTTCAACGCACTGCCCGCCGAAGCCCCGTGGTGGGCGGTCGACGGGGTCATTTGCACGCTCGGCACCACGATCAAGAAAGCCGGCTCGCAACCTGCCTTCCGCCTCGTCGACCACGACTACCCGCTCGCCGTCGCCACCCTGGCCCGCCGCCGCGGCACCCCGGTCTTTGCCCTCGTCTCGTCCGTCGGCGCGGACGCCGCCTCGCGCACGTTCTATCTGCGCACCAAAGGCGAAACCGAGCGCGATCTCCGCGCGTTGAACTTCCCGTCGCTCACGATTCTCCGTCCGTCCTTCATCGGGGGCGACCGCGCCGAACGCCGCCCGGGCGAAGCGTTAGCGCTCCGTTTTTTCAGCGTCCTTACCTGGCTGATCCCGCGCCGCTATCGCATCGTCCCCTCCGGGCGCATCGCCCAAAAACTCCTGGCCGACGCCCTCGCCGCCGCGCCCGGGATCCGCGTGGTCGAATCCGAATCAATCTGACCCGCCGACCATGCCACGCCTCGCCTCCAGCCGCTCCCCTGCGGGCTTCGTCGCGTTGCTGGCGCTCGCCTGCGCTCCTTCGCTTCCCGCTGCCGACGGTCTCGCCCCCCACTATCCCGGTGACGCCGGCATCGCCCGCGACCCCGCCGTACTCTTCGCCGCCAACTTCGAGTCAGGCGACATGAAGCGATGGGACGAACAGCGCGGCCCCGTGGTCATGACCGACACCGCGCCGCACGCCGGAAAATGGTCCGGGCAGATGCCGATGGAGCGCGGCAAAAATACCGGCGGCGACGCGATCAAGTGGTTCGCCCCCGGAGCCGACACCGTCCACGTGCGCTTCTACGTCAAATTTCCCGCCGACTACCGCTACGCCCACCACTTCGTCTGGCTCCTCGCGAATCAGCCTAAAAACAAATGATCCGGCTTCGGCAAAGCCGGGCAAAAGCCCGACGGCACCTCCTTCTCCACCGCCATGGAGCCGTGGTTCGCGTGGGGCAAAAATCCTCCGCCCGGCGAAGTGAATCTCTCCAGCTCCTTCGAATGGCGCTTAGATAAGCCCCGAGTGAAAAGGAAAGGGGCGATCATCGCAGGCGCCTGGAAACGGATACGCGCATCCGTCGGCGGGGCTGGGTGAGGAAGTGGTAGTTTTTCGGTCGTCGTTTGCGGGCGCGCGGCTCGTTGCGGC
>CANHJG010000141.1 GCA_947461205.1 Opitutia bacterium
ACTGCTCTTTGCCTTAGAATTATTACGGGAGCCAAAACCGTCGCGGAAGATGCTAGGCCGTCCATCGGAAAGCAGACGCTGCGGAGGAGGCGCCCACCTTAACCTAAAAAGGTCCTGAGCCTTTGGGCGCACGGCACAGGTGGGGTGTCGCTCTTTCTTTCCAATCCATGAGTCCTACCTTCTACCACATTCTCCACATCAGCTCCCTGCTGGTCCTCTTCGGCTATACGTTTTATGCCTTTTCCGCGCCGGCTGAGACGCGGAAGCGCGTGTTGATGATCACGGGTGTGATGAGTCTGCTGATGCTGATCGCGGGTTTCGGGCTCATCACGAAGTTGCGCATCGGTTTCCCGGGCTGGATCATCGTGAAGATCGTGTGCTGGCTCGGACTCTCGGCCATGGCGGGGATCGCGTATAAACGCCGGGCCCAGGCGAACACGCTGATGCTCGTCACGGTGGCGCTGGCGATCACGGCCGTGGTGATGGTTTACCTGAAACCGTTCTGACGGCCAACCCCGCATCATGACCGGTTCGTTGTGCGGGGTCTGGGTGGATGAAACGGGCCGGGTGCACACGTCTGTCGTGACCGCGGACGGCGGGCGCGAGGTGCGGGTCGAGCATTTCCGGCCGTTTGCGTGGCTCAACGACACGCCGCCGGAGGCGAATTTGCATGGGCTGACCCTCGAGAAATTGGCGGGACCGGGGCCGTTCGACCGGCTGGTGCATGCAGAGAGTCTCGGGATTTTTGAGACGTTCATGAAAGAGGCGAAGCAAACGGCCATCGGGGTCGACGCGATCCGGCCGCTCGAAAGCCAGTTTCTCCTGCAACAGCGGCAACGGCTGTATCGAGATTTGAGTTTCGGCCAGCTGCGGCGCTGCCAACTCGACATCGAGACGGCGTCGCCGGACGGCGGGTTTCCCGATGCGGCACGGCCGGGCGACCGGGTGCTCGCGATCGGCCTGCGGTGCGGCGGCAAGAACCGCCTCCTCGTGCTGGAGGAGATGACGGATCCCGCGGAAAAGAAACTGTTGGGCGAACTGAATGCCGCGCTGGCCGAGATCGATCCGGACGTCCTTGAGGGGCACAATATTTTCAAGTTCGACCTCGATTACCTGCGGCAGCGCTGCCGGCTCCACCGGGTGCCGTGCGCCTGGGGACGGTTTGGCCAGCGGGCCTCGTTTCGCAATTCGCGGCTGAAAGTGGCCGAGCGCTGGATCGATTTTCCGCGCTGCGATCTGCCCGGTCGCGCCGTCGTCGACACCTACCTGCTCGTGCAGCTTTACGACATCACGACCCGGGAGCTGACCTCGTATGGGTTGAAGGAGGTGGCGGTCTATTTTGGGATCACCGACGAAGACAGTGCCGAGCGGACTTACATTCCCGGCCACCGGATTCAGGCGGTGTTCGCGAGCGACCGCGCCCGGTTTTGCGCCTACCTCGGGGACGACCTGCGGGAGACGGAGGGGCTCGCCGACCAGCTGTTGCCGACGTATTTCGAGCAGGTGCGGACGTTTCCGACGCTGTTGCAGGAGGCGACGCTGCGGGGGGCGACGTCGAAGATCGACCTGCTGTTTCTCGAAGAATACTACCACGCGCGGCAGGCCTGCCCCATTCCGCCGGACGTGCAGCCCTTCGAGGGCGGCTACACGCGGAGCTTTCAGGAAGGCGTGTTCAAGCATGTGCTGCACTTCGACGTGGCGTCGCTCTATCCGAGTCTCCTGCTCACCATCGCGCGGAATCCGAAGAACGACACGCTCGGGGTTTTCGTACCGCTGCTGCGTCAGCTGCGCGCGTATCGCCTGAACTACAAGCAGCTCGCCAAGAGCGCGCCGACCGAGGACGAGCGGGCGGAGGCGCAGGCGCGGCAGGCCAACTTCAAGATTTTGATCAACTCGTTTTACGGCTATCTGGGTTTTTCGGGCGCGCGTTTCGGGGATGGCGAACTTGCCGCCGAAGTCACGCGGCGGGGTCGAGAGCTGTTGCAGCAGCTGATCGACGAGTTCGCGAAGCACGGCTGCACGATCCTCGAAGCCGACACGGACGGGATCTACCTGTCGTCGGAGAGCTATTTTGAATCACCCGAGATGCTGCTCGGGCTCGTCGCGCCGATTTTGCCGGCGGGCATCGAACTCGAACATGACGGACGTTATGCGGCGATGTGGTGCTACAAGGCGAAAAACTATGCGCTCTACGACGGGACAAAAGTCACGCTGCGGGGGAGTGCGCTGCGGTCGCGCGGCATGGAACCGTTTCTCAAGAAACTGAGCGACCGGTTGATCAATTACCTGGTCGGGGCCTCGCCGGAGTCGCCCGTGCCGCTCGTGGAGGACTACCGCAGGCGGCTGCTCACGCGGGACGTGCCGGTGGCCGAATTGGCGAAGAGCGAGACGCTCAACCAGAATCCCGACGCCTACGAACAGCTCATCGCCGGGGGCGGGAAGCCGCGGCGGGCCTCGGCGGAGGTGGCGTTGCAGGTGACGCCGCGGCCGCGCATGGGCGAACGCTTGAGTTACTACATCACGGCGAAAGCGAAAGGTAAAACAAGCGACTGGCAGCGGGCACGGGCGCTGGCCCTCTACGATCCGGTCGCGGCGCCCTACGACCCGACCTTCTATGCCGACAAGCTGGACGACTGGTTGGAGCGGTATGGGAATTTCATCGGGGTGAAACCGCTGGGGGACGGGCAAGGGGAGTTGTTGTAGAGCGGATTGCGACTTGCGGGCGAAAGTGCCGTGGTTACCGTGCTCACATCATGGTTTCTCCGCTTCCGCTTACCCTGAAAATTGTCCGCGTCGGAAACTCAAAGGGCGTCCGCCTGCCGAAGGGGCTGTTGGCCCGGCACCGCATCGGCGCAACCGTGACCGTGCATAGCACGGAGCGGGGGATTCTGTTGGCTCCGAGCAAAGACAAGCGTCTGGGCTGGGACGACACGTTCAGGGCCATGGCGGCGGCGACGGACGACGATTTTTCCGCGTTTGATGCAACGGTGGCAGACGGCTTGGAGGACTTGCGGTGACGCCGGTGCGCTACGGCGTCTATCTGGCGAATCTCGATCCGACGCTGGGCGGGGAGATGAAAAAGACGCGTCCGGTGCTCGTGGTGAGCCAAAATGCGATGAACGCGCATCTCGACACCGTGGTCGTCTGCCCGCTGACGACCGCGTTGCATCCGACGTGGCGGTCTCGAATTCAAATTCGCTGCGCGGGCAAGGCCGCGGAAGTGGCGGTTGATCAGATCCGCACGATTTCCAAGGCCCGGCTGATCAAGAAACTGGACGCACTCCCGGCGGCTGCGGCGGATGCCGTGCGGCACCTGATCGTCGAGATGTATGGCGTCGCGTAAAAAAAGGCCGCGCCGGGTGGCGCGGCCTTGGGGCCGAAAACATGAGGGCGGGTCGGAGACCGCGCCCTCCTTCGATCAGCTCCAGCGCAGGTCGGTGCGCGAGAGCGGGAACTGGCGGACGCGTTTGCCGGTGGCGGCAAAGATCGCGTTGCAGATCGCGGGGGCAACCGGGGGCAACGCGGGCTCGCCGAGACCGGTGGTCGGGTAGGCGGTTTTCAGGAAGTGCGTCTCGATCTTCGCCGGCGCGTCCGTGATGCGGATCAACGGATAGTCGTTGAAGTTCGACTGCACCGTGCGGCCGCGCTCGATGTTGAGTTCCTGATACATCATGACGCCGAGAGCGTCGATGACCGAACCCTCCACCTGGTTCTCCGCGCCGCTGAGATTCACGACCTGGGCGCCGATGTCCGCGCCGGTGACGAAGCGGTCCACTTTGAGCTGGCCGTCCTTCGAGACGGTGACTTCGGCCACTTGGGCGAAATAGCCACGGTGACTGAAGTGGAACGCGAGGCCCGCGCCCGAGCCCTTGGCGAATTTCTTCGTGCCCCAGCCGGCTTTTTCGGCGGCGAATTTCAGGACGTTGCGCATGCGGGCGACGTTGTAGGGGGCGGCGGCTTGTTTGCCGCCCTTGGCCGCGCCACCGCCGGCACCGCCGGCGGGCATTTCGTCTTTGTCGCCGAGGAGTTCGAGGCGGAGTTCGAGCGGGTCGCGGCCGCCGGCGTGGGCGAGTTCGTCGATGAAGCTGTGCATGACCCAGGCGAAGACGCAGCTGCCGGGGGCGCGCCAGGGGCCCATGGGCCAGCCGGTGTCGAACATCGTCTGCTCGGCCTGGTAGTTGGCGATCCAGCGGCCGGGGAATTCGTCGCCGCTGAGCGAACCGCCGCTGCCGGGGCTACCGCCCTCGCCGAAGGTGAAGCAGTGGTTTTTCCACGCGACGACCTTGCCCTTGGCGTCGACGCCACCCTTGAGGAAGTGGAGGCCGCCGGGGCGATACTGGTCGTGGCGCAGATCGTCTTCGCGCGACCAGGTGAGCTTCACCGGGGCGTTGACCTTCTGGGCGATGGCGGCGGCTTCGATGAGGTAGTCGGCGCCGATGCGGCGGCCAAAGCCGCCGCCGGCGCGGTTGAGGTGGAGTTTGATCTTGTCGGGCGCGATGCCGAGGACGCGGTTGACCATGCCGGTGCCGATGGTCGGGATCTGGGTCGGAGACCAGATTTCCATGATGCCGTCGTGCCAATGGGCCGTGGTATTTTGCGGCTCAAGATTGGCGTGCGAGATGAACGGGTAGATATAGTGGGCCTCGACGGTTTTCGCGGCGCCCGCGAGGGCGGCATCGGGATCGCCGTCTTTGCGGAGGACGCGGCCGCCGGGCTGGGCGGCCTTTTCCTTGGCCTGGGTGACAAAGGTCTCCCAGCTCTCGTTCACGACTTGGCCCTCGTCCCACACGATTTTGAGCTGTTTGCGGGCGCTGAAGGCGGCCCACGTGGAGTCGGCGATGATCGCAACGCCGGGCACGAGTTCCTTCACCTTGCCGTTGCCCTCGAGGATGAAGGCGTCCTTCACGCCGGGGAGGGTCTTGATCTGGTCGAGGTTGGCGCTGACGACCTTGCCGCCGAAGGCGGGGCATTTTTCGTAAACGGCGTACACCATGCCGGGGAGCTTCACGTCGATGCCGAAGAGCGATTTCCCGGTCACGATCTTGGGTGTATCGAACTGGGCGATACGGGTGCCGAGGAGCTTGAAATCCTTGGGCTGCTTGAGCGTGACGGCCTCCTTCGCGGGGACGGGGAGCGTGGCGGCCTTGGCGACGAGCTGGCCGTACTTGAGCGACTTGCCGGAGGGGTGGATGACCGTGGCTTTTTCCGCGCGGCACTCCGCTGCCGGGACACCCCAGGTCTGAGCGGCGGCCTCGACGAGCATCGTGCGAACCGTCGCGCCGACGAGGTGGAAGTTGTCGTAGTTATTGGGGGTGGAGTTGCTGCCGCCGGCGCCTTGGCCGCCGTATTTCTTTTCGTCGAAGTCGCCCTGTTCGATGGAGATCTCGTTCCACGGCACCTCGAGTTGCTCGGCGATGATCATGGGCAGGGAGGTTTTCACGCCCTGGCCCATCTCGGGCTGTTTGGAAACGATCGTCACGGCGCCCGTTGGCGAGATGCGCACGAAGGCGTTCGGGGCGAAGTCGGCCTTGGCGGCGGCAACGGCGGCGGCGGCTTCGCCACCGGAGCGGATGTAGAAAGCGAGAGCGAACCCGCCGCCGGCGAGGCCGGTGAGTTTCAGGAAATCGCGGCGGTTGACGGAGCCGGAAAGCGTGGGCGTGCTCATTGGGCACCTCCTTTGCCGGCGGTGGCAAGACCGGCGGCGAGTTTGATCCCGGCGCGGATGCGCATGTAGGTGGCGCAGCGGCAGAGGTTGCCGGCCATGGCGCCGTCGATGTCCTCGTCGTTGGGCTTCGGGTTGTCTTTGAGGAGTGCGGCGGCGGTCATAATTTGGCCGGATTGGCAGTAGCCGCACTGGGCGACGTCGAGGTCGGACCAGGCCTGTTGCACGGGGTGGAGTTTACCGGAGTCGGCGGCGAGGCCCTCGATGGTGGTGACCTTCATGCGGCCGACAGTGGAGACGGGGGTCATGCAGGCGCGGGTGGGCACGCCGTTGAGGTGGATGGTGCAGGCGCCGCATTGGCCGATACCGCAGCCGTATTTGGTCCCCACCAGATCGAGGGAGTCGCGCAGCACCCACAACAGCGGGGTGTCGGAAGCTACGTCCACCGTGCGGGACTGGCCGTTAACGTTGAGGGTGTATTTGCTCATGGGTGGGATAAGGAGCGTCGGGAGGGCGGAGGGGGGGGGATGGAGACGTGGGGACCGTATGAAAAACAAATCGGCGGTCAATGACCGCGGTGGGATTGTTTCGGCCGGTGCGCGGTCGGTCCGATCCGCGACCGGGCGAGGGGCTAATGGGCGGGACTGCGCCGGACGACCCAGTCGACGATGGCGGCATCGTCGTCGCCGTGCCGCCAGACGAGGGAGAGGAACTCGGCGGGAAAAATGTCGTGCTGTTGAAAAAAAGAACGGTCGCCACCGCAGCAAAACATGAGGGCGGGGGGCAGTTCGCCGCGGAGTTTCGCGCGGGCCTTCGGAATCAGACGCGGGAGCCAGGCGACGCCGCGGACGGCGGCGGTTTTGGGCGGCAGCGTGCTGGCGTCGAGGACGCCGGCGAGGGCGAGGCCGCCCTGGACGTTGAGGAAGTAGTCGCGGCGCACGGCTTCGATGGCGAGGGCGGTCTCGCCGTCGGGCTCGCCGTCGTTGTTGCGGTCCTCGGCGTAGTCGTAGAGGTGCTGGCCGGTGAGGCCGTTCGCCGAGAGAAAAGCGACTTCGTCCGTGGTGAAAAACTTCTCGAGGCCGCGTTGGCCGGCGGAGTAGCGGGCGACCGACTGTTCGAAGAGGGCGTGAAACTGGCGGGCGAAGTCGTAGTGTTTCATGAGGGGGACGGCGAGGGAGTGGACGCTCTCCGGGACGGTTAGGCTGCGGCCGGGCGGAAATCGATCAGGCGCTTGAAGCGGTCGACTTTTTCGACGACGACGTCGAGGCGGCCGTTGAGCGCGAATTTTTTCTTCGTCTTGCGGCCGACCAGCACGGTGCCGTCGTCCGTCGGAACGTAGCGGTCGTCGGCGAGGGACTGGGTGCTGATGAAGCCGAAGGTCATCGACTCGACGAGTTCGATGAAGAAGCCGTTGGGCCGGACGTCGGTGATGACGGCGGCGAATTTCGTGCGCGGGGACTTGGCGAGCTCGCGCTCGAAGAATTCGAGGAGCTTGATTTTGACGCTTTCGCGCTCGGCTTCGGCGCTCGTGATTTCGGTCTGGCTGATATGTTCGCCGAGGGCCTGGATGCGCGCGAGGTCGTAGCGGGTCTGGCGCGCGGGCGGAATGGCGTGGGCCCGGTGCTGGGCGAGGTAGGTGTCGAAGACGCGGTGGACGACGAGATCGGCGTAACGGCGGATCGGAGACGTGAAGTGGGTGTAGTCGTTTTTCGCGAGGCCGTAGTGGCCGTCGGGGGCGGCGCGATAGGCGGCTTTTTTGAGGCTGCGCAGGAGCTGCGTGCGCAAGGTGTAGCCCTGCGGGTGGGCGGCGAGCGTGACGAGGAGTTTGACGATTTCCGCGCGGTGCGTGAGGTCGCCGACGGGGAGGTCGAAGGTGCCGAGGAGGTCGCGGAATTCCTCGAGTTTCTCGACATCGGGTTCGTCATGGACGCGGTAGAGCGAGGGCAGCTGGTGGGTGCGGGTGAGGCGGGCGACGGCTTCGTTCGCGGCCAGCATGAACTCCTCGATGAGCTGGTGGCTCTCGTCGTGCGTGATTTTCTCGAGGCGGTCGGCGTAGCCCTGCTCGTCGACGAAAATCTTGGTCTCGGGCATGTCGAGGTCGAGGCTGCCGTGGGCCATGCGGTCCTTGCGGAGGCGGGCGGCGATTTTCCAGAGGGCGCGGCACCAGGTCTGGAGATCGTGGAGCTCGGCGTCGGAGAGGTCGCGGAGGGCGCGGCCGGTGGAGCCGGTCTGGTGCTTGGCGGGGAGAGGGAGGGCGCGGATCTTCGCGAGGTCGTCCTCAAACATGAAGGCGTAGGCCTGTTTGTAGGTGAGACGCTTGCGGCTGCGGATGACGGTGTTGGCGTAGCTGGTATCCTTCAGGCGGCCGTTTTTGGCGAAGGTGAGGAAGACTGCCTTGCACAACCGGTCCTGCGCCTCGACGAGGGAGCAGAGGCCGTTGGAGAGTTTTTCCGGGAGCATCGGAATCACCACGCCGACGAGGTAGGTGGAGTTGCCGCGGCGCTGGGCTTCGCGGTCGAGCGCGGTGCCAGGATGAACGTAGGTCGACACGTCGGCGATGTGGATGCCGACGCGGACCTCGCCGCCGGCGAGCGGCTCGTAAGAGAGGGCGTCGTCGAAGTCCTTCGCGTCGTCGGGGTCGATGGTGAAGACGATTTTCTCGCGGTAATCGAGGCGGCCCGCCAGCTCGGAGGGGAGGACTTGGTTGGGGATGGCGGCAGCCTCGCGTTCGACGTCGGCGGGGAATTCCGTGGCGAGGCCGTGTTTGAGGAAAATGCCGAGGAGTTCGGCGCGGGGCTCGTGGGTGCGGCCGAGGCACGAGGTGAGCGTGCCAGTGAGGGCGTCGGAGCGGCGGTTCCATTCGCCGAGTTTTACGACGACCTTGTCGCCTTCTTTGGGGACGGGGGAGAGGCCGCTCTTGGCGGGATCGCCGACGGCGATTTCGTAGCTGAAGCGGGGGTCGTCGGGTTGCACGACGTAGTCGCGGCGGCCCTTGCGGAGATTGCCGACGAGGGTGTCGCGGTCGCGTTCGAGGACGCGGATGACGGCGCCGATTTTTTCGCCGGGGCGGCGGCCTTTGCGGCCGGGATATTCGCGGGCGAGCACGCGGTCGCCGGGGAGGGCGACGCCGGTGTCCTCGGGGAAGACCTGGAGCGCAGGCTGGGCGTCTTCGTCGGGGACGGCGTCGCGGACGACGAAGGCCGAGCCGCCGGCGCGAAACTGGATGCGGCCGATGAGTTCGCCTTTGGTGAGTTTGGGCAGGCTGTTTTTCTCGATGGGGGCGGCGACCGGGGGACGCGGGGGGGCCGGAGCGCGCGCCGGGGTCGCGGACCGGGGGGCGGGGAAAGTGCGGGCGGGCTTGGCGGCGGGGGCGTGGCCGGGTTTTCCGGATGCATCCCGGGGCGGTTTCGCGGAAGAGGCGCGGGCAGGGGCCGAGGCAGACGAGAGGGGGGGGAGAAACGGACCGGAGGCGGGGAAGGCGGGGCCGCGGCGGGTGGGCGTGAAGACCGGGCGTTTTTCCGGGGCGCGGGGGGCCTCGACCTTGGCGCCGGTGGGGGCAATGCGCCCGTTGCCGGCGCGGACGTAATGCCCGCTTTTGAGGGCGAGGCGCACCTCGTGGGCGAGCAGGGCGCGCTGCTTTTTGTTCAGACCGAGGCGGCCGGCGAGCTCGAATTCGTTGGCGGGCTTGTACTGGGGCTCGCGCAGGTGGGCGAGGAGGCGTTCACGGAGATTCATGGATATTTTCGAGTCATGGCGCGCGGGCCGTGCTTTGGGATTGGCCTGAGGAAAGAGTCCGGCCTAACTGCGGGCGATGAAAATCGTCCACGTGGCGAGTGAGCTTTATCCCTACATGAAAACGGGCGGCTTGGCCGACGCGGTGGCGGCGTTGGCGGGCGCGTTGGCGGACCACGCCCACGAGGTATCGGTGTTCCTGCCGGGCTATCGCGCGGTGATTGAGCACGCGGATGCGGCGGGCGCGGAGCGGAGGCTCCGGTTGAAAATCGAGATGGGCGACCAGTTTCTTTCGGGGGATGTCCGGGTGTTTTCGCCGCGGAAGAATCTCCAGGTGTATCTGATCTGTCGCGAGGAGTTCTACGACCGGCGCGCGCCCTACGGCAACGGCGAGCGCGACTACGAGGACAACTCGGATCGGTTTGTGTTCTTCTGCAAGGGCGTGATCGAGACGTTGCGGCTCGCGGACGTGCAGGCGGACGTCGTGCACTGCCACGACTGGCAGGCGGCGCTGCTGCCGTTGCTGCTGCGGGAGGCGGAGCGGCGCCACCGCGTGACGCTGGCGCTCAAGACGGTGTTCACCATCCACAACATCGCCTATCAGGGGCTGTTTCCGGCGACGACGTTTGCGCGGACGAATTTGCCCGACGAGCTCTATCACATCGACGGGCTCGAGTATTATTCGCAGGTGAACTATATGAAGGGCGGGATTTTGTTTGCCGACCGCGTGACGACGGTGAGCCCGCAGTATGCGCGGGAAATCCAGACGCCGGAATTCGGGTGCGGCCTCGACGGCGTGGCGCAGACGCGGGCGGAGGACATCGTCGGGCTGTTGAACGGGGTGGACACGTCGATTTGGAATCCCACGGTGGACTCGCTACTGCCGGCGCGGTATTCGCGGGCGGACCTGTCGGGCAAGGCGGTGTGTCGGGCCGAGCTGATGAAGCGCTGCGGGTTCGACGCGGATTTCCCGGGGCCGGTGTTCGGCATGATCTGCCGTTTCGCGGAGCAAAAGGGCGTGGACCTGGTGTTGGCGAACCGGGATTTTTTCCTCACGCGGGCGTGCCGGTTGGTCGTGCTGGGTACGGGCGACAAGCGCATGGAGGCGGAGATGCGCGCTCTGGCGGCCGAGGCGCCGGGCAAGGTGTCGCTCGCGGCGAAACTTGACGAAGGGATGAGCCATCTGATCGAGGCGGGGTGCGATTTCTTTGTGATGCCGTCGCTCTTCGAGCCCTGCGGGCTTAATCAGATGTATTCGCAGGTCTATGGCACGGTGCCGATCGCCAGCCGGGTCGGGGGGCTGGTGGACACGGTGACGGACGCCGATGAATTTCCGGCGAGCGGGACGGGGCTGATGTGCGAACCGAATGCCGCGAGCCTGCGCGACGCGCTGGAGCGGGCGTTGGCGCTGTATGCGGAACCGGCGCGGTATGGGGCGGTGCAGCAGCGTGGCATGGGGCGCGACTTCAGCTGGGAAGTGGCGGCGGCGGGTTACGAGACGCTCTACCGCGAGGCGCTCTGAAGGGCGAAGGCGCGCGGCGGCGGCGCAAACCGGTCCGGGCACTTGCAAAGTGCGGGGCGGGCGTTTGCCTCTGCGCGTGTCCGCTTCGCCCACCCTTCTTTGGTTTCGTCAGGATTTGCGCCTCCAAGACAATTTGGCCCTCCAGGCCGCGCTGGTCCGCGGCGGTCCCGTGGTGCCGCTCTATATTCTCGACGAGACGGGCGAGGGGCGCTGGCCGATGGGCGGGGCGGGGCGGTGGTGGCTGCATCATGCGCTGGGGGCCCTCGATGCGGCATTGCGCGAGTGCGGGTCGCACCTGGTGATCGCGCGCGGGAACTCGGCCGAGGTGTTGCGGGAGATGGTGCGGAAAACGGGGGCCGGGGCGGTTTATTGGAACCGACGCTATGAGCCTGCGACGATCGCGCGCGATTCCGTCTTGAAGACGGAGTTCACGGCGACCGGTCTGGATGCCCGGAGTTTCAACAGCGCGCTGCTGAACGAACCGCACACGATCGCCAACAAGGCGGGCGGGCCGTTTCAGGTGTTCACGCCGTACTGGCGGCATTGCCTGACGTTGCCGGTGACTGCGCCGGTGAAATTTACGGAGAAGACCCTTTTGGGGCCGGCCCAGTGGCCGCGGTCGCTGGCCGTCGCGGAGCTGGAGCTGTTGCCCCGGGTGAAGTGGGACGCGGGCTTCGGGGCGGTGTGGCAGCCGGGGGAAGCGGGCGCGGCGCAGCGGTTGAAGCAGTTCGCGGCGCGGGCGATGGACGCGTATGACGAGACGCGGAATTTGCCAGA
>CANHJG010000142.1 GCA_947461205.1 Opitutia bacterium
CCGCACCCTCTTCCATTCGCCGCGCCATCCCTACACCCGCGCCCTCCAACGCTCCATTCCCTCGCTCCAGCCCAAAGGCACGGAACTATACACCATCTCCGGCCTGCCCCCTGACCTCTCGAAACCGCTCCCCGGCTGCGCCTTTTCCGCCCGCTGCGAGCATGCCACCGACCACTGCCGCACCACCACGCCCGCCCTCGCCCCCCTTTCGCCTACCCACGCCCAAGCCTGCCTCCGCATCCAATCCGGCGAACTCGTCTAGCTCTGCCCGCCGCGTCTCCCGCGTCTCCCCCGTCTCCCGTGTCTCCCCCGTCTCCCGTGTCTCCCGTGTCTCCCGCGTCTTCCCCCTCCCCCATCCTCGAACTCCGCGACGTCCGCACGCACTTCCCCATCTCGTCGGGCTTCCTCTTTAAACGCCATGTCGGCACCGTCAAAGCCGTCGACGGTGTCACGCTTGCCCTCGCCCCCGGCGAAGTCCTCGGCCTCGTCGGCGAGTCCGGCTGTGGAAAATCCACCCTCGCCCGCACGATCATGCAGCTCGTGCCCACCACCGGCGGCGCCGTCATCCTTGAGGGGAAAAATCTCACCACCAGCAACGCCGCCGAAGTCGTCGGCATTCGCCGCGACCTCCAGATGGTTTTCCAGGACCCCTACGCCTCACTCAACCCGCGCATGACCGTTTTCGATACGCTCGCCGAGCCGCTCCTCGTCCACGACGTGTGTTCGCCCGCCGACAGCCACGCCCGCGTCGCCGCCCTCATGCGCACCGTTGGCCTCGCCCCGCGCTTCATGCAGAAATATCCGCATGAATTCTCCGGCGGCCAACGCCAGCGCATCGCCATCGCCCGCGCCCTCGCCCTTGAGCCGAAGGTCATCATCGCCGACGAACCCGTCTCCGCCCTCGACGTCTCCATCCAGGCGCAGATCCTCAACCTCCTCGCGCAGCTCGTGCGCCAGATGAACCTCAGCCTCGTGTTCATCGCCCACGATCTCTCCGTCGTAAAACACATCTCCGACCGCATCGCCGTGATGTATCTCGGCAAGATCGTCGAACTCGGCCGCGCCGCCGACGTGATCGAACGTCCGCGCCACCCTTATACGCGCGCCCTCGTGAGCGCGATTCCCACGCCCAACCCCGACATCGAGCGCCAGCGCCAACGCATCGTCCTCCCCGGCGACCCGCCTTCGCCCCTCAACCCGCCGTCCGGCTGCGCCTTCCACCCCCGTTGCGCCTACGCGCGCGAGATCTGCAAAGCCGCGGTCCCGCCTCTCGCGTCCTTCGAACCCGGCCGCGACGTTGCCTGCCTCCGCACCGCGGAAATTTCGAATCTTTGAAGTCAGGCGGCTGCGGTGATGCGATGGCCCCGCTTGCACGAACCGATCCCGGCGACAGCTCCCCCCATGCCCGTAACCGCGACCCTCGCCGCTCAACGGCGGCGCCTTTCCGCCCGAAAAAAAGTGCGGTCGCCGATCATCCGGGTATCCGCAGTGGGTTAACCGCTCATCTGCGCTCATCCGCGCTAATTCCGACAGAAGAATCTGATCGTCCATGAATTCCCGATTCACCCATTAGCTTTCGCGTCACTCCAGCACGCTGGCCTTCCCGGCGTTGTCATTGGACATTGCTCATCCGTCATTCGTTATTTCCCCCATGCCCCTCACCCGCCGCGATTGGCTTAAACTCACCGGCAGCGCCTCTCTCGCCGCCTCGCTCCCGCCCCCCGCTCACGCCGGTGTCGCCGCTTCCCCGCCCGCCCCGGTCGCGGCCTCCGCCCCACCGGCTGCCGGCGCCGCCCCGCTCGTCCGCGAGGCCGAGCAGCCGATGTTTAACCTCCCGGCCCAATTCACTTCGCCCGTGAAAATCGCGTCGGTCGAAATGCTGAAAAACGGTTCGAACGTCTTCGTCCGCACCCGCTCCACCGACGGGGCCGTCGGCATCACCGGTACCAAGCAGGTCGAAGATTTCATCCCTATCTTCGAGCACCTCGTCGCCCCGCGCTTCATCGGCCAAGACGCCCGCGACCTCGAGTCGCTCATCGACGACGTCTACCGCGCGAACTACAAACTCGCGAGCATCCCGTTCTGGTGCTGCGTCGCCTATATTGAGCAAAGCCTGCTCGATATGCTCGGTAAAATCGCCGCCAAACCCGTGGGCGCGCTCCTCGGCGGCATCGTCCGCACCGAAATTCCGGTCTACCTCTCCGGCTCCGACCGTGTCCTGTCCGCTGAGGAGGAAGTCGCCGTTTACGAGCGCGGCGTCGCCGCGACCGGCGCCAAGGCCGTGAAGTTCAAGATTGGCGGACGCATGAGCCGCAACCTCGACACCTACCCCGGCCGCTCCGAGACGCTGCTCAAGCTCGCCCGCAAAAATCTCGGCGACCAAATTACCCTCTACGCCGACGCCAACGGCTCCTACGACGTCCCCCACGGCATCCGCATCGGCCGACTTCTTGAGGAACTCAACTTCGCCTTCTTCGAGGAGCCCTGCCCCTACGAGGAACTTTCCGAAACCCAGGCCGTCGCGAAGGCCCTCCGCCTCCCCATCGCCTACGGCGAGCAGAACTACAGCCTCTGGCAATTCGACTGGGCCCTCCGCCACGGCGTGATGCAAATCGTCCAACCCGACATCAACTACAACGGCGGCCTTATCCGCGCCAAACGCGTCGCGCGCCTCGCCGAAAAACTCGGCAAATCCATCGTGCCGCACAACACGCAGACCGGCGCGACTTCGGTGAATATCCTCCAGCTCGCTTCGTGCACGCAAAACGCCACCCCGTTCATGGAGTATCCGTGGCGCGCCCCGCAGAAAGCGCCGACGTGGTTCACGCCCGATTTCAAAATCGTCAACGGCAGCATTCGCGTCCCCACCGCCCCCGGCATGGGCCTCGAAATCGATCCCGCCTATCTAAAAGCCGCGACCGTTATCGCTAAGATCGACCAGCGCACCAAAAGCACCGCCAGCGGCTCGCGCTCGGGCGGCTGAGAAATTCATCGCCGATCCGAAACGGCGGGGTGCTTTCCCAAGCGCCCCTTCTCCTTTCGTCCAACGGCGGCTGGCCACCGCCGCTCCTCTCCGCCTCTACCCCACGCTCTTCGCCAGCTTCGTATACGCGCGCCCTTCGTTTTGATCGATGCGCTCCGGCCGGCCTTGGTGATGATAAATCAACTGGGTGTGGTCCACGCCGAGCAGGTGCATGATCGTCGCGTGCAGGTCGTGCACGTGCAGCTTGTCCTTCACCGCGTAGAGCCCGAGTTCGTCGGTCTCGCCGATGCTCTGACCGCCCCGCACGCCGCCGCCGGCCATCCACATCGTGAAACCGCCGGGGTTATGGTCGCGCCCGCCGGTCTGCTCCGCCATCGGCGTGCGTCCGAACTCGCCGCCCCAAATCACCAGCGTCTCGTCAAGCAGACCGCGCGCCTTCAGATCGGCGAGGAGGCCGGCGATCGGTTTATCCACCGAACGACAGAGCGCGGAATGATTTTTCTCGAGCTGCGTATGGCTGTCCCACCCGCTGCCCGCTCCGCTATAGAGCTGGACGAAACGGACGCCGCGCTCGACGAGGCGGCGCGCGAGCAGGCAGTTGCGGCCAAAGACCGCGGTCTCTTTTTCGTCGAGTCCGTAGAGCGTCTTGGTCGCGGCCGTTTCCTTCGCCAAGTCCACCGCCCCGGGTGCATCCGCCTGCATCCGGTAGGCGAGTTCGTAACTGCGGATGCGCGCCTCCAATTCAGTGTTGTCGGCGCGCGTGGCGGCGTGGGCGCGGTTAATCTCCCCGAGGAGGTCGAGCTTGGCCCGTTGCCGGGCGTCATCCAGCCCTTTGGGATTTTGCAGATTCCGAATCGGCGAACCGGCCGCGCTGAACTCCACGCCTTGATGCACCGCCGGCATGAAGCCCGTGCCCCAGTTGCGCACGCCGTTCACGACTTCCTTCTCGCTGTCCTTGATCACGACAAAGCCGGGTAGATTCTGATTCTCGGTGCCCAGCCCGTAGTCCACCCATGCGCCGAGCGACGGACGTCCACCGAAAACGGAGCCGGTGTTCATCTGGCAAACACCGCCCGCGTGGTTGATGCCGTCCGACACGCACGATTTGATCACCGCGAGATCGTCGGCGTGCGTGGCAACGTGCGGAAACCAGTCGGACACCCAGAGGCCGCTCTGCCCGTGGCGCGCCCACTTCCGCGGGCTGCCCATGATCGGGGATTTGGACTCGCCCATGGCGAGGATCGGCGGCTTGAAGCTGGGCGGGAGCGGCTGGCCGTTGAGTTCGTTGATAAGCGGTTTCGGATCGAAGGTATCGAGGTGGCTGGGCCCGCCCTCCATAAACAGAAAGATGACATTCTTTGCCCGCCCGGCCCGATTCGTGAGCGCGGCGCTGGCCGGCTTAAGCCCCCCGGTCGCCGCGAGCAGGGGCGAGCGCGTCAGCGCCGCGAACGCGACGGCGCCAAAGCCGCAGCCCGCCGTGCGGAGAAAATCACGACGCGACGCAACGGGGGAGTAATTGTGGCAGGCCATCGGAGGAAAGGAGAAAAACGGTCGAACGGGTCGCGGGGTGATTGGCGCACGCTCAGTGCAGGTGGAGAAATTCGTTGGAGTTCAGCAGCACGTGCGCGAGGTCGGTCATCGCCCGCACCCGCGGATCAGGGCTCTCGGCGCTGCTCACGCCGGCCTGCCATTCGTAGCCGGCCGGCAGCGGGCGGCGGGCGTCCCAGATCATCGCCCCCAGGGCCGGCCAACGGGCCGGTTCGGCCGCCAACTCGCCTTCCGCCAGCAATCCCGGGGAAATCCGCACGGCATCCACGCGCCCGTCAAACTGGTGCGGACCGCGGCGGAAGAGACCACCGACCACCGGCGTTGCGAGACCGGCCCCCAGTTTACCGACAATACCGTGCTTCACGGTCGCCGTGCGCGGGGCGGACTCCGGCTGGCCAAGATCCCGCACGAAAAACGAGACCGTGCCCTCGGCGCAGGAGATGCGCGCCGCGACGTGATGCGTCGAACCCAGCGCCACGGTCAGGCCGGAACCGACGGGTTCATAAGCCGTGTTCATGTTGTCGTCTTCACCGACGAGCTGAACGATCAGGCTGCCAGGTTTGAGGGCGGATTTTTTTCCAGTCACCCCCAGCGACCAACCGTGCGAGTCGAGGGAGAGCCGCTCGCCGTTCCACCGCGACGCGATCACGCGCACCGCACCGCCGGCGTCGAGGCTTTCCAGCCGCACCACGGCCTCGATCGTAAAGTCATCGCCTTCGCGCGGCGCGTGGCGAATCAGCAGGCGCTCCCGCGGCGAATTCTCCCGAAAGCGCCCGACCTCCGCCACGTGGTCCGCCGTGAGGTGGGCATCGCCGCGGTCCGCGCCTGGCCGCGCCGCATCCAGCCGCTGCGCGAGAAAATCCGCGGCGCGGCGCGTCTCGTCGGCGGAGGGCGCACGACCCAGCACCGCCTGCCAGATCCCGTCCGCACCCTGCGCGTCCGCCCCGAGCCGCCGCGCGCGCTGCAGCGGCCAGTCGCCGTTGGAAAACAGCAACGCCTGCAGCGGCGTCGAGGTCGTCTGCCGGTCGGCGATGCTGGAAAAACCCGCCGGCGCATCGAGCGCGCGCAACAGCTCGTTCGGGTTGTTGCGGCGCTTGAGCGTGTAGATCGTGCGCCGCGGCGTGAGGTTCGCATCCTGCGGCGCGCCGCCGGGCGTGAGATCGAGTTCGCCCGACGCCGCCAGCATGGCGTCGCGCACCTGTTCGGCATCGAGGCGCCGCGGGCTGAACCGCCACAGGTAACGATTCGTCGGATCAACGCGGGCCGCGGCCTCCGAGACGGCTACGTGCGCCGTCTGTCGATACGTGGAGGAAAGCAGTATCTCGCGATGCAGGCGCTTGAAACTCCAGCCCTGCGCGACAAAGCGCCGGGCGAGCCAATCCAAGAGCTCGGGGTGCGTGGGCTTTTCGCCAAGCTTGCCGAGGTCATTGGGCGTCGCCGCGATCCCGCGGCCAAAATGATACTGCCAGACGCGATTCACGATCGTGCGGGTCGCGAGCGCATTGTCGGGTCGCGTGATCCAGGCGGCGAGAGCGGTGCGCCGGCCAGAGGAGTTTTCGAGGGGCGTGATCTGCGGCGCCTCCGGCGCCACGAGCGTGAGAAAACCCGGCGCCACCTCGCGTTCCCCGCCGCGCCGTCCCTTCATGATCGTAGCGGGCGCGCGGCGGCCGGCGTCGGTCGCGACGAAGGCTTCGGGTAACGGCGCGGGCTTGAGGGGGTCGAATGTTTTCAGCTCCGCCTGCAGCTTGGCGAAGCGGGCCTTGGCCTCGGACGTCTTGAGCGCTTTCTGGGGCTCGTAACGGTCGACTTCATAGTCGAGCTGGCGCTCCGCGATGGTCGCGAGCACGTGCTCGAGCGGGTCGCGCTCCTTGACCGGTTTGTCCATCATGGCCTGGAGATCGTCGGTAAACCGCTCATGGGCCTTGCGCACCAGGCGGTCGCGCTCGGGGCCGATGAGGGCTTCGATTTGCGCGCGCACGCCGGCGGTGGCAGCTTCCCACACCGCCTGCTTTTCCGCGTGCTGCACCCGTTCTTCGGGCGTCGCGAGCTTGAGCTGACTCGGCCACAGCACGCCTTCAAAGAAGGCGCGAAGGGCAAAGTAGTCTTTCTGCAAAATCGGATCGAATTTGTGATCGTGGCAGCGTGCGCATTGGAAACTGAGTCCCAGGAAAACTTCCCCCGCGTTGGCGGTGATATCGTCGGTGATTAACGTGGCCTGACCCCGCACATCCCGCTGGTTCCACTCGTAAATGCCATTGCGCAGATAAGACGTCCCCATCAGCACCTCGGGGTTTTCCGGATCGAGCTCGTCGCCGGCCAGTTGTTCGCGCACGAAGCGATCGTAGGGTTTGTCGGCATTGAAGCTCCCGATCACCCAGTCTCGGTAGCGCCACGCCGCCGGCCGGATGAAATCGCCCCGATAGCCGTCACTGTCGGCGTAGCGCACCAGATCGAGCCAGTGCTGCGCCCAGCGCTCGCCGTAGCGCGGGCTCGCCAACAAATCGTCGACGAGCCGTTCGTAGGCATCGGGGCGTCGGTCGCCCACAAAGGCCGCCAGCTGCGCGCGCGTCGGCGGCAAACCGTGCAGGTCGAAGGTGAGCCGGCGGAGCAGTTCCTCCCGGCCAGCCTCCGGCGCGGGAGTGAGTTTCAGCTCCGCGTGTTTTGCCGCGATGAAACGATCGATCTCGCCGCGCACCCAAAGGTTGCCCGCCAAGGCTGGCGGCGTGGGGTTGGTCAGCGGCTGAAAAGTCCAATACGCCCGCTGCTCCGCGGTGAAGCCCTGTTCGTCCCGGTTGGCGACCGGCACCGCGCCGGCCGGCCAAGGAGCCCCGAGCGCCACCCACTTCGCCAGCAGCGCTTTTTCCTCCGCCGGGAGTTCTTCCTTCGGCGGCATCTGCAGGTCTTCGTCTCGGTAGCTGATCGCTTTGATCAGCATTGAGTCACCGGGCTTGCCCGGCACGAGCGCCGGTCCGCCGTCGCCGCCGGCCAGGATCGCGCCGATCTGGTCGAGCCGCAGTCCGGCCTTTTGTTTCTTTTCGCCGTGGCATTCGAAGCACCGCTTGGCCAGCAGCGGCCGGATTTCGTTTTCGAAAAAATGCAGCTTCGTCCGCTCGTCGTCGGTGAGCGCGGGCGCGGGCGCGGCTTTTTCCGCGCCCAACCGGCTCTGGGCCAGACCGAGGGCAAGCAGCAGGGGCAACAAAAACTTCATGAGGTACCTTGAAAGTGCGGGGGAAAAAATCGCATGCAATCCTCGATATCGGGCCCCCGTACAAGCCCAGCGGCGCGCCCGAATCACGTCCCCCTCACAACGGAAGATAACACACCGTGTTCGAGAGCAGAATCATGATGAAAATCAGGCACGTGACCATCGGCCCGAGATAAATCCGGCCGGTCATCCGGAAGAAGAACCGGTTAAAGGAGGGCAGCACAGCCATCATCGGGACCACCGCGAAGAGCAGATTGATATAGAGCCAGCCGTCGGTCCAATACACCGTGCCCGTGGCGGCGAACACGGCGTATTGCAAGATGACGATGAGCAGCAGCCCGAGCGAGTTCCCGAGCCCGGCGAGCAACAGGCTCGACCGCTCCGACTGCCCCTCAAACCGCATCGCGCCGTTTACCCGGAGCGAATTGGACAGGAAAAAGATGAAAAACACCGGCGCATACAGCGGCAACAGCACCAGGAGCACCGGCTGAAAAAGCCGCACGCCGAGAAAGAGAAAACGGTAGTCAACGTGCCACACGCTGTAGACGGCGAAGAGCAGCAGAAAAAACGCGAGAAACAGGATCACCGCGAGCAGGAAGGTTCGGCCGAGTTCGCGCGGATTCGTCGCGGTGCCCCAATACGCGGGCGTGATCCCGCTCCGTTGGCCGTGCAGCCGGTAGCCCGCGTAAAACAGCGCGAACCCCACGAGCCCGTTCAGGCAGGCCCACAACATCACCCCGTTGTTCATCCGCTGAGGGAAGAACCAGGTCGGCTCCCGGCCCGACGCCTCCACAAACCACCGCTGCGACAGCTCGGTCATCGGAATGTAGGTGAAGCAGGCGATGAGCGCGCCGGTGACAAACAGGGCCCAGAAAAAGATTTTCCCCCGACCCTGCGGACGCGGCGCGGCGGTCGGAAGGGCGTGCACGAGCCCCTGAAAATAAGGAACGTTGGCCAAGATCAGCTGCGCGAACGGCACGATGGCCACGAACGCGGCGACCAGCGCGAGGAGCGACAGCAGTTCCTTCCAAAACCACACCTGGTCCTTCGCGGGAAGGCCTTTTTCCAGACCGAACACTTTCTGAAAATACGCGATCTGGCCGGCGGTCGCCTCGAGGCTATAGGGCTGGAACGGGTGCAGCACGCGCTCGTTGTGCACGACGCGCAGCGTGCGCGCCGCGACGTCGCCGTAGTAGCGCCCGATTTCCACCTCGTCGATTTTCTCGGTCGCGCCCAGCCCCGAACGCACGAGCCGCAGCGCCTCCGGCGCACGCCGCATGTCGCCATTCTTGTTCTCGTTCCGGTAGGCCCCCTCGTCGAAGAGCGCATAACTGATCCCGACGTTGGAGCGGACGGGGCGCAGCGTCTTCTCCGTCAGCGTGAGGACATAGCCAGAGACAAAGACCGACTGAATCTTGCTCGGCCCGCCGCTCTTGCGCGCTTCGGCGCCAAAATAGGCCGCGCCCTGGATGGCCGCGTTGCCCCCCGCCGAGTGCCCGGTCACACCGATCCGCGCCTTGTCCACATAGTTCAGATTGTCGGTGTTCGCGACGTAGTTCACCACCGCGAACATCCCGTACCCCTCGTTGGTCGCCGACCGCTGGTTCGTCGACGAACTCGACGAACCCTGCGAATAAGGATCAATGGCGATCACGACGATGCCCCGCCGCGCGAGCTCGAGGGAAATATTCGCCTGCGTCTCCTTCGCCCGCTGAAAGCCGGGTACCACGACGACGAGCGGCGCAGGGGTTTCAGCGGTCGCCGACACCGGGCGAAACAGGTCGGCCGACACCCACTGGCCGTTTTGTGTGGGGAGGGTGATCCCCGTCACCCGCACGCGGCCCCATGAGTTCTGCACCCGGGAGGCCAACACGCTCGCCACGACGACCACGACGAGACAACCGGTGAGCAATCTCCGGCTGAAGCGCAGGCGCGCGGCGGCCGGCGACTCACCGTTTGCGGAAGTGGACCGCGCGGCCGCGGCGGTTGCAGAGATTTTTTCGTCCGGCACGCGGCGAAGACAGCCACGGCCCCCGCTGCAGGCAACCGGGAAATCCGCCGCCGAGCAACAACGTCAACGGCCGCGCACCGCCGCCCGCCCAGCCCCACCGGCCGACCGTTCGCCGGTCGGATCGAAGGAGGCGCGGGCGGGCCCGCACGCCCCGGGAACACCGTGGCCGGCTCACTCGTGCTTCACCCCCTGGCGACAGCCATCGCTACCGGCAGGACGTGCTTTTGCCGTTACCCGGGACACCGCGGCCCAGGCCGCCGGCCTGCGTCCCCTCCGGTCGCGCTCGCCCCTCACCCGGCTCCGCGCCCTCGCCGGGGTCGCCCGGCGAGCCGGCGCAGTAAGACGATCTGGTGCTCGGGTGGCAGCCGATGGCAACGCCACCGTGCCCGGAAGCGTCAAAGAACGGGTCAAGGCCGCCGGGCAGCGGAAGGCCGCGAGACGGAGCCGATCCATGACCGGCATCTGCGCTGCGGCGCTTGATCCGATTCAAGGTCCTGGCGCGAAACCGTCCTCGGTGCCCGCCTGCGGTTTGTACTGGCCGGTACGGGTAGTACCCGAGCGATAATTGTAGAGTTCGATCACGCGGGTTAGCTCTAGGAGGGAAATTCGACCATCGCGGTCGGAATCGGCCGCATGAAGAGACGCGGACCGGATAACTAACGGGTCAGGCTTGGCCATGGTTTGGTAGGTCGTTCCCACGGCTTGACTGGTGATGAGCGACGCGATCACTTGGTCTCCGGTCGTACCCGCCGGGACACTGACCATATAGGAGAATTTTATCGGACTCGCCGGAACCGTCGTCCAAGACCACTCGAGCAAGTCGCCGCTTTCGTAGGTCGGACGCACCCCGCCTTCACTACCACCGCTGCCGAGGTACTTCCAACCCGCCGGTAGCAACGTGGCCCAGTCAATCCGGCTGGGAGCGTTTCCAGTGTAGGTGATGAGGTTGGTGACCACCACGGCTCCTCCGCCGTTGTATCCCGGCCCTAGCACCTGCTGCGTGACGGTGAGCGGGGACGTCGCCGAAACGGTTACTGTAACGGTCGGGCTATTCGTTACCGCCCCGTTGCCATCCGTAATTCTTACCCAGTAACCAGTGGTCGCCGTGAGCGCCGGGGTAGTGAACGTCGGTGTCGTGGCGCCTGATATCGGCGTCGTCGTGATGCCGCTCTGTCCCTGGTACCACTGGTAGGTGAGCGTCCCGGCTCCCGTGGCGGTGACCTTCAACTGGGTCCGCTCGCCACTGGGGATGGTGACGTTGGCGGGCTGAGCGGTGATTGTCTGCGGCGTCGTGCCGCCTCCCGTCCCCACCACGAAAGTCTGGATCCCCAGCTCCGCGTAGCCGGACGTACCCGCGGTGCCGAACGTCACCTTCAGCCCGTACGTGCCGCTGGCCGTACCGGCCGGCACGGTCGCCACCACTTGGCTCGCCGAATTTGACCCGGGCGTCAGCGTCGCCACCGGCGTCGTGCCGCCGGCATTCTCCAACGTGATCACCGGCACGCTCCCCGTCGGGAACGTCCCCGTCAACGTCACCTGACCACCCGCGGCCACGGGCTGCGGATTGAAGGTCGTGATCGCGTACTGCGGCGGCGTGCCGCCTCCCGTCCCCACCACGAAAGTCTGGATCCCTAGCTCCGCGTAGCCGGACGCACCCGCGGTGCCGAACTTCACCTTCAGCCCGTACGTCCCGCTGGCCGTACCCGCTGGCACCGTCGCCACCACCTGGCTCGCCGAATTTGACCCGGGCGTCAGCGTCGCCACCGCCGTCGTGCTGCCGACATTCTCCAACGTGATCACCGGCACGCTCCCCGTCGGGAACGTCCCCGTCAACGTCACCTGAGCACCCGCGGCCACCGGCTGCGGATTGAACGTCGTGATCGCATACTGCGGCGGCGTGCCGCCTCCCGTTCCCACCACGAAAGTCTGGATCCC
>CANHJG010000143.1 GCA_947461205.1 Opitutia bacterium
GACCCGGCGTGCAATCCCGCCAGCGGCGGCTTCCTCCGACGAGCTCTTCGGCCCATTCTCGGAAGCCGCCGCTGGCTTCGCCCTTATTCGGTTTTACCATTGGGTTGAACATACAAGGGCACGGAGCCCGGCCCCCAAGGCCACAGAGCGGACAAGGTGCTTGGCTCGTGTTTGGCTCCGTGACCTCGGTTCGGACCTCGGTGCGCTCTGTGAAAAAAAGAATTTCTGCAGAAAGTGTGATTGATGCGCGCTATTCCGCCGGCACCACGGTGATGGCGGTGGCGAGCGTGTGCGCCCCACCGCCGGTAAACAGCCCTTTGACCGGGCTCACGTCGGAAAAATCGCGGCCGCGCGCGACGACGATATGGCCGGTCGCGACAAAGCAGGTGTTCGTCGGGTCGTAGTCGATCCAGCCGCTGCCCGGCAGGAAGACCGAGACCCATGCGTGCGAGGCGTCGGCCCCGCGAAGCCGGGGTTTGCCGGGCGGAGGGGTCGTGAGGAGATAGCCGCTCACGTAGGCGGCGGGGAGGCCGTGTTGGCGCACGCAGCTGATGAACAGATGGGCGAAGTCTTGGCAGACCCCCCGGCGATGCTCGAGGACCTCGGCGAGCGGGGTGGAGACGGTCGTGGCCTCGGGATCGAACTTGAATTCTTTGCCGAAACGGGCGCCGAGCGCGGCGAGCCACTCGAACCCGGGCCGATCTCCGGCCTCCAGGCCGGCGGCGAGTTCGCGGGCGGCCGGCAGGAGCGGAACGGAGGGGGAGGCGTGGAGGAACTGTTCCAGCGAAAAATGCGAGCCGTTGGCGATGACCGTGCTCACTGCGGCGCGCGCCACCGCAAGCGACGGCGTGGAACCGGGAGCCGGGAGCACCGGTTCGTCCCGGCGGACGAGGCTGCGGCTCGTGATGGCGAGTTCGGTGTGGGGTTCGCGGAGCGTGAAGAGATGGTGGCGATTGCCGAAGACGTCGGGGCGCGACGTCAGATCGGCGGGCAGCGGCCGGATCTCCAGCTCGAACCCTTCGCAGTGTTGCACCGGCTCGTCGCGCGGGTGGAGCCGCAACGACTGCCACGCGGCGGTGGCCGAAGACCGGTGGCGGTAACGCGTGTGGTGAGTGACGTGATAGAGCGGCATCAGCGGAGGTGGGGCCGGCGCGCCGGGACGCTCCGGCCGGACGGCGGCGGCGCGGCGCGGCGCCCCCGATCAGGCTGGATCCCGGGGTTCATTTCGGCGGTTCGGTATGGATGAAATAGATCTGCGTCAGGAGATCGTTCAGCTCGGCGAGCGTGATGGAGCTTTCGTTCAGGAAGACGACGAGCTGCGCCGGTTCGGTGGCGAGGGTGGCGACGTCGAGGAGGCGGCCGTTTTTGACGAGGCGGCGGGCCGTGGCGCGCAGCGCGGCGACCGCGCGCGGGGCCAGATCCACCGGCAGCGCCTCGAGGTGTTCTTCGATCCGCGCGGCGATCCAGCGCAGGCCGCGGGGATTTTCCGGCGCGGCGAACAGCCACGTGAGCACGGACGAAAATTGGAACGGGCCGGGATAGAGCGTGCGGTAGCTGAAAAGCGAGTCGGCAAAATGCAGGAGCATTTGCAGGCGGAACTCGCTGGGCGCGGTGCGCCCGAGGAGGTGGCGCGCGAGGGCGACGAGCTGTTGGCCCCGTTCCAGGTGGCGGCCGAGCATGAGGAAACGCCACGCGGTATCGTGCGCGAGGGATTCGTTGGCGATGGTCTTGAGGGCGGTCAGGTGTGGGATGAGATCGGCGGGCGTGGGCAGCTCGGGCGACTCAAGCGCCGCGCGCAGGTGGCGGAGACTGCGCCAGGCTTCGGGCGGCAGGCGGACCTTGGCCTGGTCGAGATTGCGAATGAGATTCGCGAGGTTGCTGGCAAGGCTACCCCAGAGTTGGGGATCGTCGATCGTGTCGGCGAGGAGGGCGACGAGCTGTTCGCCCGAGGCCTTGGGCGGAACGGTCGCGCCCTGCATGTCGAGGAGCAGGCGAACGGCGGCATCGGCCACGGCGGGGTCGAGGGCGGCAATTTCGTCGCGCCGGACCGGCTCCAATTTTTCGAGGAGCCGCGTGAGGCGCGCGGTGCGTTCGAGGTAGCGGCCCAGCCAGAACAGATTGTCGGCGAGGCGGCTCGGGGTGTCGTTGGCGCGGTGGATGAGATCGGCCAGCGCACTGACGGGCGGTGGCGGGGTCGGCGAGCCGGCGTGCAGGACCCACGTGTCCTTCGTCAGGCCGCCGTGCTGGAGGGTGACGATCGCGTCGTCGCCGGCGGGATGGAAGCGCGTGAGGCCGCCGGGCATGACGCGGTATTCGCCCTCCTGCCACGTGACGAACGCGCGGAGGATGTAGGGGGTTGGCCGCAGGGAGCCTTTGACCCACGCGGGGGTGGAACCGAGATGGACGCGCTCCTGGCCGCAGAAGGCCCACGGCCGCGCGCGAATATCGGCCGCGAGCGCTTCGCGTTCGGCGCCGGAGAGGAGCGAACTGAACCGGGTGGTCGAGAGATGGGAGGAGCGGAAGGTGGGCTTAACGACGAGCGTATCGAGATTTTCGAGCACGGTGTCGCGGGCCTGTTCCTGGCCGCACCACCAGGTGGCGACGCTGGGCAGCGCGAGTTTTTCGCCGAGCACTTCCCGGCAAAGGGGATCGAGAAACGCGAGCAGCGCCGTAGTTTCGACGGCCCCGCACCCGAGCTGGTTGGCGAGCGCGACGCGCTGGTGGTGGGCGGAGTGCACGAGGCCGGGCACGCCGAGCAGGGAGTGGCCGTGCAGTTCGAGCGGATCGCAGAACGCGGAGTCGACGCGGCGGACAATCGCATCGACGCGGCGGAGGCCGCCGACGGTGCGCAGGAAGACCTGGGCATCGCGCGTGGTGAGATCGGCGCCCTCGACGAGGGGGAAGCCGAGGTAGCGGGCGAGGTGGGCGTGTTCGAAATAGGCCTCGTTCGCCGGTCCGGGCGTGAGGAAAACGACGCGCGGTTCCTCGCCGGGCCGGACGTGGGCCAGTTGTTCGAGCGAGACGCGGAAGCCGCGGAGAAATTCGTAGAGCCGCTCGACGGGCGCGCTGCGGAAAACCTGGGGGAGCGCCTGGCGGGTGAGAATGCGGTTTTGCAGCGAGTAGCCGAGGCCCGAGGGCGCATCGAGGCGGTCCCGGAGCACCCACCATCGGCCGTCGGGCGAGCGGGCGAGATCGACCGCATAGGTGTGGAGCATGACGTCGCTCTCCCGCCCGAGCCCGACGCACGGACGGAGGAACTGGGGATTGGCCAGCGCGAGCGTGGCGGGGAGCGACCCGCTGCGGAGGAGTTTCTGCGGACCGTAGAGATCGCGCAACAGGTCGTTGAGGAGCCGGGCGCGCTGGCGCAGGCCGTCGCTGAGCATCGCCCAGTCCTCGGCGGCAACGAGCAAAGGCACGACATCGAGCGGCCAGATCTGGGCGCCCGAGCGTTGGCCGTCGTAGACGTTCATGCTCACGTCCTGCTCGACGATGGAGCGTTGGCAGGCGGCGTGGGCGGTGCGGAGGGTGGCGGGGGCGTTGGTCCCGAGGTGCCGGAAAAACTCCGCCCACGGCGGCCGGACCGAGCCGTCCGGCGCGCGATATTCGTCGTAACGCCCCGCCGTGGGGATGTAGCCGGGGAAGGGATCGGCGACGGGGGCGGCGGCGGTTGCGGGTGAGACGACGGGCATGGACAGGGAGAGCTTTGTGGTCTCCGGGATGACGGCAAGCCGCGAGCCGAGTAAGCCAAAGCGCCGGGGCGAACAAGCGCGGGGGGAGCACGCACGGAGGCGCACAGGAAAACGGGAAAGATGCCCGGCTCTCACGCGCCGGCTGGCGGGCGGTGAACGCGTCAGAGCGAGAAGCGCAGGACTGCGTTGATTTTGCGGCTGATCGCGCGGCGACGGGCGGGGGTTACGCGTCCGATCATTTCTTGGATGCTGTCACGGGCGATGATATGGAAAAGTTCACAGCCGCCTATGCGCGGAAAATCGAGGCCGTCGGCGCCGGTGCGCAGGACGGGGTGACTCTTGGTCCCTTCGGCCAGCACGCGCTTGGAACAAGCGAGAACGTTGAGGCGGAGCTTACGATCATCGGCCCATCACTCGGCGGCGGAAATGACCACGTCGGGGTGAAGGGCGCGATCCGCGGAATTGATGCGGAAGCGAACGATGTCCCCCTACTCAATTTTCATCGAGCGGCGTGAAAGAGGGCTCGGCGCGGTTGGCCAACGCGGTCACGTCGTCATCAACGAATTTGAAGTAGCCAAAAGGGCGCGGGGCGGCGGGCTTGGCTTTGGTGCGCGCGGACGCGACAGGAGCGAGGCGCACGAGACGGTCGCCACGACGGAGGTAGACGGGCTTGGCTCCGGACACCGCTCCATGGATCGGCTCGGCATTAATCTCTTAATCGTTCTCGTTCTCTTCCTCTCGGCGAAGCCTGAATTTAGATCGGACTACGAATGGGAGAAAGGCAGAAGAACCATTGGGAGACCTAACCCATTCCGAGGCGAGGAACTCGATCTTGTTTGAAGTGGAGAATACGGCGCACGGTGATGAGGCCGCGTGCTTCGTCCCAGATGAAATAAATCGCGTAAGGAAAGCGCTCGGTCGCAGCGAGTCGATAGGCGCCCATTCGCTGACGGAAAATCTGCGGCGAGGCGGCGATTACACCGAGTTTTCGTTCAACGCTCTCGACAAACGCGTGGCCGAGTCCGACGGAGCGTTCTTCATACCACCCAAAACCCTCGCGGAGATCGGCCTCCGCCCGCGGCGCAACGATCAGTCGCGGAGTCACGACACCCGGGTGACGCGAGCCTTCACTTCCGGCCAGGGCGAACCTTCGGCCGGGTTGGCCTGATAACGGCGTTGGTCCTCGGCGAGGACCTGACGATGCCACTCGGGGAGGGGCAACGGGTCTTTGTCGGTCGCGAGGTCATCCCAGAGCGCTTCCACGAGTTGAAGTTTTTCCACCGGAGTGAGTCGGCGAATCTCGGTGGCCAGCGCGGCGTTCATGATCGAAACGATGGGAGATTTGGCCGCCTTGGCAAACTCAGTCTCGGAACTTTGGGTGGAGCCGGTTCTCCGAACCGGCCTGGGTGCTATCCCCTGCTCAATTTTCATCGGCCAGGGTGAAAGAGGGCACGGCGCGTTTGGCCAACGCGGTCAGGTCGTCGTCGACGAATTTGAAGTAGCCAAAAGGGCGCAGGGCGGATGCCTTGGTTTGTGCTTTGATTGCGGCTTCTCCGCGCTCGGTGCTCCGTGGAAAAATTCCGCCCAACGTTTCAGGCCAGAGCAGCGATGGCCGGTAGCGTGACGGCCGGGCGCGGTTGCGGACGCAAAGGTGCGGCTTTACGTGCAGCCCAATCCCGGTATCGCGCAGCGGCATGAGCACCCTTACCGCGATCCTTGAGCCGCACGCCGATGGCACGCTGCCTTTGCCGCTGCCGGCCGAACTCTCGGGCGGAAAAAAACGAAAAGCGGGCGTCAGTATCCCCGGAAATGCCGTGCGGCCCGCGAACGAGGCGGGTGATGCGCGGGTGCGGCAGTCCGGTGTCGTTGGCGAGGCGGTAGTGGGAAACGCCCATCGGCTTCAGAAAATCTTCGAGGAGGATTTCGCCGGGGTGAATCTTGGCGATGAGCTTGGGCTTTTTCATGGCTTGAGTGGTCGTCGGTAATTTCGACGTCGTGGGCGTCGCGACCGTCCCAGCGGAAGCAGAGGCGGTCTTGGTCGTTGATCCAGATGGCCTGCTGGCCGGAGCGTTCGGCCTTGAGGGCGTGGAGTTTGTTGGGCGGTGGGAGCCGGAGATCGTTGAGCGTCACAGCCGCATCGCGCTGGCGAAGTTTGCGCAGTGCGGTGCGATGGATGGAGGGCGGAAGTTCGGGTGTCGTTTCGCCGAGCCAGATAGCTTCGGCGGCGTGGTCGGCGAAGCTCTTGAGCGCGGCCGGCCCATCGCGCCGGTGGGTATTTGGCTCAAGTGCAACGAGGCACCGCACCCGCCGAGCGCGCCGGCGGGAACTCAGGGCTGCTTCAGCATCGCCCGGACGGCTTCGTGGGTGCTCATGAGCCAGCGATGGGGGCGATGCTGGGCGTGAGCAAGCGTGCGACCGGAGGCTGGCGGACGGCGGGTCGGCCATCCTCTTGGCGGTGATGGCGTGACTTCCGCCCCGAACGAGAACGAGCACGATCACGCCGAACGCCGAACGAGGAACGAGAACGAAAAACGAAAACGAGGAACGAAAACGAGGTCAGCGTTCATGGCTCAGGAACCACGCTGCGAGGGCGGTCGATGCGGGCCGGTCGCCAGGCACCGTGGGTCGCTCACCGGACCGACGAGCGATTACTTTTTCCCGAGCAATTCCAGCGCGGCGGCGCTCAGGGACGTGAGGGCGGCGCGGAGCGTGGGCTCGGGGACGGGGGCGAAGGTGGCGGAGTGGTTCGACGGGACCGGGATGCCGGTGCGTTCGGCTTCGGCGAAGCGCTCGGGGGCGGTCGCGCCGACCCACCAGATGCAGAGCGGGACGCGGTGCGTGGTGCGGCCAAATTCGGAAAAATCTTCGGCGCCCATGATCGGTGGCGTGGCTTTGACGTTGGTCGGCCCCAGCCACGTCTTGAGCGCGCCAGCGACGCGCCGCGTAAGGGCGGAGTCGTTGACGGTAGCGGAGGCGGACTCGGCGTTGACGGTGACCACGGGCATCCGCGATTCGGGGACCCCCGCGGCCTGGGCGGTGCCGGCGCAAATGCGTTTGATGGCGGCGATGAGTTGGTCGGAGACCGCATCGTCGTAGCTGCGGAGGGTGAGTTCGAGTTTCACCTCGTCGGAGATGATATTGCGCTTGGTGCCGCCCTGAATCGTGCCGACGGTGACGACGGCGGGCGTGCCGGGTTTGAGTTCGCGGCTGACGATGGTCTGGAGCGCGAGCACGATTTGGGCGGCGAGGACCACGGGGTCTTTCGTCGTGTCGGGCGCGGAACCGTGGCCACCGACGCCGCGAACGGAGATGTCGACGGATTTCACGTTGGCGAGAAACGCGCCCTCGCCGTAGCCGATCACGCCCGCCGGGAGCATCGACGACGTGTGAAGGGCGATGGCGAAGTCGGGCTTCGGGAAGCGCGTGTAGAGTCCGTCGACGAGCATGGCGCGGGCGCCGGCGACGATTTCTTCGGCGGGCTGAGCGACGAGGACGAGGGTGCCGGTCCAACGGTCGCGCAGGGCAACGAGGATGCGCGCGGAGCCAATCAGGGCGGTGACGTGCGAATCGTGGGCGCACGCGTGCATGGCGGGCCAATCCTTGCCGGCCATGTCTTTCACGATGGCGGTGCTCGCGTAGGGGACACCGGTGGCCTCCTTCACGGGCAGGCCGTCCATGTCGGCGCGAATGAGCAAGGTCGGGCCGGAGCCGTTTTTGAGCACGCCGACGACGCCGGTGATGCCGACTTTTTCGGTGACGGCGAAGCCGAGGGCGCGGAGTTCGGCGGCGACGAGCGCGGCAGTCTGGAACTCCATGAAGGAAAGCTCGGGGTGCGCGTGGAGATTTTTATAGATCGCTTCGAGGGAGGAGTATTCGGCGTCGAGCTTGGCCTGGACCGCGTCGCGCAGGGCGGGCGCAGCCGCGAAGGCGGGCCCCGTCGCGGCCAGCGCGAGCAGGAAAGGCAGGGAAAAATGGCGCGGAGACGGGGCAAGCGGGATTTTCATTGCGGCAAAGATCGGTGGAACGATGGCGGTCGGACCCGCGAGGGTCGGGGAGCGCGCGGCGGGGAGCAAGCGCGGCGAACGGTTGCGCGACGGAGCGAAGGGGCAAAAACTGCCGCCCGGCGGAGGCCAAGGAAACATTCGCCGGGATTGGACGTCTGAGCGCAGGTATGAACACCCTCCTCTGCTCCGGAAACTCGCGCGCAATCCGCTGGCGTGCGGCGCTCGGTTTGGTTTTCACGGCCGGCCTGCTGACGGCGGCCGACGCGGGATTTCCCGCCATTCCCGATGCGCCGACGGTGCCGGTTGCGCCGATGCTGCCCGACTCGGCGATGGTCAAAGAGCCCCTCCAGCCGCAGGTGAGCCAGGAGATCATCGAGGAACGCCCGTCAGCCCAGCACGTGTGGGTGTCCGGTCACTGGCGCTGGCAGGACGGACGGTATGCGTGGATTGCAGGGCGCTGGGATCTGCCGCCGCGGGCGAACGTTGCGTGGGTCGAGCCGCGCTGGGAAAAAAAGGGTAACGGCTATGTATTGACGGGCGGATATTGGCAGGAGGCCCCGGCGGCCGGCAGTGCGGTGCCGGCTTCGGCCCAAGGCTGGCCGACGACGACCGTGTCGCAGCCGACCCCGCCGCCCGAGGTCGCGTATGTGCGCGAATTACCGCCGCCGCCGCCGCGTGAATACATCGTCGAGCGGCCGTCGCCGTATCACGTCTGGATCGGCGGCTATTGGGGCCTCCGGACCGGGCGCCACGTGTGGATCGGGGGCCGGTGGGATTTGCCCCCGCGCTCGGATGTGGTGTGGGTCGAACCGCGCTGGGAACGCCGGGACCGCGGTTACGTTTTGGTCGAGGGCTTTTGGCGCGAAGCCATCCCGGTGCGCGGCTACGAGCGCGGCGGCCGCGAGGTGATTGTCGTTCGCGAACCGCCGCCGCCGCGCCGTGAAGTGATGCCGGCGCGACCGGTGCCGGGCCAAGTGTGGATTTCGGGCTATTGGGCGTGGCACGGTGATCGGCACATCTGGGTCGGCGGGCACTTTGAACGCCCACCCCACGCCCGCGCCAGGTGGGTCGAGCCGCGGTGGGAACGGCGCGGCGGCGGCCACCTCTTCATCGAGGGATTCTGGCGGTAAACGGACCATCGTCCGGCTGAGCGACGGCGCGGCGCGTCCGCCGGGCCGCCCGCGCAAAAAAGAGGCCGGATAAATCAGGCCGAGGATTTGCCCCGGCAGGCCGAGCCGGCCACGGCGCGCCGGAGCCCATGGGCGCATGGGGAAGAACCGTTTTCCGCTGTACGACGAAGCCCGCCATCACCGCCATTCGCACCCGCTGCGGTGCGCGAAAGATTGGGCGATCGTCGCGATGCTCGCCGCCGTTGCCCGCACCGGATGCCCGACGATGACCGAGAAAACCGCCCTGGAAGGCACCGGCAAAGAGGGTCCAAACGGTGGCTGCCGCCGGACGGGGCCCGGGCGTGACGCTGACGATGAAATCGATGGCGTCGTTCATCGTGTTGGCGTTCTTCACGGCGCCGTTCGTCTCGCATTTCAGCTGGACGAATCTGGGCATCATCACGGCGGTGAAAGGCGCGGAGACAATTTCGCACCTCGGTCTGCAGAACCTGCCGATTTTGCTGATGGTGGCACTGGTGCTGTTTGCCGCGACGGTGAATATTTTGATTTGGAGCGCGTCGGCGAAGTGGGCGCTGCTCGCGCCGGTGTTCGTGCCGATGTTCATGCTGCTCGGCTACACGCCGGAGCTGGTGCAGGCCGCGTTTCGCGTGGGCGACAGCGAGCCGAATAGCATCACGCCGCGGATGAGTTATTTCCCGCTGATTTTGACCTTCCTCCACAAATACGATCCGCGCGCCGGCAGCGGGACGTTGATCGCGACGATGCTGCCCTACTCCCTCGTGTTTATGATCGGGTCAACGCTGCTGCTGATGGCGTGGATCGCGCTGGGCATCCCCATGGGGCCGGAGGCGCCGCTGTTCGTGAAGCAGTGAGGGGCGGTGGGTGGAAAATCGGCGGTTGGAAACCGCCGCTCCGTTGACTGCAGACCGCGCCGAGGGCGGGTCGGAGACCCTGCCCTACTTTTTTGGCCAGGCGAGGGGGATGCCTGACGCGGTGAGGGCCGATTGGAATTCGGCGAGGAGCGCGGGCGTGGCGCGGACGGAGCGCGGGGAGGTTTTTTTCGAGCGACAGAACACCGCGAGGGCCCCGACGGATTCGCCGATGTTCCACTCGACGGGGTGGAGGCGGTAACAGCCGTTGGTGAGGTGGGTGGTACCGAGATTTTTGCAGGCGGGCAGGAGATTCTCCACGCGGCGCGGCAAGAGCGCGCCGAGCGGGATCTGGAACGGGCGCGTGAGGAAATCGATGTAGTTGTCGCCGCCGCTGCTGGGGTGGAGATCGATCGCGTAGCTGCCAATGCCGACGCTGTCAGGGAAAACTTCCGCGAAGACTTCGGCGTCGGGGGTGGCGGGGGTTTGGCGGCGGGCGTCGAGGCCGACATGGAGTTCGGTGATCGTGAACTCGGCCTGGATACGGCGGCTCTCGCGGATGTAGGGATACTTCGCGAGGCCATCTTCGGTGCCGACGATGTCGGGGCGAAGACGGAGACCTTTCCAGCCGGTGCCGCCGTCGGCGCGCGGGGCTGCGGTCTGGAGCCAATAGAGGAGCGAGAGGCTGAGCTGTTTGCCGGCGGCGAGGTGGCGCGCGGCTTCGGCGGCGGGGACCTCGAAGAGGTTGCCGAGCATGTAGTCGTTCTGCGGCCAGTTCACGAGCGTGGTGTCGCCCGCGTAGGTGCTAGGCGCGAAGTTTGTGCGGTCGACGATGCGGCGGTATTTGAAGAGGCCGGTGCTCTTCCCCGCGTCGAAGCCCATGGCAAAAGGCTTGAGGGTGCGCGGGGCGGAATAGAAATGGCTGAGGAGTTTGCCGGACCAGGGCGGCGTGAGCGGCGGAACGTGGTCGCGCCAAAACGCGTAGTCGCGCGGCCGATCGATGGTGTGATCTTCGCCGACGACATAATCCATCGCGAAGCAGCACGTGAAGGCCTGCATATTCTGCGGGCGGGCGTCGGGGCCGGCGTGGGGCTCGCCCGTGACGCGCTGCGATTCGGAACCGGTAATGTATTCGGTCTGGGTGAGCGGGAGCAGCTCGCCCGTCTCGGTGGCATCGACGAACAGGGGCGCGCGGAGAACGAGTTCGCGGCCGGACTCGGCGCTGCGCACGAGCACGGCGTCGACGCGGTCGCCGGTCGTCGACGCGGAGACGGCGGTGTGGTGCAGGAAAATTTGCAGGCGACCGCTCGCGACGTGGGGCGCGAGCATTTCCGTGAGCACGGCGAGGGCAACGCGGGGCTCGTGGCAGAGTTTGGAGACGGAGCCGTTGCCGGGGTTGAGGAGCGGGTTGGCGCGCGCGGCGGCGGTCAGCGGGAAATTTCGCGCGTAGTAATCGCGCACGCCGCGGCGGAAGGTTTGGTAGCTCTGCGTGCCGCCGAAGGTCTCGATTTGCGCGTGTTCGTCGGGCGGGACGGCCTGCGAGGTGAGCTGGCCGCCGATCCAGTCGGTCTCCTCGGTCAGGATGACGCGGAGGCCAGCGCGCGACGCGGCGAGGGCGGCGGCGAGGCCCCCCAGGCCGCCGCCGATGATCACGAGGTCGACGGCGAGTTCGCGGGCGGGAGCGGAGGCTTGGGTGGCAGGCACGGCGACCGGCGCCGCGGATTGTGCGCGGGCGAGCGAACGTGCGGCGAGGGCGGCGGGGACGAAGAGGCCGGCGCGTTTGAGGAAGGTACGGCGGATCATAAAAGAGGGTGGAGCGCGTTGACCCCAACGCGCTGCGGAGGAGCGCGGGGCTCAGGAGGTCGTCGGGCAAAGCGCGTTGGGGTCAAC
>CANHJG010000144.1 GCA_947461205.1 Opitutia bacterium
TGCCGGCGAGCACGGCGGTGAGCGGTGCGCCCAGGACGCGGCCTTCGAGGGCGGCGGAGAGGGCGGCGGAGTGCGGCCAGTTTTCCGACGCCGCGCGGCGGAGAAACTCCTGGGCAAGTGGATGCGCGCGAAGTGACGCCACGAGTTCGACGCGCTGGCGGCCGATGTTTTCGGAAGCGGCACGGGCCTCGCGGGCGGTCTTCAGTGCGGACGAAAGCACGCAGAGTTCGCCGAGTCGGGACCAATCGGCTTCGCCGAAGGCGCGCCACGCGTGAGCGGCGAGCGGGAGATCGGTATGGCGGAGGGCAGGGAGCGCGGAGAGAAACACGAAATCACGGAGGGTGGCGCGGTCGCGCACGACACCCTGTTGCACGAGGCCTTCGAGGCCGAAGGAGTGCGAGTAGCTGCCCGTGGGGTAAAATGAATCGCCGGCCTGGAGGATGCCGACGAGCCACGCGGCGTCAGTGTTGATGGCTGGGGCCGAGGTCATGCGTGGGTTGCTGGCCGCGGGCGAAGCGGCCGGGGCGGAAAATGGCGGTCGTTTGGGTGAAGGGGACTTTCAGGCGGTCGAGGAGTTGGCGCACGGCGGGCTCGTCGGGCGCGAGGAGGCGCGTGGGCTCGGCTTGGAGTTCGAGGTGGAGGTTGCCGACCGCCCAGCCGATGCCTGCGGCCGCGGACGGAGCGAGTTCGAGCGAGACTTCGACGACCGACTCAGGGTGTTGTCGGACCAAGTAGCGAGCGGTGGCGGATTGAAAAAACGTGTCGCCGTGCTTCAGTGGGCTTGAGAGCTCGAAGCCGAATTCGCTGCCGTCCTCAGCCGTGCCGCGCCAAAGGCGTTTGGCGAGTGTGAGTCGCTCGACGTGCAGAGTGACTTCGGGGAGCGAAGCATCTGCCGACGCGAGCGGGCCGGATACGAGCTGCATGGGCGGAGCGAAGCAGTCGGGCCGGTTCAGAACAAGAAGTAGCGCTGCGCCATCGGGAGGACCTTGGCAGGCTCGCAGGTGAGGAGGCGGCCGTCGGCTTTGACGGTGTAGGTCTCGGGATCGACTTCGATCTTCGGGAGCGCGTCGTTGAGCACCATGTCGCGTTTGCCGACCTTGCGGCAGTGCCTCACGGGTTCGAGGCGGCGGGCGAGGCCGAGGTCGGCGAGTTTGCCTTTCTTGAGCGAGGCTTCGCTGACGAACGTGATGCTCGTCGAGGCGAGGGCTTTGCCGTGCGCGCCGAACTGCGGGCGATAGAACGTTGGTTGCGGCGTGGGAATCGAGGCGTTCGGATCGCCCATGTTGGCCCAGGCGATGAAGCCGCCCTTGAGCACGGTCTCGGGTTTTACGCCAAAGAGCGCGGGTTTGAAGATGACGAGGTCGGCGAGTTTGCCTACGGAAATGGAGCCGACGATGTGGCTGATGCCGTGCGCGATCGCAGGGTTGATCGTGTATTTCGCGAGGTAGCGGAGCGCGCGGAAATTGTCGGCGGCGGGATGCGATTTTCCCTTCGGGTCGGCGAGACCGCCGAACTGTGTCTTCATCTTATGGGCCGTCTGCCAAGTGCGGATGATGACCTCGCCGATGCGGCCCATGGCTTGCGAATCGGACGACATCATCGAAATCGCGCCGAGGTCGTGGAGGCAGTCCTCGGCGGCGATGGTCTCGGGGCGGATGCGGCTTTCGGCGAACGCGACATCCTCGGGGATCTTCGAATCGAGGTGGTGGCAGACCATGAGCATGTCGAGATGCTCGTCGATGGTGTTGACCGTGAAGGGACGCGTCGGGTTGGTGGAGGAAGGGAGGACGTTGGGCTCGCCGCAGACGCGAATGATGTCGGGGGCGTGGCCGCCGCCGGCACCTTCGGAGTGGAACGTGTGGATTGTGCGGCCCTTGAAGGCGCGGATGGAATCGTCGACGAAGCCGGATTCGTTGAGCGTGTCGGTGTGGATTGCGACCTGGACGTCGAGTTCGTCGGCGACGCCGAGACAGACGTCGATGGCGGCGGGAGTCGTGCCCCAGTCCTCGTGGAGCTTGAGCCCGATGGCGCCGGCGAGGATTTGCTCGCGGAGGGGGGCGGCGGTGCCGCAGTTGCCCTTGCCGAGGAAGCCAAGGTTCATCGGGAAGGCTTCGGCGGCCTCGAGCATGCGGTGCAGGTTCCATTTTCCGGGGGTGCAGGTCGTGGCGAACGTGCCGTGCGCGGGGCCGGTGCCGCCGCCGAGCATCGTCGTGATGCCGGAGCTGATGGCTTCGTCGACCTGCTGCGGACAGATGAAATGGATGTGGGTGTCGATGCCACCGGCGGTGACGATGTGGCCCTCACCCGCGATGACTTCGGTCGCGGCGCCGACGATCATCGCGTTTTTCTTTTTTGTTTTCGGGTCGGCGTAGACGGAGCCGATGCCGGATTGGATGCCGGGGTTGCCGGCGTGGCCGATGCCGACGATGAGGCCGTGTTTGATGCCGATGTCGGCCTTGATGATGCCGAGGAGCGGATCGAGGATGAGGGCGTTCGTGATAACGAGATCGAGGCAGTCCTTGTCGAGCGCGGTGGGGGATTGGCCCATGCCGTCGCGGATGACCTTGCCGCCGCCGAATTTGATTTCGTTGCCGTAGCCGCCGCCCTCGGCGACGAGGTCGCGTTCGACCTGGACGAAGAGATCGGTGTCGGCGAGCCGCACGCGGTCACCGACGGTGGGGCCGAACATCTCGGCGTATTGGCGGCGGCTCAGTTTAAGCGGCATGGGAGTGGACGGAAGGCGAACAACGGAGGGTTACACAGAGGTCACGGAGGAGGCACAGAGGCCACGGAAGAAGACCCCTTCAGCGAGTTTTGGATTTCAACGGCGCAACGCGTGACGGTTTGGGTTTTGAGTCGAGCTTGCCGTTGATTTTTGCGTTCAGGCCGTAGACCTCGCGGAGGCCGGCGAGGGCGACGAGTTCGACTTCTTTGGTGTCGCCGGCTTCGAAGCGGATGGCGGTGCCGGCGGGGATGTTGAGGCGGAAACCGCGGGCGGCGGGGCGGTCGAAGCGGAGCGCTTCGTTCGTCTCGAAGAAGTGGTAGTGCGAGCCGACCTGGATCGGGCGGTCGCCGGTGTTGGCGACGGCGAGCGTGAGGGTCGCGAGAGCTAGATTTGCGGGGAGCGGGCCGTCTGCGGCCACGATGATTTCGCCGGGGATCATGGTCAGCGGATCGGGTGGTGGACGGTAACGAGTTTGGTGCCGTCGGGGAACGTGGCCTCGACCTGGACGTCGTGGATCATGTCCGCGACGCCCTCCATCACGTCGGAGACTTGGAGGATGGTCGTCCCGTAGCTCATGAGTTCGGCGACGCGTTTACCGTCGCGGGCGCCTTCGATGATCTCGTAGGTGATGATGGCGATGGCTTCGGGGTAATTGAGTTTGAGGCCACGGGCCTGGCGGCGACGGGCGAGGTCGGCGGCGGTGACGATCAGGAGTTTTTCGCGTTCGCGGGGGGTGAGGTGCATCGGCGGAGAGGAGAGCTGAGAGGGGAGAGCGGAGAGATCAAGACCGCAGCGCGATCAGACTTGGAGATGTTTTTTCACGATCTCGTCGGTGAGCGAGGCGATCGCGCCGGAGACGACGACGGCGCCGCGGTCCATGGCGTAGTAGCGGTCGGCGACCTCGCGGCAGAAGTCGACGTATTGCTCGACGAGGAGAATGGCGAGGGAGTGCTCCTGTTTGATGAGCTGCACCGCCTGCTTGATTTCTTGGACGTCGTGCGCGGCGCGTTGAAACACGTCGGCGGGAGCTTGCGGGGCTTTGAGTTTTTTCAACGTGTCGCCGATCTGGTCGATGATCGACGGCTGGATGCCCTCGGTGGGTTCGTCGAGGATGAGGAGCTTCGGTTTGGTGAGGAGGGCGCGGCCGATGGCGAGTTGCTGTTGTTGTCCGCCGGAGAGCACGCCGCCCTTGCGGGCGAGCATTTCCTTCAGGACGGGAAAGAGGCTATAAACGCGTTCGAGCCCCTCTTTGTCGGAGGCGCGGCCGCGGCGGTGGACGACGAGGCCAACGTGGAGGTTTTCCTCGACGGTCAGGTGCGGGAAGATATCGCGGCCCTGGGGGACGTAGGCGATGCCCGCGCGGGCGCGGACGTCGGGGGCTAGTTTCGCGAGGTCTTGGCCATCGAAGGTGACGGTGCCGGCGCGCACGGGGAGGAGGCCGGTGATGGTGCGAAGGGTGGTGGTTTTGCCGACGCCGTTGCGGCCCATGAGGGCGACGACCTCGCCGGCGTTCACGGCGAGCGTGACGCCGCGGAGAATGCGGGAGCCGGCGATGTCGGTTTCGACGGAGGTGAGTTGGAGGAGGGCGCTCATCGGGTGCCGTGTTTGCCGCGGCCGAGGTAGACTTCGCGGACTTTGGTGTCGGACTGCACCTCGTCGAATTTTCCTTCGCAGAGAACGGTGCCCTGGTGGAGGACGGTGACCTTGCCGTCGCGGGCGATCTGTTTGACGAAGGCCATGTCGTGTTCGACGACGACGATGCTGTGTTGGCCAGCGAGGGAGAGGAGGAGTTCGCCGGTGCGATGGGTTTCGTCGTCGGTCATGCCGGCGGCGGGTTCGTCGACGAGGAGCACCTGCGGGTCCTGGGCGAGGAGCATGCCGATTTCGAGCCACTGTTTTTCGCCGTGGGCGAGTTGGCCGGCGAGCCAGTCGCGTTTGGCGTCGAGGCGGATGAGGGTCAGCAGTTCGTCGATGCGGTCGCGCTGCTCGGAGCGGGTGCGGTGGAAGAGCGTCGCGAAGACGCCGCGCGGGCCCTTGAGCGAGAGGAGGAGATTTTCCCAAACGCTGTGGTCGCCGTAGACAGAAGGGGTTTGGAATTTCCGGCCGATGCCGAGGCGGTTGATCTCGTATTCGTTGAGGGCCGTGAGGTCGGTATCCCAGCCAAATTCGATCTTGCCGGTGTCGGGCTTGGTGCGGCCGGTGATGAGATCGAAGAAGGTGGATTTGCCTGCGCCGTTGGGGCCGATGACGGTCCGGAGTTCGCCGCGGTTGAGGTAGAAATTGAGATTCGTGATGGCCTTGAAGCCGTCGAAGGTCTTGTTCACGCCCTCGACGGTGAGGATGAGATGGGTCTTTTCCCGGGGGGTGGTCATGATGCGACGGGAGCGGCGGTTTCGGCGGAGGCGGCGGTGCGGCGGGCCCACCACGTCTTGAGTCGGCCGGGGAGACTGACGATGCCGCCGGGGAGCAGGAGGACGACGACGATGAACATGCCGCCGAGGAAAAACAGCCAGAGGTCGGGGTAGGCGCGGGTGGCCCAGCTCTTGAGGGCGTTGACCACGATGGCGCCGATCACGGGGCCGACGAGGGTGCCGCGGCCGCCGACGGCGACCCAGACGACGGCCTCGAGGGATTTGTCAGGGGTCATCTCGGACGGGTTGATGATGCCGACCTGGGGGACGTAGAGGGCGCCGCCGACGCTCGCGATCAGGGCGGCGACGACGAAGATGAAGAGCTTGAAGCCGGCGGCGGCGTAGCCGCTGAAGAGCACACGGTTTTCGCCGTCGCGGATGGCGCGCTGGATCAGGCCGAGTTTAGTGCGGCTGAGCCAACTGCAGCCGAGGTAGACGAGGACGAGGGTGACAGCGGTGGCGATGAAGAGGGCGCGTTGCGTGGAGGCGTCGCGGACGTCGGCTCCGAGGAGGAATTTGTAGTCGGTGAAGCCGTTGTTGCCGCCCATGAGCAGGTCGTTGCGGAAAAACATCAGCGAGCCGCCGTAGGTTAGGGCCTGGGTGAGAATGGAGAAATACACGCCCTTGATGCGGGAGCGGAAGGCGAGGAAGCCGAAGACGAGGGCGACGAGGCCGGGGAGGAGAACCACCATCGCGGCGGCGAACGGGAAACTGGAAAACGGTTTCCAGAAGGTCGGGAGTTCGGTCCAACCGAGGAAGATCAGGAAATCGGGGATGGGTTTCTTGTATTGGCCGAGGTCGCCGATCATGCGCATGAGGTGCATGCCGAGCATGTAGCCGCCGAGGCTGAAGAAGAGCGCCTGGCCGAGGCTGAGGAGGCCGGTGTAGCCCCAGAGCAGATCGACGGAGATCGCGAGCAAGGCGTAGCAGAGATATTTGCCCCAGAGGTTGAGCGTGAAGTCGCTGATGACCCCGGCGGAATTCAGTAGCGGGAAGACGACGATCAGCTGCGTCGCGATGACGGCGACGGCGATGAACTCGATGCGGCGGGCGGTGGGTGCGCTCATGCGGCGGGAGGCGTTGGGGCGTGAGCGGGATCAGCCCTCGAGGCTGCGGCTCTTCGTGACGAAGATGCCGGCCGGGCGCCATTGCAGGAAGAGGATGATCGCGACGAGCACGGTGATTTTGCCGAGCACGGGATTGAGCAGGATCTGCTGCAGCGACTGGTCGGCGAGGCCGATGCCGAAGGCGCTGACGACGGTGCCGGGGAGATTGCCGACGCCGCCGACGACGACGGTCATGAAGCAGTCGACGATGTAACTCTGGCCGAGCGACGGGCCGACGTTGCCGATTTGGCTGAGGAAGGCGCCGGCGAGACCGGCGAGGCCGCTGCCGAGACCGAAGGTGAGCATGTTCACGCGCTCGGTGCGGACGCCCATGCACGAGGCCATGTTGCGGTTCTGCATGACGGCGCGGATGAGGAGGCCGAGGGAGGTGCGCGTGAGGACGAGCCAGACGCCGAGCACGATCAGGCCAGCGAAGCCGATGACGAAGACCCGGTTCCAGCCGAAGATGATGTCGTTGAAGGTCCAGTTGTCGGAGAGGTAGCTCGGGCTGCTGACCTGGACGTTGTTGGAGCCGAAGACGCGGCGGAAAAATTGTTGGAGGAACAAGGATACGCCCCAAGTCGCGAGGAGGCTTTCGAGGGGGCGGCGGTAGAGCCACTGGATCACGGTGCGCTCCATGGCGATGCCGACGAGCGCGGCGGACAGGAAGCTGAGCGGCAGCGCGAAGAGGAAGTAGCTTTCGTAGACCCAGCCGCCGGTGTTCATGCCCGGGAGGTGGAAGGAGAAACCGAACGGCGAGAGGGCGAGGCCGGGGCCGAAAACATTTTGGACGACGTAGGTCGTGTAGGCGCCGACCGCAATCATCTCGCCGTGGGCCATGTTGATGACGCCCATGAGGCCGAAGGTGATGGCGAGACCGAGGGCGACGACGAGGAGAATGCTGCCGAGGCTGAGGCCGCGGAAGAGGGTACCGAAAAAGTTGACGGTGGTGAGGTGGCGGTCGACGGCGTTGAGCGCGGCGCGGGCGGCGGCAGTGAGCGATGGATGAGGCGCGGCTTCCGCCTCCTTGAGCGCGGTCTTGAGGGCGTCGGCGCTTCCGATGGGGTGGAGGGCTTCGAGTTCCTGGAGCGAGGCGAGTTTGACCTCGGTGCTGGCGTCTTTGAGTCCGATGAGGGCGATGGCTTCGCGGAGGGCGAGTTGGGCGGCCGGAACCGTTTCGAGTTTTTGGCGGGCCCGGAGGGCGGGGAGTTTCTCGGCGTCCTGGGCGAATCCGAGGGTTTGGATGGCGCTGATGCGTTTCTTGAGGTTGGGGGTGGAGAGGTCGAGGAGGTCGAGGACGGCCTTCATCGCGCGGCGCAAGGCGCTGGTGTGCTCGACGGCGGTGAGTTCGCGGGCGATGAGGCGGAGTGGCTGGCCGGCGGGTGAGAGCAGGGGTTGGCCGGTGTCGACGCGGGCGGCGGTCTGCGCATCTTGGTCGTCTTTGTCACCCGAAAGTTGGACGGGGATTTTCGCGCCGTCGGGCGCGGTGTAGACAAAGAGGGCGTCTTCTTTCCATGCGGCGAGGAGGCCTTGGATCGATTCGTCGCCGGAGCCGATCAGCGAGGTGATGATCGCGATGCGCTGCGCGGGGGTTTCGGCGAGGGCGGCTTGGGCGATGATCGGGCGCGCGGGGTCGGCGGCGTGGGCAACGAGGCCGATGGTGAGAGCAGCGAAGACGAGGAGCCGGCGGGCGCGATGGAAAAAATTCATCGTGAGGATGCGATCCATGAATGCTAGTGCTGTGCCAAACAAAAGGGGCGGGCGCTGTTTGAGCACCCGCCCCGCAAGTTTATGTGTCAGTGCGATGCTCCGCGGGAAACGCGGGGCGGGCGCGGCTTACTTGGCCTTGAACTTCCCTTTGAGCCAGGGCTCGCCGTAGACGTTGTCGAAGGACTTCACGATTTTGAACTGACCATCGGCCTTGGTCTCGCCGATGAAGACATTCTTGGTGACGTGCATGTTCTTTTGCGTGGTGACCTTGCCACCGGGGCCGTCAAAGGAGAGACCGCTCTTGTAGGCGGCGCGGACCTTGTCCACGTCGAAGGATCCGGCCTTCTCGACGGCGGCTTTCCAGAGATAAACGCCGACGTAGCTGAGGACCATGGGCGAGCAGGTCACGCGGCCGTCTTTCACGATACCGGGCGTCTTGGTGGTCTTGAGCCAGGCCTGGAAGTCGGCGACGAATTTTTTGTTGGCCGGCGTGTTGATCGATTGGAAGTAGGTCCAGCAGCCGAGCTGACCGACGAGCTGCTTGGCGGGGAGGCCGCGGAATTCGTCCTCGGAGATGGAGAACGAAACGACGGGGCACTTTTCCGCGCTGAGACCGGCGGCGGCGTATTCCTTGAAGAAAGGAACGTTGGTGTCGCCGTTGAGCGTCGAGATCACGCAGGCGTCACCGGAGGCGGCGAACTGTTTGATTTCGGAAACGATCTGCTGGTAGTCGGTGTGGCCGAAGGGGGTGTATTTGCCGGCGGAGATGATCTTGCCGGACTCGTCCTTCTTGAAGCCGCCGCCGATGTTTTCGAGTTTCACGCCCTTGCTGAGGAGATACTCGAGGAGCACGAGGTTCGTGGTCTGTGGATACACGTAGTCGGAGCCGAGCAGGTAGAACTTCTTTTTGCCGTCGGCGAGGTAGTAGTCGACCGCCGGCGTCGCCTGCTGGTTGACGGCCTCGGCCGTGTAGGCGACATTCTGGGACTCTTCTTCGCCCTCGTATTGCACGGGGTAGAACAGGAGACCGTTGTTCTTCTCGTAGACGGGCAAGACGGATTTGCGGGAGACGGAGGTCCAGCAGCCGAAGGTGACGGCGACTTTGTCCTGCTCGAGGAGCTGCTTGGCTTTTTCGGCGAAGAGGGGCCAGTTGGAGGCGCCGTCGACGACGACGGGCTCAATTTTCTTACCGAGGACGCCGCCCTTGGCGTTGATCTCGTCGAAGGTGAAAAGCAGCACATCGCGCAGCGAAGTTTCGCTGATGGCCATGGTGCCGCTGAGGGAGTGGAGGACGCCGACCTTGACGGTTTCGGCCGCGTGAGCGGTGCCGAACGAAGCGCCGAGCGCGAGGGCGCCGACACTGAGTAGTTGGGTGAGTTTGGTGATCATGATGGGACGGGAGGTGAGCTGGACAAGATACGACGGCAAAGCAGTAGCTCGGCCGCCGTGAAAGCGGTGAAAACGGATCGGGAAGGAAGCCGGGCAGGACTGCGCGCAGGGCCCGGGCGAAAAAACGGTGGTCGCGGAAACGCGCGACCACCGGCGAAAAGCGATGAACAGCGGCGGTGGGCCGCGAAGGGCTTAGAACTTGAAGATCGACTGGAGGGCGAAGAACGTCGCGCTGTTGGCGGTGTGCTTGCTGTAGTCGTAGTAGGACAGCTCGGCGCGAACCGCGAAGTTATCGTTCACTTTGTAGGTCGGGGCCACGGTGAGCTTGGTGAAGCCCGGGCCGCCATTGCTGAGCTTTTCGCCGCTGACGCGGAAGGCGGAGGACCAGTTCTTGTCGATGGCGTAGTTGAGGAACAGGAGCCAGTTGTTGCCCTTGTCGCCCTTACCGCCGTCCTTGGTGCAAAGTTCGGCGGCGACGGTGATTTCTTTGGAGAGATTATAGCTCGCCCAGAAATCGAGCGTGAGGATCGCCTCGTTCTTGTGGATGATATTGCCCTTGGTTTCGTAGGCGAAACCGGCCCAGAGGGTGACGTCGGGGATGGCCTTGTAGGTGAAATAGCCTTCGAAGCCAGCGTTGTGCTTCAGCTCGCCGTCGCCCTTGAGGTAGTACGTTCCAGAGTAGACGGAGTCGAGGAGCGCGAGGCCCCAGCCGGTATCCTTGTCGCCGCCGTCCACCCGGACGCCGGTGTGGTAGCCGGGAATTGGTCCGAGGAAGTCGCCGTTGGCGTAGGAGACCTGGGTCATGTTCGGAATATCGAACGCCTCGTAGCCGAGGTAGCTCAGGAACTTGCCCGCGGTGACGGACGTGCCGCCGCCGACATCGACGGTGGCGTAGGCATCGAGCAGGGTGACATCGCTCGGTGCTCCCGGCTGATAGTAGAGGCTCACCACGCCCGTAACGGGCTTGAAGGTGCCGGTGAAGAGCGCTTTCGCGGCGTCGAGGTCGAACTTGTCGGCGGAGGTGCCTGGGTCCGTTTCGGTGTTGCGATACGAGCCGACAGCGTAGCCGCCGACGGAGAGGGTATCATTCACTTTGACATCGGCGAAGGCCGTGAGGGAAGAGGCGAGCGTGAGAGCCGCCGCGAGTGGGAGACGAGTTTTCATTGGCAGGTATGGGAGGTTTGCTGGATACAGGAGGTCGGAATCAGTTCCGACTGGTGCCCTGCTGAGCAGCATCCTTGCCAACCTGTGCGCGGCGCTCATTCCTATGACATAGAATCCCCCACGACTCCGAGGTGAGGCTGGACACGTGCATCAGGCAGAAGCAGCCAAGTTATTTGAGATAAAGTGGCTATGTCACGTAATCAGCTGGAACAAAGCGGCCGTGGCATGCTCTATTGGCGCCGACTGTCCTCATGGACGGTCACTGAACTAGAAAACAAACTACCTACCAATGATTAAGAAACTCATCCTGTCCCTCCTCAGCGTCGCTGCGGTCGGAACTGTCAGCACTCGTGCGCAGGCCCCGGTCGCCAAACCTGCGGCGGCCCCGGCCTACACCGTGACCAGCTCGTTTACCGCTGTGTCCCAATACATGTTCCGCGGCCAACGCCTCGGTGGGGCGTCCTGGCAGCCGTCGGTCGAAGTGGGCGCGGGCGATTTCACCGCCGGCCTCTGGTCGAACCTGCCCTTCAAGGACAAGGTGGCCAACAGCTCCGATCCGGAGATCGACCTTTACGGATCCTACACCGTCAATGTCGACAAAGAGCTCAGTCTCGTCCCCGGTTTCTCGCTTTATACCTACCCGAAAGCGCCGACCGATGCGGGCTATTATCGTTCGACGATCGAGCCGAGCCTCGCGCTTAACTACACCGTGGCCGGGGTCAAGCTGACGCCTAAGCTCTATTATGACTTCACCCTCAGCGGCCCGACCTACGAGCTCACCGCCGCCTATGCGTATCCGCTCAAGGATCTCGGCACCGAGCTCAATTTCACCGGCCAAGTGGGCTCGTACATTCAGCGCGATGTCGCCAACAAGACCACCCCGGACGTCAAGGCCTGGGGCGACTACTGGCAGCTCGGCGTTGCGGCGCCCTTTCAGATCACCAAAGAATCCAAGCTCACGGTCGGCTTCGCCTACACCGAGGGCACGAGCGCCGAGGTGAA
>CANHJG010000145.1 GCA_947461205.1 Opitutia bacterium
CCCAGCACTCCGAGGTGGAGCGCGTTGACCGCAACGCGCTTCAGCCCATTCGCCATGGCTACTCCCAGCACTCCGAGGTGGAGCGCGTTGACCGCAACGCGCTTCAGGACGTTCGCCCGACCGCCAAACCAGCGCGTTGAGGTCAACGCGCTCCCCCTCGCAGAAAATCTATGGGGTAACCGCATCGGTAATCGTCAGCGTGTTGAAATCGAGCACCCGCTTCAAGCGCCCGTGCGTCAGCGTGAGCTTCCGGCCGCCCAGCTCGGCATTAAGATACGGCCCGGCAAACAGCGTCCATTCCTTCGCGTAGTCCACCGTCCGTCCGTCCACCTTCGGCGCCGCCCCGTAAGCGACCTCGATTTTTTTCCCCCGCAGGCTCGTGTACTTCACCCGCAGCGTCGGCTCCAGCTTCACCTCCAGCGGCAACGCCCGGATCGCGCCCTTAAACGCCGCCCAACTCTGGAACTCACTCGCCGCCGCCGCCTGCAGGAGCGTCCCGTTCTTCGCGTGCGGCGAGTAGAGGCGCTTGCCGCCTTGCTCCAGTGCGCGCCATTCGTAGCCCGCCAGCGGCCGGTAGGCGATATACGTGTTTCCGCCCTGCGCAAAAATCCACCCAGACTTGTCCTCCTCAATCACCGCGAGGTCCTTCGAAAAAAAGCCGTTCACCTGTTTCCACGGCGCACTCGCGGGAATATCGCTCAACGAAATCAACGCATCATCCTGCTGAAAAATCTGCTCATACGGTGATCCCCCGAGGAGCTTGCTCTCCGCGATGTAGGTCGGCTTCCCCTGAAACGTCACCGCCCCCGGCATGTAATCCGGCATCTCCGTGAAATACATCATCAGCTCCTCCGCCCCATAGAACGGCTGCACCGAGAAGATCGTGTTGTGCACGCCGCGCGGATCGGGCACGGCCCACGTCAGGTCCCAAGAGTGCTGTTGGATCGGCTGCAGCAGACCGCCCTGATCGGAGCCGAGCGCATAGTCTTTCGTCACATAGCTCGTCTTGTAAACCGGCGCATTCCTCACGTCGCTGTTGCGCCAACGATGCCGCGTGCGCTTGCGCTCAAGGTGCGTGTAGGCGCCGCTGCGGTCCGTGCCGATCCGGTAGATCACCTCCGGCAGCTCATAGTGGTCGGCCACGGCGGCGAAATAAATCCCCCAGCCGCCGTAGCTCTCCGGCGCCGGGCAATTCCCCAGCATCTGCCACGCAAAATAGGACGACAGCGCGTTCCATTTCTCCAACACCGTCGTGTCATCCGTCCGCGCGTGCGACCCGATATACGTACCGTTCAGCGTCTCCACGGCAAAATCCGCCATGACCCAATCGAGCATCATCTTGCCGCGCTGCCGCATCTCCGGGTCCTGCGCCCACGTCGCCAAAAATAACATCGGGATCGAATACTCGCCGAGATAGTGCGTGCAGTCGTATTCGCCCTGCCCGATCGTCGTCGCCAGCTCCATCCAGTGCAGCAACCACGCCCGCGACTCCACGGAAATTTCCGCGGAGGTCTTCCCGTTGAACCAGCGGTCCTCGCCCTCGCCCGGCCACAGCTGGGCCATCAGATGCATCGTCGTGTAGTACATCACCCAGTGGTTCTCCGTGTCGCCGCGCAGCGGATAATACGTGCGCCACGCCTCGCGGATCGCCGCCCGGGCCTCGGCCGTCAGTTGGTCGCGGCCGAGATACGCAATGCACGTCACCGGAAACATCCAAAACATGTCCGCCGACGGTTTCTTCATCAGTTCGATCAGCCGCGCGGAGCACGCCGCCGCATCTTCGCGCAGCGCCAGCTTGGCCGCGATCTCCGCGAGCCCCAGCTTGGTGGGCTCACCCGGCGTCGCCCGGTCCGCCCGCCACCGCAACGCCTCCATCCGACGCGCCAAATACTGGTCGCGCCGCATCGCCGGATCCTCCACCGGCACCGTCGACGGCGGCGGAGCCGTAAAAGACGGTTGCGCGCGCAGTCCGACCACGGCCGTCGCCCACACGATGATCGCGGAAAAAACAGGATAAATTTTCATGGTCATTTCCGCGGCACAAACACGAGGTCGAACACGGTCGCTTTTTCCCACTGCAGTTTGCGCCACGTACGGCCAAAGTCGTCCGACGCGAACAACGGCTCCAGATACGGCGCCGCGTAAATCCGATCAGGCAGGTCCGGATCGATCGCCACCTTCCACACCTCGCGCTTCGGCAGGCCAGCCGTCCGGTCGACCCACGTCTTGCCGCCGTCCTCCGAAACCTGCACCCCGGCACCCCAACCGCAGTAAACCAACCGGCGAACATCGCGGGGATCGAACTCGCCGTTGTGCAGCGTGCGGTCGCTCGGCACGCCCGCGACCCGCGTCCACGTGACGCCCCGGTCCGCCGACCACAACGCCCCGTCGCTCGACGTGACAGCCAGGAAAACCTTCGGGTCGTGCGGCGACTGCCGCAGGCTGTAGGTGACTTTTTCGGTCGGCTGCACGAGCCGCCACGTGCGCGCACCGTCCTCGGTGAGATAGATGCCTTGCTCGGTGCCCGCGAGCACGCGGCCGGCGGCCGTCCGATCGACCAGAATTGATTCCGTGTAGGCCCGCCGGATCCCTGCGTTCATCCGTTTCCACGTCTGCCCGCGGTCCCGGGAAACGGCAATGCCATCGGGAATCCCCGCATAAACGTCCTCCGGCCGCTGGCGGTCCACGGCAATGGATTTCGCCTCCGTCATGTCCCAGCCCGTCACGATCCGAAACGTCTTCCCGCGGTCCGGCGTGCGCAGTACCCCCTCGAGCAACGCGATGTAGAGCCGCGCCGGATCGCTCGGATCGTGCGCCACCGAAAACGTGCGGATGTGGTGCGGCCCCAGATGCTCAAAATTTTCGCGGTCCGCCGAACGGTAAAGCCCGCTCAGCAGCGCTCCGCTCCGACCCATCACACTGCCCTGCCCGCTCACATTCGCGCACACATACAGCTCATGCGCCAGCTCCGCCCCGCCCGCACTGGCGGCCAAAATCAACCCCGCTGCAAAATAAAGTCGTCGCGCGATGATCATAAATTCAACGTGCTGCCCCTATGCGTCGTTTCCTCTTCCTTGCCCTCGTCTCGTTCGCGTCGCTCGGCGCCGCCGAAACCCCCGCCTCCCCCGAGGCGAAACTCGCCGCCCTCGGTCTCGCGCTGCCCGTGACCAACCCACCCATCGCCAACTACGTGCCCGCCGTCCGCACCGGCAATCTGGTCTTCCTGTCCGGCCATCTCCCCTACGACGCCGAGGGCAAAGTCATCGCCGGCAAAGTCGGCAAGGACATCGACGAAAAGACCGCCAACGCCGCCGCCCGCACCACCGCCCTTGCACTCCTGGCCTCCCTCAAAAAAGAGATCGGCGACCTCTCGAAAGTGAAACGCATCGTGAAGGTCAGCGGCTTCGTCAACGGCACCGACGCCTTCACCGCGCAGCCCGCCGTCATCAACGGCTGCTCCGATCTGCTCGTCGCCGTCTTCGGCGACCGCGGCAAACACGCCCGCGCCGCCCTCGGCCTGGCCTCGCTCCCCCGCGGCGCCGTCGTCGAAATCGAGATGATCGTGGAAGTGCAGTAACGCGCGCATCACGTTTTCTTCAGGATCGCGGTCAGGCCCGCCACGAGGCGGTCGCACTCGTCCAGCCCGTTGCACAGGTGGGTCGAGACCCGCACCGCATTGAGCTGCTGCTCCGACACCGGCCGGCAACGCAGCTGATGCTCGCTTAACAACCGCCCGAACAGTTTGTCGTAGGCGAGCCGCGGCGTGCGAAATGCGATCATCGACGCGCTCAGCTCCGGATTCACCGGCGTGAGAATTTCCAGATCGGGCAACGCCGCAATCCCCGCCCGCACCCGCGCCACCATCGCGCGGCCGCGGGCGGCGATCCGCTCGCGCCCGATGCGCTCCTGCGTCTCCACCGCCGCCGCCAACGCCACGACCGCCGCCGCATTGCGCGTGCCATACTCGTGCCGGTGCGTGCCGGCCACGTACGGCAATGCCATCGCAAGATCCGCCTGATCGCTCGAATAGGCCCCCACCATCGTCGGCGCGACCTCCTCCAGTTTCTCCCCCCGGATGAACAGCACCCCCGTCTCATGCGGCCCGCCGATCCACTTGTGCCCGCTTGTGGCAAACGAATCACAGCCGATCGCGTGCAACGAAAACGGAAACATCCCCGCCGACTGCGCCCCGTCGATATGAAACCAGATCCCGCGCGCGCGGCACAGCGCGGCGATCGCCGCGACCGGCAGCACGATGCCCGTCGGCGCCGTCACGTGCGACACCTGCACGACGCGTGTGCGCGGCGTGATCAACGCCGCGATTCGCGCCAGATTGCCCGCGGCATCGGCCAGATCGGGCTCAAACGTGCGCACGACCACCCCGCGCAGCTTGTGCTGGTTGATCCAGGGAAACGCCCCGCCCGGATGCGCATGATCGTCGAAAATCACCTCGTCGCCCGCCTTCAGCGCGAGCCCGGCCGCGATGATCCCGTTGCCCTCCGTCGCGTTGCGCACAAACGAAATCTCCACCGGCTCCGCCCCGAGAAACCGCGCCAGCACCTTCCTGGCCTCGGCAAACAGCCCGTGGCCCGTCTCGGATTTTTCCTGCAGCCGCCGCGCCGTCTTCTCGTAAACCTCCAGCACCGGCCCCGCCGCCGGTCCGAGCCCGCCGGTGTTCAGATAGGCGAAACCCGGCTTCAGCAAATACTGGGCGCGGATCGCTGCCCAAAACGGTTCGGGATCGCGTTCGGCAAACACCGGCCACGCGGCCGCCGCGCGCGACTCGCCCGCCGCCGACGCCCCTGCCGCCAAGCCCATCGCACCCAAACCCACGCGGCGCAGAAACGTTTTTCGGTCGAGGTTCATAAGGAGGTGAAAGTCAGCCGGTGATCGAGCCGCAGCGTCGCCCCGGCCGGCAGAACGCGCGTGCTGCGGTGAAACGAAAATGCGGCCAACGGATTTTTTGCGCGCACAAACCAGGGGATCGCCCCCGAGAGATTCTCAAACCGGATGCGCGTCCGCCGCAGCGTGCCGTCGTGCTGGCAGTGCCACTCCACCGCCTCCGCCTCGGCCCCATGCACCGCCGCCTCGCCCGCGCGCCCGCCGTCGCCCGTGATCCCGATGCGCCCGTCGCCGTGCTCGTCGAGCAGGTCCCGCGCTCCGCGGAATTGCAGCCCAGTATAGTGCGAGCCCGCCAGACCGCCGAGCGATTCGTAGTGGTCGAGCGCCTGATCATGCCCGGAAGCGTTGAACAGTTCGCTCGTCCAACGCAACGCCCACTCCGCCTCGCCCGCCGTCGTCACCAGCGTGCGGCGCTCGTGCAACAGCTCGCGCCCGGACCGCGGCTCACACCAGTCCACCGCCTCCTCCAGCCGCTCCGCCGTGCAGACGTGCCACGCCCGGTGAATCTGCACCCCGTGGTCGTCCCGCCACTGGTAGCCGTCCGCCGCGCGATACGAGGGACCGCCCCAGAAATTGGTTTCCCCCACCCGCGTGAGCGTCAGGCTCAGCCCATGGTGCCACGCATGGTCGTTCGGCCGAAAATTTGTCAGCACCTCGCCCGCCGGCGAGCACACCGGATGGGCATAGGGCCGCGGCGATTCGTTCGCGGGCGTGCCGGGCGCAAAGACATACCGCCACAACAGCCCGCCGTCCGCCCGCTGCACGCGCACCGCTCCCGGGCCTTCGGGTTCAAGTCGGAGCGCCGCACTCATGCGACCGTCACGCTTTCCGTCCAGCGCCCGCCGCCGAATTCCCGGGTCGTGCCGTCGGGCATCGTCACACGCACCGGCGTGTCCCGCGGCGCCTCGATCTCGAGGAAAAACTGTCCGCCTTCGCACCGCCAGGCCACCGCGACCGGCCCGCGCGGCGTGCAGACTTTCCCGCTCGCGTGCGTGAGACCGCACCTCCGCGGCTCGACCGCGATCGCCCCAAACCCCGGCGCCGTCGACGTTACGCCGAGCACCCGCGTCAAAAACTCGATCGCCGGATGCGCGCTCCACGCATGGCACAGCGACCGCCAATAGCTGTTCTCCTCCACAAACGTATCGAGCCCCGCTTCGACCGACTCGTGCCAGGGGCCGAGAAACTCCGGCATCCGATCGTAACCGCCGCACTCCGCCAACGCGCGAAATCCGATGTGCCACCAGAAAAAAGATCCCGGCGCCAACTGCTCGTCGTGCGGAAAACGCTTCAGCAAGATCGCCCGCTCCCGCGCGCCCGCCGCCCCGCATACCACCGCCCACGCGTTCCCGTATTGGCTGATCTCCGGCCCGCCCGGCCGGTCGAAATACAGGCCTTCCGCCTCTGACCAGAAGCGCGCGTGCAGGCTCGTCCGCAACCGCGCCGCCTCCGCCATCAACTCCGCCGCTTCCCGTTCCCGTCCGATCAGCCGGCACAGCCCCGCCGTCTCATCCAGCGCGACGATATACTGCGCCGAAATGATGCACGTCGGCCCGGTGTCCGAACCCGGCACCACCCCGCGCGGCCACCACGGACACCAGTCGGTGATATTCCAATACGGCAGCTTCGCCGGCAACCCGTCCGCCTCCCCGTGCCGCCGAAACCAATCCAGCACCGCCCGAAATCCCGGCAGCAGGTCCCGCAGCACCGCAACATCCCCTGAGCACGCCACGTAATCGCGCACGCACGTGATCCAGTGCAGCGACCACGAGGGAATGATCTGCACCAGCCGCGAGGGAAACCGGCTCTGCGTCAGCCCGTCCGACAACCGCGACCAATCGAAATGATACAGCGCCTGCTTCGTCAGCCGGTAGTCGCCCGTCGTCAGCATCGCGAGCTTCGACGTGATCATCGTGTCGCCCGCATACTGCATCTGCTCGTAGTAGGGACAGTCCTCGAACGTTTCGTGCGAACACAGTCGCATCGTCCGCAACGCCGCCCGCCAGATCCGCTCCAGCCGCGCGTCCGAACACGCGAACTCCGCCGCCACGTGATACGGATACGCCGTGAACCGATACCCCAGAGCCCGGATCTCCAACGGCTCATCCCCCGTCGTCACCGCAATCCCGATATACCGAAACGCCCGCCAGTGGAGCGGCTCGAACGTTTCTCCCGATACTGCCGGCGTCGCGCCCGCATTCCCCGCCGGCTCCCAGCGGTCGCGCCAACCGGAGATCTTCCCACGCCGGTCAAAGGTCCACCCCGTGCTCTCGTCTGCAAAATGCGACGCCAGGTTCGCCAGCGGTTGCTGCCGCCCGAGGAGCTTCGCCCCCGGCGTGCCCCACGGCAGCCGCAGCGCCTCGGCATAGGTAAGCAACACCGTGCTCCCGGCTCCGCCCGTCGTGGCCACCTGCGGAAAGCCCGTCGTCAATTCGCCGACATCGACCATCACCTCCACCGTCGTGCGCGGCGGCACGCTCAGCGCCTGCCCTTGCTCCACCAAGGCTCGCCACGCCCCGGGTGCCTCGCCGCCCCCCGACAAAAACACCTCTTGAAAGGGCGCGCCCAGCGCGCTTTCTTCCAGCGCCGGAATCATCCGCGGCACCAGCCCATACGGGCTCGTCGGATCGCGCCGATTCGCGAGCAACTCCGCCTTATAGAGCACCGTCGCCGCCGGCCAGCTGGCATCGTCGAACTCCACCGCCGTCCAGCCGGACGGGATCAATCGCGACACGCGGTGCTCAAAATACCCCTGGTACCCCTCGAACGTCGTAGCCTCGTTCTGAAACCGGTGCGCCGTGTCCACGGCGACCTTCCATCGGACGTCGGTCGACACGTCTTCCTCCACCGCGCCCGCCCCACCCTCACCGGCACCGCGCACCACCCCATCGAGCACAAATCCACCCGCATACGTCATCACCGAGCACGGCGCACCGAGCTGCGTCGGCCGGTGCGCGACCCGCGACATGTCCAGCACCAGCGCCGCGAGCACATTCCGCCCCGGCCGCAGCCGCGATGTCAGATCGAGGCTCTCGTAAAAGTGGTGGTTCACATCGCCCTTGGCGGGGCCGCGCCCCACCAACTCCCCGTTGCAGAAAAACAAATACCGGCTGTCCCCCGACACGTGCACCTCAAGTCGCGCCGCCTTCGCGTCCGCCACCCCAAACGTCCGCCGAAATAGCCGCACTTGGTAATGCGAGGGCGTGGCCGCATCGGGCGCCGGCGAGGCATGAGTAGCCTCCGCGGACCAAATCCACGAGGCGCGTTGGGTGAAGGGGGTTTCGGACATACTCCGGGTCGCGCAACGCCGACACCGCTGCCGAACGACGCACGCTCGGGAATAAGCTGGCGCTGTCCTGAAATTCAATAACCGTTTTCATGTTTTTTCATTTCATTCATGAAAGCCAAATCCCCGCCCCCCCAGCTCGTCATGTGTGCGACCACCTGGTCGATGATCGGCTGGCCCACCCCGCGCCGTGAGTGGTCCGCAGCCCAAAAGCTCCGTGCCATCCGCGCCGCCGGCTTCGACGGCGTCTGCGCCTTCATCACCCCCGAGCTGAAGGCCCTCGCCGACGACCTCGGCTTGCGCCTCATGAGCGGCTTTGACGCCAAGAGCGTCGCCGACGCCCTGCCCCGCCTCATCGCCCAGCGCGATCTCGGCGTCCGTTTCATCAACCTCCAGCTGCTCAATCACGACACGCCGCCCGCCACCGCCGCCCGCGTCGCCGTCCAACTTATCCGCAGGTCCCGCGCCCTCGGCGTCTCCGTGCACCTTGAGACCCACCGCGACACCGCGACCGAGACACCCGAGAAATTCGCCGAGATCGCCCGCCTCTATCGCCGCGCCACCGGGGAGCTCCTGCCCGTCACGTGGGACCACTCCCACTTCGCCGTCTCCAAACACATGATGCCGGCCGACTACTCCGCCCGCCTCCTCGTGTGGCCCAAACTCATCCAGCACTCGCAGATGTTTCACCTGCGCCCCTTCAACAGCCAGCACTGCCAAGTGCCCGTGACCAACGGCCGCGGCGCCCTCACGCCCGAGTTTCGCGACTACCTCGCGTTCGCCGAAGACCTGTTCGCCTGCTGGCTAGCCGGCCCCCGCCCGGGCAACGAGCTTTGGGTCTGTCCCGAACTCGGCATGAGTCACGGCTACCACGTCAGCACCGACCCACACGCCTGGCCCGACGCGGTCCGCGCCCGCACCGAACTCCTCCGCGCCTGGCGGCGCGCCCTCCGCCGCTGACCCAACGGAGCGGCGGTTTCCCAACCGCCGTGGGGCTCCTTCTTCGCACTCCTCCGCGCCTGGCGCCGCGCCCTCCTCCGCTGACCCAACGGAGCCGCGGTTTCCCAACCGCCGTGGGGCTCCTTTTTCGCACTCCTGCACCCTGCTGCAATCTTCCCCCCACCTTTCAAAACGCTTGACGCCTTTCACCCCTTTTCATCCTTAATTCTGAAAGTTTCACTCGACCGCCCTGCCTCACCCCCATGTTGATTGCTGAGATCGCCAGAAAAGCGAAGGTCTCCCCGGCCACGGTTTCCCGTGCGATCAACCAGCCGGCCATCGTCGCCCCGGTGAGCCTGGCGCGGATCCAGGCTGTGATGCGCCTGCACAACTACCACCCCGCGCCCCTCGAACGCCGCCGCGGGCCCAAGGCCCGCAAGCCCGACCTGCGTAAAATCGGCGTCTGGTTCGTCGGCGCCAAATCCAACAATCCCAGCCTGAACTGGTTTCAGGACCAGTTGCTCCAGATCCAGTCGGGCAACCCGCGCTACCGGGTCGACCTCAGCGTACTGTTCTCCAACACCCCGGACGAACTCCCCAGCCGCCTCGCCGAGGCCAAACTCGACGGCCTCATCATCCAAGGGATGGAGCCTTCCCCCGCCTGCCTGGCCCGCCTCGGCCACCTCCCCCACGTCTGGTTCATGACGCGGCGCTCCACCACCATCGGCTGCGACTTCATCGAACCCCATAACGAGGAAAACGGCCAGATCGCGGCCGATTACCTCAAGCGCCGCGGCCACAAATCCGTCGCAGTCATCTCGACCGATCCCGACTACAGCGCCATCGCCCGCCGCATCCGCGCCTTCGTGCAACACGCCGGCGAGATCGGCCTCCACGTCCACCCCATTTTGGGTCAGCCGAATCCCGGCGTGAGTTACCTCGACCAAATCAACGCCAACGCCGAAAGCGACAACCTCGTCCGCCGCTTCCTCGCCGCCAAACCGCGCCCGAGCGGCCTCTACATCCCGGTCGATCATTTTTGCGGCTCGTTCTTCCGCGCCCTGCGCGAAGCCGGTCAGCAGGCCGGCCGCGACTTCGACGCCGTCCTCGGTAATTTTAATCCCGTCATCTACCACAACCTCGATCACCTCCCGGCCGCGGTCGATATCAACCTGCCCACGCTCGTGCGGAAAGTCGTCGACCACCTCATGTGGCGCATCGAAAACCCCGGCGCCACTGGCCGCGTCGGCATCACGGTCTCCCCCACCCTCATCGAAGCCACCCCCGCCCACGGCGCCTAGGCCGCACTCCCCTCTCTGTTTTCCTTCCCACTTTTTGGTCAACCCTCGCGGGCCATCGCCTGCGGGAACCCGAAATCCCCAACCACACAACCATGACAACACCAAACCCGTCGAGCTCACTCGACCGTGCCAAAAAACTCGTAAGTCTGTGCTTGGCGACCTCCGTCGCCGCCAGCACGGTCTTCGCTCAAGCCCCCGCCGGCGACGCCCTGCGTCGCTTGCAGGATGAAAACGCCGCGCTCCGCAAACGCCTGGCCGAAATCGAGGGCAAAGCCGCCCCCGCCGCGCCCAAGGCCCCCGCCGCTGCGCCCACCGCCGCCAAGGCCCCGGCCGCTCCGGCCGCAGCCCGTCTCACGACGGACGAAGGCGTCGCCGTCCTCTCGCCGTTCCAAGTCTCCGAAGACAAGGACTACGGTTACCTGAAGACCAACTCCGCCACGGCGACCCGCATCGGCATGCCGATCCAAAACACGCCGATCTCGATCTCCGTCATGACGAAGGATTTTCTCGATGATTCGAACATCCGTTCAATCACCGACATCTTCCGTTACACCTCCTCCGGCTCCGGCGACAATCGCTTCGCGATGGCCCGCCCCGCCAACTCCGCTACCCCTCAGGGCGGCTTCACCCTCCGCGGCTTCGGCGTCAACTCGCTCCTCCGCAACGGTGTCTCCCGCTACATCGGCTACAACGTGAACAACGTTGACCGCATCGAAGTCGTCAAAGGCCCCGCCTCCGTCTTCTTCGGTGCTGGCTATCCCGGCGGCGTCATCAACTACGTCACCAAGCAGCCTTCGTTCGCCAAAATCCCGACCACCGTCAGCTACACGGCCGGATCGGACAGCGTGAACCGCGCCCTCCTCGACAACAACACGGTCATCTCCAAGAGCGCCGCGTTGCGCGTCGTCGGCTCCTGGGAAAACAGCAAGAGCCAGCGCGCCTTCGAATACAACAAGACCAACAGCCTCACCGCCAACCTCGCCGTCATTCCCTTCGAGAGCGGCAAGGTTCGCCTCACGGCCGAAGTCGAA